>DATGJB010000019.1:0-23573 GCA_035295425.1 Chloroflexota bacterium | reverse complement strand
GTTTTCGCAAGCCAACCTTCACCAGAGTGCTGCCTCCCGAGCTGCGCGGCCGGATCGTGCTGGGCGCCGACGTGGTAATCGAGGCGCTTGCCGACTGAGGGTCGTGCACGTCGTGCTGTATGCACGACATACTGGCCCTCGAGACGAGCGGCATCCCGAGCGTCTTCGTGGCCTCGACCGAGTTCCGCGCCGCGGCGCGGGCGCAGTCCCGCAGCCTGGGCCTGGAACCGGCCGGCGTCTTTGTGCCGCACCCCATCCAGGATCGTACCGACGAGGAGATGCGGGCCCTGGCCGATGCGGCGTTTGGCGAGATCACATGGGCCTTGAGCGCTTAAGTGATCTCCACGATGGAGACCGCGTTGCCGTCCGGATCTCGAATTGTGGATTTGCGGCCCGCTCCCGTGATCTCGTCGATAGGCCCGGGTGCGATCCCGCGCTCGCCTATCGCCCGTACTGTGGCATTCAGGTCGTCGACCACCAGCGTCACGATGCTGTGTCCGGCGCGAGCCGCGTCGACCAGCAGGTAGAGCGATGCGGTGGCTGCAAGCTGCCAGACCGCTTCGTCCTCGTTCGGCAGAAAGGTCGGCGGCCGCCCGAGTAGCCGCTCGTACCAGGCCACAGCGCGGTCGCGATCGGCGACCGTCAGACAGGCGAAGACGTAGGTGACTTCCATTACCGCGGCGACCGGCCCACGCTGGGTGCCGAAGCTACGAGCACGTCGTGTGACGGCAGCACCGCCTTCTCGATTCGTCCGTGAGTATCCTCCTACGCGTGCAGCGCCCCACCGAGATAGAGCGCGCCAATCTCCGGGTTCTGCAAAATCTGATCTGCCGGCCCGGTCAGCCGCACCCGACCGCTCTCCATCACCACGCCGTGAGTCGCATGTCGCAGGCCGGAGCGCGCGTTTTGCTCCACCAGGAGAACGGTCTTCCCGGCATCACGCATCACGGCAATCGTCTCGAACACCTGTTTGAGCGTTCGCGGATCCAGGCCCATCGACGGCTCGTCCAGCAGCACCAGCGCCGGGTCGAGCATGAGACAGCGGGCGAACTCGACAATCTTCTGCTGGCCACCGGAGAGGCTCCCGGCCCGATCGCCGCGCCGCTCCCGCACCACCGGAAAGAGCTCGGCCACCTCGTCCAGCCGCCGCTTCACCAGGGCGCTGTCGCGCACGATGAACGCCCCCATCCTGACGTTCTCCCACACCGTCATGTCGGGAAAGAGACTCCGCTCCTGTGGCACCTGCACGACCCCACGCTCCAGGATCTGCCGCGGCTTCATCCCGACAAGCCGGGCGTCGCGGAAGACGATCGTACCGGCGCGCGGCTTGAGCAGACCGCTGACGGTGCGCAGAACGGTCGACTTGCCCGCGCCATTCGGGCCGACGATGCAGGTAATCGATCCCTCCGGGACGTCGAGATCGACCCCCTGCAGCACATCTCCTCCGCCGTAGCCGGCAAAGACATCGCGCAGCGTCAGCAGCACGCCGTCAGTCCCCCAGATACGCTTCCAGCACCGCGGGATTGTTCCGGACCTCGGACGGCAGTCCTTCGGCGATCACGGTGCCACGGTGCATCACGCTGATCCGGCTGCAGAGCTGCATGACGAACTCCATGTTGTGCTCGACCACGAGGAAGGTCACCCCCTGCTGGTTCAGCGTCCGGATGCGGTCGGCAAGGAAGGTGACCATGGTCGGATTGACCCCGCCGGCCGGCTCGTCCAGCAGGATGACCCGCGGCTCTGCCGCCAGCACGGTGGCAAACTCCAGCAGCTTTTTCTGGCCGTACGAGAGGTTGCCGGCCGGCAGCGACCGCAGATGGGCGAGTCCGACGAACTCGAGCAGATCGCCGGCCCGGGCCTGCTCGCCTGCCGAGCTCCAGCGGCGGAGCATCCTCCCGAAACCGCGCCGCTGCAGCGCGACGTGCACGTTCTCTTCCACGGTGAGCCGGGAAAAGATCCGGGTGAGCTGAAAGGTGCGGCCGATGCCCAGCCGAAAGACGCGGCGCGGCGAGGCGCCGGTAATCGTCTTGCCGCGCATCCGGACGGCGCCGCCATCAGCCCGCTCGTAGCCGGTGACGACGTTGAAGAGCGTCGTCTTGCCCGAGCCGTTGGGACCGATCAGTCCGGCGATCTCTCCCTCCTCAACCCGAATGCAGCAGTCGCTCAGGCCGGTGATTCCGCCGAAGGATTTGGCGAGGTCGGCGGCTTCGAGCAGACTCATTGGTTGGCGGCCCGGCTGCCGGGCGGCGGTTGCTCGATAGGCTGCTCGCCCGCCCGCTCACGCTGCGTGGCCGCCGCCGGGGTTACTTGCCCGCCGATCTGGCCGGCGGCGCCGGTCTGGCGTCGCTGCCGGTAGAGCGCGAGCCAATAGCTGATCGTCGGAATGACGCCCTGCGGCAGCAGCAGGATGACCACCAGGAACAGCGTCCCGTAGAGAATCAGGTAGAGGCCGTTGCCGCCGTAGGTGAACGCGAAATACTCGTGCGCCGGCTCGATCAGGAGGGCGCCGAGCACCGGCCCCGATACGGTTCCGACGCCGCCGGTGAAAGCCATCAGGACCATGGCGAGGTCGGCCAGCGGGTCGAAGACCACCTGCGGATAGATGTAGGTCTGGAAGTAGGCGTAGATGCCGCCGGCGATGGCGATGAAGAAGGCAGCGACGACAAAACACACCAGCTTGGCGAGCCCGGCGTTGATCCCAAGCCCCAGCGCGCGGTCCTCGTCATCGCGAAGCGCGCGCAGTCCAAGGCCGAACTTCGACTGCCGGATCCACCACGAGACGGCGACCGCGACAACCAGGACGATGAGGGCGGCGTAGTAGAACGGCGGGTTGAAGGCCGAGCCCATCCAGGGGGCGGCGGGCGCGCTCAGCCCGGTCGATCCATTCGTCAGGTCCCGCAAGTTGGTCGCCAGCAGCTGACCGATGAACAGCATGGCGATTGTCAGGACGACAAAGACGTGGCGCCGGGTGCGCAGCGTAATGATCCCCAGCGGCACGGCAGAGGCGGCGCCGATCAGGCCGACCACCGGCAGCAGGAAGAATGGCTCGTAGCCGCTCGAGACCTGAACGTGCTGGCCCAGCAGCGTCAGCGCGTAGGCGCCAATCCCGAAGAAGGCGGCGTGGCCCAGCGAGATGTACCCGGTGTAGCCGCCCAGGACGTTCCAGCCGGTCGCCATGATGGCGAACAGCAGCGTGAAGACCGCCATCGTCATCGACAGCGGGCTGTTGATTACTTGCGGCACGACGACGGCAATGGCGAGCAGGACGGCCAGTCCCGCCAGACGCGCGGCAATCCTCATTGCCGCCTCGTTGCCACCTTGCCGAACACACCCTGCGCCCGCACCAGCAAGACGGCGGCAAGGACGACATAGAAGACGAGCGTCGCCCACACCGGCGACCAGACGACGGAGGTTACGTCCTCGACGATCAGCATGAAGAGCGCCGCCACCAGAGCGCCGAAGAGGCTACCCATGCCTCCCAGAATGATGATGACCAGCAGGCGCGAGATCAGGTCGTAGGCGCTCACCGGGTTGAAGGTGTTGATGGCGCCGTAGACCATCCCTCCCGCCGCGGCCAGCGAGACGCCGATGCCGAAGGTAATCGTTTCCACACGGGCCACATTGATACCGATCAGCTCGGCCGCGGTACGGTTTTGCACCGTGGCGCGAATCCCCTGGCCGAACTTGGTGCGGTAGAGGAACGCCCAGAGGGCCGCCAGCAGCACCACGCTGAGGATGAAGCCGAAGAGGTAGATGTACGCGACGTAGACGCTGCCGACCGGAAACGAGTTATCGACGTACCAGGCGTCAATCTTCACCAGGTTGGTGGTGAAGAAGAGGGTGAGCAGGCCCTCGATGATGAGCGCCACCGCGAAGGTGACCAGGATTGAGAGCATGGTGCGGTCGCGCTTGAGCCGCCGGATGATTGCGACCTCGATGACCACCCCGACCAGGAAGAGCGCGGGGATGGTCAGGAGGAGACTGAGGAACGGGTCGAGATGGAGATGCTGCTCCAGCGCGTAGGCAAGGTAGGCGCCCAGGATTACCAGCGCCCCCTGCCCTACATTGATGATGTCCATGACGCCAAACACCAGCGTCAGACCGGAGGCCATCAGTGCATAGACGCCTCCGGTCAGGATGCCGGTGACAATCGCGCCGTAGATCAGATCCATTAATGCCAGTGCGGCTTGGGATACTCCACCGACTTCACGGCGTACTGGGCCGGGTACACCGGAACGGTATTGCCGTTCCGCCATTGCACGATGAACGACTCGCCCTGCGGCCGGCCGGCGCTGTCGAAGCGCATCGGTCCCTGGACACTCTGGAAGGTGCCGCGGTGCAGCTCGGCGATGAGCTTGCCGTTGTCGAGCGATCCAATCTTGGTAACCGCCTGCTGCGCCACCTGGCCAACCGAGTACGCTTCCGGCGTGTCCTGGCTGATGTCGGCCACCGTCCCGTGGTAGGTCCGGAGGTACTCGCTGATGAAGCGCGTGTTCTGGTACGTCTTCGCCCCGTACCACCACCCTTCGGGCACCATGATGCCCTCGGTGTTACGGAGGCCAACCGCCTTGGAGAACGTCTTCCCCTGGTCGGGCCCCGAGGTCGCGATGATCGCCTTCGGGTTGTAATGCTGCTGTTTGAAGCCGTTGATCAGCGCGATCGAGAGATCGGGACCGGGCGAGCCAATCACCACCAGCTGGGCGTGCGTATGGGCGGCGCTCAACGCCATCGGCTGAAAATCGGTGACCTCACTGGGGACTACCGTGTAGTAGACGGACCTCACGCCGTGGCGTGACAGGATACCGCGGGCGGTGTCGACCTCCGGCTTGGCGAACGGGTCGTCGATCGTGACGTAGGCCGCGGTGGTCGGCCGCCGGCTCTTGGGGAGCGTCAGCAGCCAGTGCGTGAAGCTAACCAGGTTCCGAGCGACCGGCGAAGGTTGCACAAAGAAGAAGTTGTGGAAGTTCTGCTGGAAGACGAGCGGACCACCACCGGCCGGCGCCAGGAAGGCGTAGCCGTAGCGCCGCGCTACCGCAGTGGCAGGGATGGTCAGCAGTGTGGAGAAGGGGCCGAAGGTGAGATCCACCTTGTCGGACGTGATCAGCTTGGTGTAATCGGTCTGCACCTGGGTGGTGGAGCTGGCATCGTCGTAGTAGATCAGGCGGACCTTGCGCCCGAGCAGACCACCATGACTGTTGACGTCGGCCGCCCACAGCCGGTAGCCCTGCAAGATCGCCTGGCCGTCACTGGAAAAGTCGCCGGAGAGTGACACCGAGAACCCGATCTTGATCGGGGGACCGGCCGCCGGGGACGCTGCCTGGCTCGGCGCTGCCGCGACACCCAGCATTACACCAGCGATCAAGGCACCCGATAGGAACCACCTGCTGCTTCGGGCAAGTACGGATGGGGCTTTCATGTCCTCGCTTCCTTTCTCGTGTGCTACCGGGACAGATTTCCTCACGCGCTCAGCCGGCGCATCATCCAGTCGGCCTGCTTGGGCCGATACTTATAGGGAATGTTATTGCAGACGTGATTACCCTCCTCGTACATCAGTAGCGTTGCCTCACCTCCCGCGTCCCGCACCATCTCCTCGGCCGCCTCGGCCGGAAAGAGCCGGTCCTGGCGCCCCATGACGATCAGTGCCGGGGCGCCGAGCCGGTTCATCAACCCGTGGAGGTCGAAGCGCTCCAGCCGCTGCCGCGCCTGCTCCGCATCGCCGGCATGCAGCCGATGGATCAGCGCTTCGCGGGTCAGAATCGGCACGCGATCGAAATAGTCGACGAATCGATACCCCATGGCAATCGCGATCACCGCCCGCAGGCGCCTGTCGCAGGCCGCCGACCGCAGCGCGTAGTAGCCGCCGAAACTGACGCCCATCGCGCCCACCCGGCGTGCATCCAGGTCGCGCTGCTGCTCCACCCAGTCCAGGACGGCGCCCAGCGGGACCTCGTAGTCATACCGCATGGGGAACCGGAACTCCAGCTCTCCCTGCCCGGGGCCGTCGATGGCCAGCACCGCCATGCCACGCCGCAAGAAATCCTCGCCGTAGGCGTGCAGCTCCTCCTTCACCGAGTCCAATCCCGGTATCAGAACGACGAGCGGCGGACGGGTGACGTGCGCCGGCCTGCGCAGGATCCCGAGAATCGAGGCGCCCTCCTCGTAGGGGATCTCAACCCGCTGGGCCGGTGGATCGAAGTACGGCAGTGCCCGGTCGTACAGCGCTACCGTGCGCTCGTGGGCGCGACGGTGCTCGTCCGGCCGGTGAAAGAACATGAACTTGCCAAAGTGGTAGAGCATCGCCGCCTGCCAGAAGTGCTGCGCCGCCGACCGGTAGAAGCCATCGGCCTCAGCCTCGTCCCCCAGGCAGGCGTGCATCGCACCCCAGTCGCACCAGCTCCGGCACCAGTCATCCCAGCGCTCGATTCCCGCCGTGATGCGCTGGAAGTCGTTGATATCGACGCCGTTGGCCACGAATCTCGGATACCAGTTCTCGATCGCGACGCGCACGCGCTCGTCCGGTGCCATCCGCAGTGCTCCGTCTCTCCGTTAATTCCGACTATACACGCCTCGGCGACGCCGCGCAATCAACCCGGGCGCTCCGGATCACGCCGGGTGATCGCGGCGCTGCCGTTCCAGCACGACCCAGATGGTGCGGGCCGGAACGGACCCAGTATTGGTCAGGCGGTGCGGCAGGCTGGCATCGAAGGCAATCGAGTCTCCCGGCTCCAGATGGTAGGTGGCGAACCCCACGTCGATATCCAGTTGCCCCTCGAGCAGGATGCCGTAATCACGGCCAGGATGCTGCTGCATGTCCGGCGCCGAGGTCGCGCCCGGCGGGTACACACACTGCATGAATTCGAAGTCGTGCTCGTCGGTCGGGGTGAGCCGCTCCCATGAGATGCCGCCCGACAGCGTGATCCGCGCCCGATCCTGCTCCCGCACCACCGGAAGGGCCGGCTGCTCCGGGCGCGTGCTGTGACCGTCGCCGAAGAAGTAGTCGGTCGTGGTCTCGAGCGCCTCGGCCAGCCGGAAGAGTGTGACAACCGAGGGATTCACCGCGCCACGCTCCATCTGGCTCAGCAGCGACGGCGTCACGCTTACACGGCGGGCCAGCTCACGGAGCCCGACGCCGCGGGTCAGCCGCAGGGATCGAAGCTGCGGGCCGATCGAATCGAGGGCGATGCGGGCGTTATCCGGCCGATTCGCCGTCTCCAGTCTCCGGCTGCCATCGCCCGGGTCCGTGTGCTCGGTCTGGCTCGGCTGCGCCCGGCGCTCGGTTGACATGGCTTGGCTCAGTTCATAAGCTGGTGTTAATTCTTGATACACAGCATAGCAAAGCCCGGAGCCGGCGGGGAGGCCACAGTGAAGATCCAGTCGTTTGGCGCAATGGCAGTGGACTGGGAAGCGCGCATTGACTTCGATCGCCTGCGTCGCCAGCGGCTGGAGCGCGCTCAGGCGCAGCTGAACGCGTCCGATGCCGCCGCCTTCCTGTGCTTTGACATGAACAACATCCGATACATCACCAGCACCACCATCGGCGAGTGGGCACGCGACAAGCTGGCCCGCTTCTGCCTGCTCTTCCGGGATGAAGCGCCGCTCCTCTGGGACTTCGGCTCGGCGGCGGCCAGCCACCGGCTGCACGCGCCGTGGAACACCCCGGACCGCTGGCGGGCCGGCGTTTCAACGATGCGCGGCGCCATGACGCCGCAGTCGGGCATCGCCGAGAGCGTGGCGCGCAAGATCCATCACGAGCTGCAGATTCGCGGGTTGCTCGGCGAGCCGGTGGCCGCCGATGTGATCGAGCTTCCAGTCCTGCTCGCGCTGCAGGCACTGGGGATCCAGGTAGTGGACGCTCAGCAGGCGATGCAGGATGCGCGCATGATCAAGACCGAAGACGAGATCAATCTCCTCAATACCTCGGCCATGATGGTCGATGCCGCCTACGATCTCCTCTACGAGCACCTGCGCCCGGGAGTGCGGGAGAACGACCTCGTCGCCCTGGTCACCAAGCGGCTGATCGAGCTGGGCTCCGACCAGGTGGAGGCGGTCAACGCCATCTCCGGGGAGCGCTGCGCGCCCCATCCGCACATCTACTCCGACCGGGTCATCCGGCCGGGCGACCAGGCCTTCTTCGACATCATTCAGTCGTTCCACGGCTACCGCACCTGCTACTACCGCACGTTCTGTGTCGGCACCGCGACCCACGCGCAGCGCGAGGCCTACAAGATCTGCCGCGACTACCTCGATGCCTCGATCGATCGCGTCCGGCCCGGCATGACCACCCGGGAGATCGCCGCGGTCTGGCCGCGTGCCGAGGAATTCGGCTTTGCCAACGAAGAGGAAGCGTTTGCCCTCCAGTTCGGGCACGGGATCGGGCTCTCCAACTGGGAGAAGCCGGTCATCTCCCGGCTGGTATCACTTGACGAGGAGTTTGTGCTCGAGCCCGGAATGGTCTTCGCGCTCGAAACCTACTGGCCCGCCAGCGATGGGTACTCCGCCGCCCGGATCGAGGAGGAGATCGTCGTGACGCCCACCGGGCACCAGGTCATCACCCGCTTCCCGGCCGACGAGCTGCTGGTCGCAGGCGCGCGCTACTACACTGCCAGGCAGGCGCTCTCCGGCCTATCGGACGGCGCCGATCCCCGCTGGAGCGACGAGATGGAGGCGCCGGCCGCGCCGGCCGTCGAACCGGCGCCGCAGCCCGCCGGCGACCGAGTTGCCGTGCCGGTGGGGGAGTGACGGTGGTCAGGGAGGCGCCAGGCGGCACCGGCATCCGCATCCCCTCACCGGAAGATGCCTACCGGTCGATGCTGCGGCTGCGTCACTTCGAGGAGAAGGCCTACGAGCTCTTCCTGAAAGATCTCATTCACGGCACCATGCACCTGGGTGTTGGCCAGGAGGCCGTCGCGGTTGGCGCCGCCGCCGCCCTCAAGCCGGGAGACTGTAGCCTCAGTACCTATCGCGGCCACAACCATGTCATCGCGCGGGGCGCCTCGCTCGAGGCCTCCTTCGGCGAGCTCTTCGGCCGTGGGATTGGGCTGTGCAAGGGAAAGGGTGGCTCGATGCACCTGACCAGCGTCGAGCATGGGCACTACGGCTCCTACGCCATTGTCGGCGCCCACCTGCCCATCGCCTGCGGCACCGCCTGGGCGGCCAGGCTGCGCGGAACCGACAACGTCACGGTCTGCTTCTTCGGCGATGGAACCACGAATATCGGCGCCTTCCACGAGGCGCTGAATCTGGCCGTCGTCTGGCAGCTTCCCGTCATCTTCCTCTGCGAGAACAATCTCTACATGGAGTTCACGCCGATTGCCCACGTCACCGCCGTGCCGCGTCCGGCGGCCGATCGCGCCGCCGCCTACGGGCTGGAACCGGTGGTCGTCGACGGTAACGATCTGGAGCAGGTGTACGAGACCGTCCAGGACGCGGCGGGACGAGCGCGAAGCGCCGGGGGTCCATCCCTCATCGAGGCTATCACCTATCGCCACAAGGGCCATTCCCGTACCGACCCGGCGCGTTATCGCCCGTCCGGTGAGCTCGAGGAATGGCTGGCCCGCGATCCTATCGCGCGGTTCGGGAAGCGGCTGGTGAGTCAGGGCTGGTCGGAGGACGATCTGGCGCGCATTGAGACCGCGGTTGTCGACGAGGTGGAGAGGGCGGCCGAGCAGGCGCTCGCCTCCCCCGACCCCGGTTCGGAGCAGCTCTTTACCGATGTCTTTTGCCGGGATGACACCGCATGGCGCAACTGACCTATCGCCAGGCGGTTGCCGCCGCCATCGCCCAGGAGATCGAGCGCGATCCGGCCGTGATGCTGTTGGGCGAGGACGTCGGGGCGGCGGGCGGTGTCTTCAAGGCCACCGAAGGGCTCTTCGAGCGGTTCGGGCCCGGCCGCGTGTGGGACACACCGATCTCGGAGCAGGCAATTGTTGGGACCGCGATGGGCGCGGCGATGATGGGGATCCGGCCGGTTGCCGAGATCATGTTCTCGGATTTTCTCGCTACCTGCTGGGATGGGATCGCCAACGAGATTGCAAAGATGCGCTACATGACCGGCGGCCAGGTGTGCCTGCCGCTGGTCATCCGTTGTGCCAACGGCGCCGGTGTGTTCTTCGGCGCGCAGCACTCGCAGAGCACCGAGAACTGGGCAATGGCCATTCCCGGCCTGAAGGTCGTGGTGCCCTCGTCGCCGGAGGACGTGAAGGGCCTGCTCGCCGCCTCGATTCGAGACGACGACCCGGTCATCTTCTTTGAGCACAAAGAGCTGTATGCCACCAGCGGTGAGGTGCCCGATGGCGACTTCGTACTTCCCCTGGGGCAGGCGAAGATCCTGCGGCGTGGGTCGGACGTGACCCTCGTCGCACTGGCCGCGACGGTACGGACCGCGCTGCAGGCGGCGGAGAGACTGGAGGCCGAGGATGGCGTGCGGGCGACCGTGATCGATCTGCGCTGCCTCGTTCCCCTGGATGTTGCGACGGTTCGGGAAAGCCTCGAGGAGACCGGCCGGCTCGTGATCGTCGAGGAGACGCCCCGTCCGCTGGGCTGGGGGGCCGAGCTCTGCTCGATCCTGGTGGAGGAAGCGTTCGATTCCCTCGACGCGCCAATCGTGCGGGTGACGGCGGAGCCGGTGCCACTCCCCGCGACCCCTTCCCTGGAGCGGCTGGCACGGCCCAGCGTCGAACGCACCCTGCGGGCGGTGCGAGGGTTCTTGTGAGTCAGGTGTTGTGGGCTGTAAGGCGTGAGCAGATGGTGTTGAACCATGCCGGCATCCGTAGAGACCATTTGCATTGGTCTTTGCCGCGCCCGTCAATGAAGCGCTGGTCGGACGGTGCCAGAACCAGTTGCAGAAGCCTCTACACACTACCGCCACAATGACACTCATACCTCACCACTCACTGCTCAACACTCGAAAGAGAAAGCCATGAAGGTAACGGTTCTCGGACTGGGAAGCATGGGCACGGCACTGGCCACCCGCCTGCTCGACACCGGACACCAGCTCACCGTGTGGAACCGGACCGCCGGGAGGGTCGGGGATCTGGTCGCTGCCGGTGCGCAGGAGGCCCGCGTGCTGCCGGAGGCGACCGCCGACGCGGAGGTCGTCTTCACGCTCCTCAGCAATGACGCCGCGGTGAAGGCAGTCGCGCTCGACGGTGGTGTCGCCGGATCGCTCGGCCCGGATACCGTCCTCGTCGACATGAGCACGGTCTCACCCACCACCTCGCGCGAGATCGCCGCCGCCACGCCCGGAGGGCGATTCGTCGACGCACCCATTCTGGGCCGGCCGCAGGCGTTCGGCGCCGGGCGGGCCACACTACTGTTGGGCGGTAACCGAGACGTGGTGGAGCGACTCGGCACGCTCTGGGATGACCTCTCGGCCGCTCGTTACTACACCGGCCCGAACGGGACGGCGACCACCCTCAAGCTCCTCTCGAATCTCATTCTGGTCGGTGGTACGCATCTGCTGGTCGAGGCGGTCATCACGGCCCAGGCTCTGGGCCTGCCCAACGAGACGCTGCGCACGGTCTTCGGCGGAAGCCCTGCCGTGGCGCCGGGAGTCCAGGCACGCCTGGATGATGTGCTGGAGGGTGATCACGTCGGCTGGTGGACGCTGCTGCTCGCCGACAAGGACCTCACCCTGGTTCTCGACCTGGCACGCGAAGCCAGCCTCCGGCTGCCAATTGCCGAAGCCTCCGAGCAGCTGTTGCGCCGTGGCATCGATGCCGGCTACGGCGAGAAAGACCTGGGCGTCATCGCCGATGTACTGCGCCAGACCCGCAACAACTCGCGGTAGTGCATTGCGGTGGGATAACGGGTAAGGAGCTCCGAGCCGTCAGGCGCTCGAAGCCCGTTCCTGCCAGCGCCGGCTCAGGCCGTGGTTCGAGTCATCGTGGGCGAAACCCCAGATTCCCCGCAGATCGATCCAGCGCGATCGGCAGATCTGCGGGTCCGGGGGCAGTATATAGGAACCGGTATCCATGCGAGGACAGCATTCACCGGCGAGGGAGGGATCGGTTATCGGCGGCCAGCAGGTCGTTCCTCCGCCGAGGACCGGAAGCGAGCGGTTGCGTGGCTACAATCTCCTGACTGATAGCCGATGGCTCGGAGGATACCGTGCGAGAGGTCGAGCGGCGTGCGCTGGAGGCGTACCGCGCTCAGTTTGGTGAGGACCCGGTGGTGCTGGCATCAGCGCCGGGGCGGGTGAATCTCATCGGCGAGCACACCGACTACAACGAAGGGTTCGTGCTGCCGTGCGCGATCGGCCGCCGCGTTGCCGTCGCCGCGGGCCGGGGAGAGGGGCGGTTGTACTCGACGGATTACGCAGAGATGCGAGCGCTATCCGACCGGCGGGAAGGGGTATGGTCCGATTACCCAAGCGGCGTGCTCTGGGCGCTGCGTGACGCCGGAGCAGAAGCGCTACCGTTCCGGGCGGCCTTTGCCGGAGACGTGCCGCAGGGTGCGGGTCTCTCCTCATCGGCCGCGATCGAGGCGGCGACGGGGCTGGCTCTCGACACGCTGTTCCAGCTCCAGATACCGCGCCGGAAGCTGGCAACTCTCTGTCAGCGGGCTGAGAACGCCTTCGTCGGCGTGAACAGCGGCATCATGGATCAATATGCCTCGCTGCTTTGCGAGGCTGGAGCCTGCCTCCTCATCGACTGCCGTTCGCTGGACGCCACGTCGGTCCCCCTCGATCTCTCGTCTTTCCGGCTTTCGCTCCTGGTGTGCGACACCCGTGTCGAGCGCTCGCTGGCCGCCACCGGCTACAACGAGCGGCGGGCCACCTGCGAGGCGGCAGCCCGCGCGCTCGGTGTGGCGAGTCTACGTGACGCGAGCCTCGACGACCTGCAGTCGCTGTCCGGCCTGGAGCAGCAGCGGGCTCGCCACGTCGTCACCGAGAATATGCGCGTGCTGGATGCGGTGCAGGCGCTCGATCGGGACGACTTCGGCGAATTCGGCCGGCTCCTCTTCGCGTCACACGCGTCACTGGCGGACGACTACGGTGTCTCCACACAGGAGCTGGACCGGTTCGTGGCAGCCGCCGCAGAGTCGGGCGCGCTCGGCGCCCGGCTTACCGGAGCCGGTTTTGGGGGCAGCGCGATCGCGCTCGTGCCGGAGGATCGGGTGGACTCCGTGCAGGCGACCGTGGCGGAGGAGTTCACGCGTTGCGGGTACCGAGACCCGGTCTTTTACACGTTTCGGCCGGTGGCCGGCGCCGAGATCGTGAATTGAGCCGGCGCGCTGGAAGGCGTCTTCAGGCCGGCAGCGGGGAGCTACCGCCCCATCTGATCCCACCAGGCGCGACGCGCCTGGCGCATGCGCTCGGCGATCACCTGCTTCGCCGCGTCCCGGTTCCAGGGATCGAAATACGAGCAGGTGTGCGCGTGCGGTGAGCGCTGCACGGCATCGACCCGGCACACGCTATTGAGCCAGAAGGGACAATCCTTACATACCTTCCCCTGCCAGGGGAAGGCCTCCTGCTTTCCTTCCGCAGCTTCGGTCTTGTAGTAGCCCGCGTCATATCCGGCTTTCAGTCGCAATATCCAGCTGTCCATCCTCACATCCGTGAACGGGACCGATCCCGGCCAGTCGCGGTCCGGCGAGTACCGGTGCTCGGATCGGTTGTTCAACGCCACGGCATGCATAATGTGTGCCAGCCAGGCAGCGTACCTACCGGTCGCGCAGAAGTACGATCGCCTCCTCCGGCGTGATCTCGTGGGTTGCGAGTCGGTCCAGGACCACGGCGCGTGATACTTGATCCGTTTCCTGGTCGGGCGGGCCACCCAGCGCCTGGACGATGTCGTCGAGCCGGTTACGGGCGGTGTTGTATGCCACGCCGAGCTCGGTCGCCAGCCGCTGGACGTTGCCACGGTTGCGCAGCAACCCACCGACGAAGTCGAGCTGATCGGGAGTGAGGAGCCCGATCCAGCCCAGATCAAACTCCCCCTCGATCACCACGCCGCTCGCCGGGCACTCCAGGCGAGTGACGATTAGCGGCTCACCGCTAGCCGGGTCGCGCGTCAGCAGGCGGTATGTTCCTACCCTCCGCTTCATCGCTCTTCGGCGTCCGCAGTTACCGGCTCACCGGCAGCTTCGTGCGCAGCACGATTCACTCCATGTGTGCGCAGCTCGGCGAGCTGATCCGGCGTCAAATCGACGAATCCCAGATCGACCATCTCACGTACGAAGTCGGCGTTGATGCCGTGGATGCTCAGCTCGGCGAGCTCCTTTGCCGTGAGATGGTCGAAGCCAAGCTCGCGCATCTCGCGAATGAATGTGCCGCTGACGCCGTGGACGCGAAGCTCGATGAGCTCTTCGAGCGAGAGATCGCTGATTCCGTGTTCTCCCAGCTCGCGGATGAAGGCGGCATTGACTCCGTGAATGCTGGCCTCGGTCAGCCTTCTGATCGCTTCCTGTGACACACCGGACTGACCGGCGCTCCGCCGTGGTGACGAGCGGCGCACGAAGCCGGCAGCGGGAGCCGGCTCCGGCTGCTCCTCGTCCACGAGATCGAGCAGCTCGCCTCCCTGCTCCGGAGTGATCGTGCCGTCCGCCACCATGTGCAGTATCTTGACCTGCGCTTCGTCCATTCGACAACTCCTTCTGTCAGGTAACCGATCTATAGTGCCAGTTCAGTCGGTGCTTTTCGCCACCTGCTTGATTAAAAGTACCAGATGAGGTGGCACAAAGCAACCGAACCCGTGGAGCATAGTCGTCGAATGGATCGCACAACAGCCTGGATCGCTCCGCCGGTTCTCCACACGATAGTGCCGGCAGTGTCGCGCCCTCCCCGCGGGCAATGCTCGCCCACAACGCTTGTGCTGAACAACGTCAAGGGATAGCGCATGAGGGATGAGGTTCTCGCCTTCCAGGAGGAGTCAACATCAGGGGGCAAGGGCCAGTGGATGCGCGCCTATCGTATGCCCATAGTGCCGGGTTGGGACCTTCCCATTCCCGACGCAGCCCTCAAATCGGATGTAAACCAGCGAAGCCCAGCCCGGCGTCCTCCGCAAACCCGAGGCGGATGTTCATCGCCTGCACCGCCTGGCCGGCCGCGCCCTTCATCAAGTTATCGAGCGCCGCCATCACTACCACCCGGCCGTTGCGCTGGTCGAGCTCGAACCCGATATCGCAGTAGTTGCTGCCGCTGAGAATCTTGGGCTCGGGATAGCGGTACAGCCCGCCGCTCTCCTTGACCAGCCGAATAAACGGCTCGGAGCCATACACCCGGCGAAAGGTCTGCCAGAGATCCCGCTCGGTAAGCTCGCGGTTGAGAAAGACGTGGCAGGTAGCCAGGATGCCGCGCACCGCCTCGACCGCCGTCGCCGAGAAAGAGACGCAGGGCGCGCCTGAGCGTCCGCACACCTCCTGCTCGACCTCGGCGGTATGGCGGTGGCCGGTAGGCATGAAGGAGCGCATGACGCCGCTTCGTTCGGGATGGTGAGAGGCAGCGCCTTCTTCGGCGCCGGCGCCGGAAGACCCGGTCTTCACCTCGACGACGACCGGTCGCCGCAGGTCGATCAACTCCTCGCGGGCAAGCGGGTACAGGCCCAGGATGGCGGCGGTGGCGAGACAGCCCGCGCTCGAAATGCGATTCGCCGAGCGCATCTCCTCCCGGTGCAGCTCGGGGATGCCGTAGACGAAATCGGCAAGGAGCTCCGGATGCGGATGCTCGTGGCCGTACCAGCGCGGATAGTCAGCTGGCTCGCGCAGCCGGAAGTCGGCGCTGAGGTCGATGATAACGGCAGCACGATCGATGAAGCGCTCTATCTGTGCCCCGGAGGCGCCGTGGGGTAGCGCCAGGAAGAGCACGTCAGAACACTCGAGGTCGTCGACCGAGGCAAACTTCAGGTCGGTGCGCCGGCGGAGATTCGGGTGAGCACCGGTCACCCGCTTGCCCGCCCGGCGCTCCGATGTGACCTGCGCCACCTCGACATTGGGGTGGTCAAGCAGTAGCCGGAGCAGCTCGCCCCCGGTGTAGCCGGAGCCGCCGGCGATCGAAGCGGTTACTCTCCCCAATCTTCCTCCTCTTCCGGCGCAGGAGCCAGCTGCGGTGGATCGACGCTGACGACTTCGAGCTCAACACCGCACTCCGGACACTCGATGATCTCACCGCGCTCGGGATTGCCCAGCGCGATGACGGCGGCGCATTCGGGGCACTCAGCTTCCATAATCGGCCTCCTTCATTTCCTTCTCATACAGGATGCTATCCAGTTCGCCACCGACAGTCCTACATCCATACACCAATAGGTGTGGTCAAGGTGTCATGTCGGCACCCCCATGCCCGGCTCCGGAGGGGTTGGAAACCTTCACTGAACCGGACGGCGAGCAAGCGCTCAGCTTGCTGCAACGTCCTGCAGGGCGCGCTCAAGCACCTCGGCGGCCTGCGTCACCTGCTCCTGCTCGACGATGAGCGGTGGGAGAAAGCGTACCGCCGTGCTGCCGGCCGGGATGGCGAGCACACCGTCCATCTGCATGCGCTGCAGGACCGGCGAGGCATTGCGCTTGAGCTCGACGCCGATCATCAGGCCGGCGCCGCGCACCTCCCGGATCAGCGGGTTGCGGATGGCGCGCAGCCGCTCCACGAAAAGCGTCCCCATCTCGGCCACATGGTCGTTGAAGCCCGGCCCGGCGAGCACCTCGAGGGTGGCCGCGGCGGCGGCGCAAACCAGCGGATTGCCGCCAAAGGTCGTGCCGTGGCTGCCGGGCGGTATGGCGCCGGCCACGCGATCGGCGACTACCGTCACGCCAATCGGGAGACCGTTGGCCAGCGGCTTGGAGAGCGCCATGATATCGGGCTGGATGCCCGAGTGTTCCCAGGCCCAGGCCCGGCCGGTGCGAAACGCGGTCTGTACCTCGTCGAGGATCAGCAGCGCCCCGGTCTGATCGCATAGCTCACGGACACGCTCGAGATAGCCGGGTGGGGCGGGACGGATGCCGCTCTCGCCCTGCACCGGTTCGACAATGAACGCGGCAGCACCCTCGATGCAGCTCGCCAGCGCGGCGTCATCACCGTACACGACCTGCTCGCAACCGGCGAGCAGCGGCTCAAAGAGGCCGCGGTGCTTGGGCTCGCCGGTGACGGAAAGGGCGCCAATGGTACGCCCGTGGTAGCCGCGCTTGGTGGAGATGATTCGCGACCGGCCGGTCGCGGCACGGGCGTATTTGAGGCCGGCTTCCACCGCCTCTGCGCCGGAGTTGGCGAAGCTGATGCGGCGCAGGCCGTCCGGCAGGAGGCGCTCGAGGACCTGGATGAAGCGGGCGCGAGCGTCGTTGTAAAAGCTCTGATGGCAGCTGAGAAGGGTCTTCGCCTGCTCGACGAGAGCGTCAGTGACGGCGGGATGGCTGTGCCCCAGCACGGCGACGCCGTAGTTGCTCATCATGTCGAGATAGCGACGTCCCTCGGCATCCCAGAGGTAGACTCCCTCGCCGCGCACCAGCGCCAGATCGCGCTTCTTATAGAGGGGAATCTGATAGTCGGTCTCGATCTGTTCGGTCGTTTCCACCTCACTGCTCATAGCTCGTTCCTTACAACTACATGCGTCCCGCTCCCGCGGAGCGCGCTCTCGATTGGATCGGCGGCATTGGCACTGGCCAGAATTACCTCGCCAACACCCCGACGCACCGCGTTGGCAGCCGCCTGCACCTTCTTCTTCATGCGACCCTGCGCCATGGCAAGGTACGTATCCAGCTCCTCGACCTCAACTATCGGGACGGTCGACGACGGGTCGTCGAGGTCCCGGAGCAGTCCCGCGGTATTGGAGAAGATGATCAGTCGCGTCGCTGCCAGCGCGACGGCAAGCTCCATGGCCAGCTTGTCGCCGTCGACATTGATTGCCTCGCCCTCGTCACTCACCGCCGGAGGAGTGAGCACCGGAATGGAGCCGTTGGCGAGCAGCAGTTGAATCAGAGTGGGATCAACCGACTCGATCGAACCGGCATAGTCGCCCTCGAGCACGCGAGACTTACCGTTCTCCACCACCCGAATGCGCGGCTTGCGGCGTCCCCGCACTATCATCCCGTCCATCCCCGAGAGGCCGACCGCACGCCGTCCCTGCTGCTGCAACGCCTCGACGATGCGCTTATTCACGCGGCCGCAGTACGTCATGAGGAAGAGGTCCATGGTCGCGCGATCGGTGTAGCGGCTGACCTGGCCGGTGGACGAGGTGACGAGACGCGGCTCGACACCCAGGCGGCGCATCAGGTCGTCGAGCTCGGCATTCGCGCCGTGCACCAGGACGAACGGCGTCTCCAGGCGCGCGAGCGCGGCGAGGAAGCGCTCGACGTCGATCCCCCTGCTGCCGCCCAGTTTGATGACAAGCGTCTCCATGCTGCTAGATCCCCTCGAGCACACCGCGGAGCACGCCAACCGCTCTGAGATACTCGTCAAGCACGATATGCTCGTTCGGAGTGTGGTCGAGGTTTGAGTCTCCCGGACCGTACGCCACCATGGGACATCGCCAAACCGGCCCGACGACGTTCATATCCGAGGTGCCGGTCTTGACCTTGAAGCGCGGCGTGCCGCCCTGGGAGCGAATGGCCCGCAGAAACGCCGCGACCAGGGGCGTGCCCTTCCCGGACCGGACGGCCTCTTCTCCGGGCTGGAAGTCAAAGCCACCCTGCGGCAGCAGGGCTTCCGCGCCCTGCCGCGCGATCTCGATCGAGATGCCGGGTGGCAGCCGGAGACCGATCCGCATCGACGCTTCGTCCCGCAGCCCGTCGCCGGACGAGGCCACGGCGATCAATGTCGCCGTGAGGTGGTTGAATCCTCCTTTGTCGGCGGAATCGTCTCGTGGCGGGCTCTGCGCCGCGCACCACGCCGACAGCTCGTTCCAGAACGCCACCAGCCGCTCGGCGGCGGTCGGTTCCCGGCCGGCCGAGTGCGACGCGGGCTGAGTGATCCGGACGGTGAAGCGAAGGCTTCCTTTATAGCCGAGTACGACTGAGTCCCAGCCGCTCGGCTCGGCGATGATGAGAAAGTCCGGTGCCGGAAGGCTTGCCAGGTGGCGCGCGCCCAGTGACGGTCCTTCCTCCTGGACCGCGCCGATCACCGTGACGCGAAGCGCGGTCCGTGCCCGGCTTGCCGCCACGATAGCAGCGGCGAGCGGCCCCTTCGCGTCGACCGCTCCGCGGCCGTACAGCGCGCCATCGCGGCGCTCCACGGCAATTGCCCCTGGAACCGTGTCCATATGCCCCAGGACGACGATCGTCCGCGCCGCGCCGGCCGGTCCCACCCGCCCGATGACGTTACCTACCTCATCGCGCGAGGCCGCGAAGCCTGCGTCGCTCATTGCCTTCAGCAACATCGTGGCCAGTGCGTCCTCCTCGCCGCACAGGCTGGGGATGCGCAGCATGGCCTCGAGCAGCTCGACGGCCCGGTCGTCGTCCACGGTCAGGCGGCGCTCCCGCGCCGATCGGCACTCTCTCGTGCCTGTCGCACCACGTAGTCCACGATCTTCGCCGGTATGTTCACGCCGGTGGTGTCGATGCTGTTGCGGAACTCCATTGTGTAGTTGACCTCGTTGACCAGCAGTCCTCGGTCTGCTTCCAGCAGGTCGATGGCCAGTATTCCACCTCCCACGGCTCGTGCCGCGGCAAGCGATAGGGCGGCGACTTCGTCGGTAACCGGGCAGTTCTCGGCCCGGCCGCCACGGGCAGTGTTGGTTATCCAGTGGCCCGAATAGCGATAGATGGCACAGATGCACTCGTCCCCGACCACGAATGATCGGATGTCGCGCCCCGGCTTCGGAACAAATTCCTGGACGTAGAAGATAGAGTGATGGTACGAGCCGAGTATCTCCTTGTGCTCGAGGATCGCTTCGGCGGCGTAGCGGTCACTCACCAGTGAGAGCAGCCGGCCCCATGAGCCAACGGCCGGCTTGAGCACGGCCGGGTAGCCGACCTCCTCGATTGCGCGGAGCGCCGATTCCGGCGTGAAGGCGATGAGCGTGCGTGGACCGGGAACGCCTTCGCGGGCCAGCGCGCTCGACGTCAGGATCTTGTTGCCGCAGGTATCGGCCACCCGGTACGTGTTGACGGTCTTGATCCCCGCATCCTCGAGGAGCTTGAGGCCGTAGAGCGCTCGCGAGTGATTGATACAGCGTTCCAGCACCATGTCGTAGGGCAGGCGAGAGCGATCTGTCCGGCCGCCGAGCTCGAACACGATCTCGCGGTCGTCGATGCGTGTCAGCGGAACCCCGCGCCGTTCGAACTCGTCAAACAGGAGCTTCTCCTCGACGCGGACCCGTGAGTAGAGGATGCCGATTCTCGTCATGCCACACCCTCCCAACCGTAGCGGCGAATGAACTCGAGGATCCCTCCGGCCTCCGCGATGCGGGAGACAAAGGGCGGCAGTGGCTCGGCACGGTACTCCTCGCCGCGCGTGCGGTTCCTGATGATCCCCGCCGCGGCGTCCACGTCCAGAGTATCGCCCTCTTCGATACGGCCGGCATCGGCACACGTGAGAACCGGCAGGCCGATATTCACGGCGTTCCGGTAGAAGATTCGGGCGAAGCTTGGCGCAACCACCGCGCTGACGCCACTCGCCTGAATGGCGATGGGGGCGTGCTCGCGCGACGAGCCGCACCCGAAATTCCGGCCCCCGACCAGGACGTCGCCGGGACGCACGCCGCCGGGGAAGTCAGGGCGCACCTCGCACAGACAGTGCTCGGCAAGCGCGGCGCGGTCGGTCGTCATGTTGTAGCGGCCGGGAATGATCTCGTCGGTATTCACATTGTCGTGGAGCTTCCAGGCGCGTCCCATGGCACTCTCCTCTCTACATCAGGTACGGGCGCGGATCGGCGATGTGGCCGGCGAGCGCCGAGGCAGCGGCGGTCGCCGGGCTGCCGAGATAGATCTCCGACGTTGGATCGCCCATCCGGCCCTTGAAGTTTCGGTTCTGCGTGGTGAGGGCGCGCTCGCGGGCGGCCAGCACGCCCTGGTGCCGGCCGATGCAGGGGCCGCACCCGGTGTTGGTCACCTGGGCGCCGGCCTCGACCAGCGTCTGGATGTAACCGCGGCGCAGCGCCTCGATCCAGACCTCCCGCGACGCCGGCGTGACGATCAGGCGCGTATTGGGATGGACGGTCTGGCCCTTGAGGATCCGGGCAGCGATCGCCAGGTCGTCCACACGACCATTGGTACAGGTGCCGATGAACACCTGGTCGAGCGGCGTGCCCTCCACCTCGGTGACCGGACCGACATTCGAGACCTCACTCGGACGGGCCACCTGCGGCACGAGCTCGGACACATCCAGCTCGATGACCCGCGCGTACTCCGGCCGCTCGGGGTGAACCGGCTCGAACGGTTGCCGGGCGCGCGGCTGGAGGTAGGCGATCGTTCGCTCGTCGGGCTCGACCAGTCCGGCTTTGGCTCCCATCTCGATAGACATATTGGCGAGCGTCATGCGCTCGCTGATCTCCATGGTGGTGGTGGCTTCACCGCCAAATTCCATCGCCATGTAGGTGGCCCCGTCAACATCCAGTTCGCGCGCCAGGGCGAGGCAGGCGTCCTTGGCGAAGACACCGCGCTGAAAGCTGCCGTGCAACGTAATGCGGATCGTCTCGGGCACGCGGAACCACGACTTACCCGTGGCATAGATGACGGCCACGTCGGTTGACCCCATACCCGTGCCGAAACAGCCCAGCGCGCCGTAGGTGCAGCTGTGCGAGTCGGCGCCCACCACCAGACCGCCGGGGAAGACAAACCCCTTCTCGACCATGACCTGGTGACAGATGCCGTCCTGAAAAACGTTCCGGATGCCCTGCTCGGCGACCCAGGCCCGGATGGCCCGGTGCTGCTCGGCGGCTGCCGTGGTCGGGGCCGGCACCATATGGTCGAAGTGGATGACGACGCGCTCGGGATCCCAGACGTTGCGGCCCAGCTTGCGCAGCGACTCGATGGCGATCGGCGTGGTGTTGTCGTGGCTCAGCGCGTAGTCGACCGGCGCCACGACGATCTCGCCGGCCCGAGCGCGGCGCCCAACCTTGCGCGAGAAGATCTCCTCGGTCAGTGTTCCCATGTTCTCTTCCTTCCTCCGCCTCAGGCGGTCAACCGATCTCTCAAGAGATGGTCCAGCTGCTCCGGGGTAAGGGGACCGGCATCGGCCAGTCGCTTGATCTCGGCGGTTACGTCGTGGAGCTCGACCTCGCCGAAGCGCAGGCCAAGCTGGTTCGCCCGGTGCGCGACGGCATGCTTCCCGGTCAGCTTGTGCCCCACCTGGATCGACCGCTCCAGACCGAAGTCGGCGGGATCGATGATCTCGTAGCACTCGGGATTGTTGAGCATCGCCTTGGTGTGAATCCCGGCCTTGTGATTAAACGCCGTCTCCCCGGTGATGTAGTTGTTGAAGGGAATGCCGATCCCGATCATGTCCGCCACCATCCGGTCGAGGCGCGGCAGGTCGGATAGCTTGTACTTGGCGACGAGCGCGCGGTCGATGGTGTACATGCGCGCCAGAAAGCCTCCCAGCGGCGTGATGCCGTTGCGCTCTCCGATCCCAAGAATCGTCGTGTCGATGTGCGTGGCGCCTGCCTCGAGGGCCTCGAATGAATTGGCGATGGCGCAGCCGGCATCGTTGTGGCCGTGGAATTCGATGTCGCAGGCGACGTGATGGCGAATCTCTGAGGTGAGGGCGAAGACCTGCCGGGGGGTCGCCACCCCGACCGTATCGGCGATGCCTACCCGGTTGACACCCAGCCGGTCTACCGCCCCATAGATACGCAGCAGGTCCTGCTCCTCGCTCCGAAAGGAGTCCTCACTGCTGAATCGCACCTCGATGCCCTGGCTCTGGATGTAGCCGATAACCTCCTGTGCGGCGGCGATGATCGCGTCGACATCCTTGCCGTGGCTGAACTCCCGTAGCAGCGAGGACGTGCCGAAGAGGATGTCGATACCGGATACGCCGGTATCGACGGCGCGCTTTGCGTCCTCCATATGGCAGCGAGTGTGGGTGAGGACCTTCGCCGTGAGGTCGAGTCCGGCGATGATACGGGCATCGCGGAACGACCCGGGCGATGCTGAGGGCGACACCAGCTCGATGTACTCGACGCCAAAGTCGTCGAGGGCAAGCGCGATCTCGACCTTCTGGCCGGTCGAGAAGTTCGTTCTGGCGAACTGCTCCCCTTCTCGCAGCGTCGAGTCGATAATGGCAAACCGGTCGATCGGCACGTGGGTCTCCTTTCCGGGTTATGCCTCGTGAGTCGGGAGTAGCGTGTCTATCGCTGTATACAGAGCTCACAACAAAAGAGCCTGCCGTCCGCACGGGACGGCAGGCTGCCGTGGTACCACCCATCTTCGCCGTCGCCTCACGGCGACGGCCTTGTCGAGTACGGGAGACGAAAGTCTCCGATACCCCAGCCCATGGTAACGGTGGCTGTGTCCGGCCCGGCCTACTGGCGGCGCTTCCACCCCACGTTCGACCGGCTACTCTGGGACCTTGTTCCGCCTCTCAACGCGACGCCGCATCGCAGCAACGCGGCTCTCTTGGGGTCGCTCCTCGGTGGCGTACTCTTCCCGTCGTCGTATCGTTCTTGACTTAGAAGCCAGCTTACAGAGCCATAACCGGCTTGTCAAATCGGTGA
>DATGJB010000018.1:0-12052 GCA_035295425.1 Chloroflexota bacterium | reverse complement strand
CTCGATTCGTGTTCCTGGGCACTCCGAGGTGAACCGCCTTCCGGCCCCGGGCCAATTGGTACCCTGTGAGCGAGATGGTAGAGCGCGCTCCTCAGGAGAGTCAGCCGGGACGACAACAGATGCACGATCGGGCGTTCCAGGACATGATCCCCGGCAACGACTGCTGGGGCTGCGGGCCCCACAACGATCACGGACTGCATGTGAAGAGCCGGTGGGAGGGGGACGAGGCGGTATGCCTCTGGCAGCCTCAGCCCTGGCACAGGGCCGGGCCACCGCACATCGTGAACGGCGGCATCATTGCTACTGTCATTGACTGCCACTGCGTTTGCACAGCGATCGCCGCCGCTTACCGCAGTGAGGGGCGGTCGATACAGAGCGACCCGCCAATCTGGTACGCTACCGCTTCCCTCCAGGTAACGTACCTACGGCCGACCCCGATCGCGCCGCCGCTCGAGCTGCGCGCCCGCGTCGAGGACGCGAAAGGCCGGAAATCCGTCATCAGCTGCCGGCTGCTTTCGGCGGGTGCAGAGTGTGCACGGGCCCAGGTCGTGGCGGTGCGTGTACCCGAGGAGTGGCGTCAGACCGTCTAAAGGAAGACGCTGCAGCACATCACACCGGCTTCCGCCTTCTGCAGCTCGGAGAATCCCACCGTCTCCACCGCACACAGGTGGCGACCGCCCGGCGACGTGGTCAGATGAACGCTCCTTCATACGGCGTCCATCAGGCTATGTGATGATGGGACGATCCTCGGATGTGGATCGAACCAGGCGAACCACCGATATGCGCATACTCGTCGTCGAAGATGACCGCTCCCTGGCAAGCGTGCTGTACCGCGGGCTGAGCGAGGAAGGCCACGCCGTTGACCTGAGCGACAACGGCAACGACGCGCTGGCTCAGGCCTCGGTGATCGAGTACGACGGCATCGTGCTGGACATCATGCTGCCAGGCAAGAACGGCCTCGACGTGTGTCGCGAGCTGCGAGACCTGGGCGTGACGACCCCGATTCTCATCCTGACGGCCCGCGATAGCGTGGATGACACGGTCCTGGGTCTCGAAGCCGGCGCCGACGATTATCTCCGCAAACCGTTCGCCTTCCGCGAGCTTCGGGCGCGGCTGCATGCGGTGACCCGCCGGCCGGCGAGTATGGCATTCCCCCGCGTCCGCATCGGAGACATCGAGCTGGATATGTCAACCCGTGAGGTCCGGCGGGACGGCCGTACCATTCCGCTGACCAATCGCGAATATCAGGTCCTCGCCTACCTGGCCCAGAATCCGGGACGGGTTCTAACTCGAATCATGATCGAAGACCACGTCTGGGGTAGCAGCTTGCCCGGTCTCTCGAACACCGTCGACGTGCACATCGGCCGGCTGCGGCGTAAGCTCGACTCGCCGGACGGGCCCTCGATCATCGAGACGGTGCGGAACGCGGGGTATCGACTGCGCAGCCCGTGAAACTGTCCATTCGGGCCAGACTCACCATCTGGTACAGCGGCTTGCTCGCCGCGGCACTCCTCGCCTTCTCGCTCGCCGTCTACTTTGTGATGGCATCGGCACTGCTCAGCAATCTGGATACCACTCTGCGTCAGCGACTCAACCAGGTTGCGGTCGCGGTGCGAGATGACAATGGGCACCTCGGGCTGCCGAACGGCGGTGACAACTCGGATGACGCGCTCGTTCCCGATGTGCTCCTGGACCCGCGCGGACATGTCCTACTCGGGACACTGCCACCGGATGTCGGGAGCCTGCTCGCCCACCATCCGCTCAGTCCCGCCTCCGGCGATGCATTTCGCAGCGCGGCAGGTACTCGATTCGCCACTCGAACGATTTATCACGGTGGAGCGGTTGCCGGCTACGCGCTGGTCTACCAGTCCCTCAAGCCGGTCGACGACGCCCGCCACGCGCTCCTGCTGATCCTGCTCGGCGCCGGCCCGCTCTTGCTCGTCCTGGCCGGCGCCGGCGGCTACGCCCTGGCACGCCGTGGGTTGCGGCCCGTCGCCGAGATCACGAGCGTGGCATCGGCCATCTCGACCAGCGACCTGCACCGCCGGGTCCCGGACAGCCCGGTTCGCGATGAGCTGAGCGCACTGGCCTCGACCTTCAACGCCATGATCGCGCGGCTCGAATCCGGCATGGAGCGCGAGCGACGCTTCACCGCCGACGCATCGCACGAGCTGCGATCCCCTCTGGCCGTCATCCGCGCCGAAGCGACCCTGGCGCTCGATCGACCGCGCGATGCCGACGAGTACCGGCGAGTGCTGGCGGTGATCGACGATCAGGCGGCGACGATGGAGGATCTCGTCGCCGGCTTGCTGCTCCTGGCACGCGCCGAAGCCCTACGAGGGGTAGACACCACTCCGGTGTCGCTCGGCGAGATCGTGGCGGCGGCTGTACGGCAGTGCCACCCACCACCGGCCGAGCGGGAAGTGAGCATCGAGACCTCCATTCCGGCCGATCTCCTGGTGCTCGGAGCACCGGCGCTGCTGCAGCGCGCAGTGCGAAACGTCATCGACAATGCGGTGAAAGCGTCGCCCCGCGGCGGCGCGGTACGCATCACCGGCCGACAGGCAGCAGAGGAAGCAGTCCTGGTCATCGAGGATGAGGGACCGGGCATCCCAGAAGCGGACCGGGAGCGGATCTTCGAGCCGTTCTACCAGGTGGCGGCGGCGCGCACTCCAGGTGAATCGCACGGGCTGGGACTGGCTATCTGCCGGCGTATCGTGACGGTGCACGGTGGGTCAGTGCGGGCAGAGGCGGCGCCCGGCGGCGGCGCCCGCTTCGTCATCACCCTTCCGATCACTTCTTCCCCGCGGGATTCCGATCCTGATCCGCAAACGGCCGGCTCCAGTAGCCGTCCCACACGGCGGAAGGACGTACCAGCTCGCCGGCCAACATGAGAAGGCTCCGGATTTCTCATCGAAATCCGGAGCCTCTGCTTGTGGGAGGTTATGCTACCTGAAGGGGTGAGTCACTTCCTCCCTCCCAGTGAGCGTCAGGAGACTGGCACCGCCGCTGAGGACGAGCCAGGCTTCTTACTCAGGCTCACCACTCCCTCGCGCCGCGGGACCACCGCGAGCTCGAAGAGGAAGGCGGCCAACACGACCAGGGCCGCGACCAGCATGCCGATCGCCCCGTAGAGAGCGATGGTGCCGACGAACCAGAAGGCCCAGGCCTGATTGAGTAGCGACCGCAGCGTCTCACCCTTGAAAAGGGTATTGGCGATTCCGTCGTACTTGGCGGCCAGCGCGGGGTTCTTGGTGCTCATCGCCAGACCGCTCCAGTAGTCATACGGATGGGAGATCTTGGTCTTGGGATCCATACCGATGTTCTTGAGATGGACGGCGATGAAGTTTTCGGCCCACACCCGTGCCTGATCGCCCGTTGTCATCGGAAGACCAGCATACTGCTTCATGGCGCTGGCATCAGCCGCCGGCAGCGCGGTAATTTCCGGGCTGTTGGCAGCGGGGAAGGTGATCTGCTGCTCCTTGAGCTGGCTGGTCACCTGGTCGTGGGTGAAGTTGTGCGCCCAGAAGCCAACGCCGGCGGCGAAGGCGAGGACGACGATGACGACCACCTGGAGGGTGAGGATTCTCCAGCGAATCTCGCGTGTCATGGTTTCTTAAACCTCCTGCGAAGCATTTCAACGAAGCTCATCGAACTTCGGTCTCACTGTACGGCGATTTTGTAGTCGCAAGGATCAGGCGAAGACCTGATATTTGGTCGTTTCACGGATGAAATCGATTGGGTTGAGGACCCGGTGACCTCGGGTCCTCAACCCACCAAAATATCGGGTCTGCACCCGATGGGAACCGCTCCCCCTGGCCCGCTACAGTGTCCGTGCCATGTCATTTGACGCAATCACTCTCCGACGTGTCGGCCCCCAGCTACTCCTGGGGGCCCGACTCGTTCTTGCCGGTATCTTCCTGATCGCGGGCGTGGACAAGGTGCAGGCACCTGGCGCGTTCGCCGACGCGGTGCGCACCTACCATCTCCTGCCACCGGGGTTGGTCCTGCCGTTCGCGTTCCTCGTTCCGTGGCTGGAGATAGCGGTCGCGGCCTACCTGTTGCTGGGCTACATGACGCGACTGGCAGCAGCGGGAGCGTTCCTGATGCTCGGGATGTTCATCGTCGCGCTCGGTAAGTCGCTGGCGACCGGCGACACCAATCATGCCTGTGGATGCTTTGGTAGCAGCGGCGGCGCCAATCCCATCCTGGCCTTCCTCAGCGGCGGGGAGACGATCACCTGGTGGGATCTGATCCGCGACATCATGCTGGCGGCATTGGCCGCCGCCCTGGTGGTGTACGGAGCCGGCGCGCTCTCACTCGACGGCTATCTGCGCGGCCGGCGTGAGACACCACCCGCGCCCACGCCGAGCGACCGCAAAGTCGGTACCAAGAAGCGCAAATATCGGGCCCGGGCCTGATACCGCCCGTGTCTGGTCCTCCGTACAGTCGATGGTGCAGCTATCCGCGATCGCTCGGCGTCCGCGGACATGAAAGTGGTGAGGTTATCAAATGAAGGATCGAGCAGTACCCCCTGTCAACACATCCAGGCAGACGCGAGCGCAACGGCGCGCGGCGGAGCGAGAGGCGCAACCGGGCGCCCGCCGCCGCACCCGGACCGACCAGAGGCGGATACCAACCGCCTCCATCATCGGGGGGATCGTCACACTCGCGATCGTGCTCGCCATTGTGATCCACGCGATCACGAGCACCAACAGCACGGTGCAGAACAAACCGGGTCTTACTGACCCCAACGCGCTAAATCCGGCGTCCTCCCTGCTTCAAGTCGGCCAGAAGGCCCCCGACTTCACCTTGAAGGATGTGCTGGGGCTGAAATACAACCTGGCCTCGCAGCGCGGACACGTTGTCTTCCTCGAGTTCTTCGCGGTCTGGTGCCCGAATTGCCAGGCGGAAGCGCCGACAATCGAGCGGCTGGCGAACACCTACGAGTCACGCGGGGTGCGCGTCTGGACCGTCCTGGCGAACCCGTATGGTAAGGACTACGACACCAGCAACCGGACCGACCTGCGGTTGGCGGACCGGGGCGATCTGGCCTGGTACGCGCGACAGTTCAAGGCAACGTATCCGGCGCTGGTCGATCCCAAATTCGCCACCGTCAACCAGTACGGCGTCAACTCGTACCCGGGCCTGTACATCATCGACAAGCAGGGCAAGGTCAGCTTCGCCTCGATGGGAGTACACACCTACGCCGCCCTCTCCCATGAGGTAAACAAGGCGCTGGCCGGCAAGTAACGAACGTATCGCGGCATCACGAGCCCGGCGGATCGCTGATCTGCCGGGCTCGCGGTCTCTCGCTGGGAAGCCCGGTGAAGCCGATACCGCGCACAATATGGCGAGACACTATGCCGCCAACCGGACGTGCTGCCACTATCGTGGAAGTGTGGGGAGCGGCCCGCCGCCGATAACAGGAGGAGACCGATGAGCGGAAACGGATCGACCGGCCCTCGAGTGGTGATCGTTGGTGGCAGCTTCGCCGGGCTGGCGGCGGCATATGCCGCGCGGGAGCACCTGCGACCGGACGGCCGCGTAACGGTGATCGCCGCGACCGGCCGCTTTATCTTCGCTCCCTCCCTGATCTGGACCGCGTTCGACAAACCGGTGCCCCATACCTCGTTCAATCTGGATGCCGCGCTTGGCGCGAAGGGCATCGAGTTCGTTCGAGCCCCGGTTGACGCAATTCGTACCGACCAGCAGCTGGTGGTGACCGAACAGGCGGAGATCCCATACGACCGGTTGGTAATCGCGACCGGAGGCGTACCCAATGCAGCGGCGATTCCGGGGCTTGCCGGCGAGCTGCGCCGCGCCACGTGGATCGTCGGCGAGGACTCGGCACGGGATGCGCGCGCCATGCTCCACCGCATCTTCGAGCACCCTGGGCCGCTGGTGGTAGGCGCGGCGCAGGGGGCCAGCTACATCAGCGCGGCCTACGAGCTGGCGCTCAATCTCGACAATGAGCTGCGCCGGCGGGGACAGCGCGAGCGCGTCCCGATCACGTTCGTCACCGGCGAGCGCGCCCTCGGCGATCTCCGCATCGGTCAAACCGCGGCGCACCACGCACTGGAGCGGTTGTTCGAGGAGCGCGACATCGCGTTCCACGCCGGCGCCGGCATCCGGCGAGTGGAACAGGGCGTCATCCGGCTCACCGACGGCCGGATCCTCGAGGCGGCCGGCGCCATCATCATGCCGCCGTTCTCGGGATCGGTGAACATCTGGCACAGCGCGGGCCTGACCGATGCCACCGGGCTTGTTCCGGTCACTGCCGAGTACCGGCACGCGAGCTTCCCGGAGGTGTACGCGGCGGGGGTGGCGGCTTACTTCGAGCAGCCGGTTCCTCCGCTTAACCAGTGGCCGGCGCCTCACACGGGCTACCTCTCTCTCCATATGGGGAGAGTCGCGGGAACAAACGTCGCCGCCTCCCTTGGCTCCGGCACACCGGCCGAGCATCCCCTGCCATATGTCGTCGACACCCGTGTCCTGGACGGCGGCGATGTGGGACTGCTCATCACCTCCACCGGCAGAGAGGAGCTACGCCACACCGCCGCGGAGGTGCCGGGGCAGGTCGCACATTACTTCAAGGCCGCCAGCGATCGCTATCTCAGCTGGCAGCTCCGCAACGGCCGGCTCATTCCTGCATGAGTGCCGGCGACCGACCTTCCGCTCCGCCGGGCGCCGCAGTCGGTTCCATCCTGACGATCAACACCGGCTCCTCCAGCATCAAGTCTGCCCTCTACCCGACTCGCGACATCGAGCACGCCGATCTGCTGCTCGAGATCGAACGGGTCGGAACCGCGGATGCCAGCTTTGGGGTCACCGATCGTGCCGGCACGGCTCTCCTCCAGGAGACCGCCGCCCTGCCGAATCATGCCGCAGCAGTGGTCCGACTCCTTTCCTGGCTCAAGGGCAAAGGCTACTCGAAGCACCTCGTGGCGGTCGGCCATCGGGTGGTACACGGCGGGGAGCGGTACTCAGCGCCTGCCGAGATCACACCCGAGATGATTGCGACGCTGAAAGGGCTCGTGCCGCTCGCTCCCGATCATCTGCCACAGGCGCTGGAGGTGATCGAGCGGCTGGGCCGGGATTTTCCCGGATTGCCGCAGGTCGCGTGCTTTGATACCGCCTTCCATCGCCGGATGCCGCGCGTGGCGCAGATGTACCCACTTCCCCGTCAGCTGGCGGAAGCCGGTGTCCTGCGCTATGGCTTCCATGGGCTGTCGTACGAGTACATTACGGACCGCTTGCGCACCGTCGACGGAGGGGCAGTCGCGGGCCGGGTCGTGATCGCGCATCTGGGCAATGGATCCAGCATGGCTGCGGTACACGGCGGAATCAGCGTCGACACCACCATGGGCTTCACGCCGACCGGAGGATTGATGATGGGAACCCGCAGCGGTGACCTGGATCCGGGTGTGCTGCTCTACCTGCTCCAGACGCGACATATGAGCCCGAGCGCTCTGAACCATATGCTCAATAAGGAGGCCGGACTGCTCGGCGTATCCGGCCGGAGCCCGGACATGCGTGACCTCCTGGCGCGGCAAGGACAGGATGAGTGGGCGACACTGGCGGTCGAGATGTACTGCTATCAGGCGAGGAAGCATCTCGGTGCGCTGGCGACCGTGCTCGGCGGACTCGACACCCTGGTCTTCACCGCCGGTATCGGGGAGCATGCCCCCGCGATTCGGGAGCGCATCTGCTCCGGTCTCGAGTTCCTGGGAATCCGACTCAACCGCAGCAAGAACCGGGAGCAGGCGCCGGTCATCTCGCCTGCCGGCGGTACGGTCACCGTTCGAGTGATGCATACCGACGAGGATGTCATGATCGCCCGACATACACGACGCCTCTTGGCGGAGACGGGAGAGCTATCCAATGGAGACTCAGTTCCGGTTTGACACGCACCTGTCCAGCGCTATCCAGGTAAGTGGACAGCCGGCCCCTCTCGAACCTGCCCCGGTCGACGGCCCGCTCTCCCCGGATCTGCTGGAGCGGATGCAGCGCTACTGGATGGCCACCAACTACCTGGCGGTCGGCCAGATCTACCTGCAGTCCAATCCACTCCTCCGCTACCCGCTTCGCCCCGAGCACATCAAGCCACGTCTCCTCGGTCACTGGGGCACATCACCCGGCCTGAGCCTCATCTACGTCCACCTCAACCGGCTGATCCAGCAGCACGACGCGAGCATGATCTATCTCACCGGCCCGGGACACGGCGCGCCCGCGATCCTGGCCAACGTCTATCTCGAGGGGAGCTACTCCGAGATTTATCCCCATATCGGCCAGGACGTGGACGGTATCCGGCACTTCTTCCGCCAGTTTTCGACGCCGGGCGGCATTCCGAGCCACGTCAGTGTCACCACGCCGGGCTCAATCCACGAAGGAGGTGAGCTGGGCTACGTGCTGACTCATGCCTTTGGCGCTGCCTGGGATAACCCGGACCTGATCGTCGCCGCCGTGATCGGTGACGGTGAGGCGGAAACCGGTCCGCTCGCCGGTTCCTGGAAGAGCACCTACTTCCTCAACCCGGCGCGCGATGGCGCGGTTCTTCCTATACTTCACCTCAACGGCTACAAGATCGCCAATCCGACAGTGCTGGGCAGGACCGACGATAGCGATGTCCGGGCACTTATCGAGGGACAGGGGTACGAGGTGTACTTCGTGGAGGGCGATGAATCGGCGTCCGTGCACCAGGCGCTGGCTCTCGCGCTCGACACGTGCTACGCCAGGATACGCGGTATCCAGGAAGAGGCGCGGGCGCACGGCGCGCCTGACCGGCCGCGCTGGCCGGCGATCGTGCTACGCACGCCGAAGGGTTGGACCGGTCCCAGGGTCGTGAACGGGCTGCCGATGGAAGGAACCTTCCGCTCCCACCAGGTGCCGCTCGCCCAGGTGGCAACCGATCCCACACAGCTGGCGATGCTCGAGGAGTGGCTGCAGAGCTACCGCCCCGATGACCAGTTCGACCGAAACGGGCGCCTGATGCCGGAGCTCGCCGAGCTGGCGCCAGCCGGCGATCGCCGGATGGGATCGAATCCGCGCGCCAACGGCGGCACCTGTACGGTTGCGCTCGATCTGCCTGACTTCCGGGACTACGCGGTCCCGGTGCAGCAGCCGGCGACCGAGCGCGTGGAGTCGACGCGACGGTTGGGGGTGATGCTGCGGGATGTCTTCCGGAAGAATGCCGGGGCTGCCAACTTCCGCATCACCTGTCCCGACGAGCTCCGTTCCAACCGTCTCGATGCAATCTTCGAGGTCGAGAACCGCTGCTTCGTCGGTCCCAGCGTGGATGTCGACGACAAACTGGCGCCGGATGGCCGGGTCATCGAAGTACTGAGCGAGCATCTCTGCGAGGGCTGGCTCGAAGGGTACAACCTGACGGGACGGCACGGGCTGTACGTGACGTATGAGGCGTTCGCTATGGTATCGGCCTCGATGACGGTCCAGCACACCAAGTGGCTGGAAGAAGCCATCAACCTCGCCTGGCGCGAACCGATTCCATCACTCAATATCCTCCTGACCTCCACCTGCTGGCGCAACGACCACAACGGCTTCAGCCACCAGGGACCGGGGCTGATCGACGTGATGCTCTCCAAGCGCGGTACGGTGGCCCGTATCTACCTGCCGCCCGATGCCAACTGCCTCCTGTCGGTGGCGGACCACTGCCTGCGCAGCCGCAATTACGTCAACCTCATCGTCATCGATAAGCAGCCGCAGCTGCAGTATCTCGACATGGCAAGTGCAGTCGAGCACTGCACGCGCGGCGCATCGATCTGGCACTGGGCAAGCAACGATCAAGGATTCGAGCCTGATGTGGTCCTCGGATGCGCTGGCGACATCGCCACCATGGAGATCGTAGCGGCGGCCGAGTGGCTGCGGCACCGGCTCCCCGAGCTGAAGGTGCGCGTCGTGAACGTCGTCGATCTGATGACGCTCTTTCCCCGTGAGCACCACCCACACGGTATGAGCGATACCGAGTTTGTCGATCTCTTCACCGCCGACAAGCCGGTCATCTTCGCCTTCCACGGCTACCAGCGGGCGATGCACGAGATCATTCACGGCCGCGTCAATGCCGAGCGGTTCCACGTGCGCGGCTTTCAGGAGCAGGGGACGACGACGACTCCCTTTGACATGGCTGTACTGAACGGCATGAGCCGCTACCAACTGGCAAGTGCCGCGCTGGAGCGCGCCCCACGTCTTCGCTTCCAGGCACCGGGCCTGATCGCCGAGCTTCAGAACCTCATCGCCAAGGCAGTCACCTACTCACGGGAACGCCTCGAGGATCTACCGCGAATCCAGAACTGGACATGGGGCCAGACCGGGGGGACACCGGATACGCCGTAGCGGGCCGGCCCCAATCGGCCTATCTCATACGTCCCCACCGAGGATATCGGGTCAGGAGCCTATACGCCGTCTGACTCAACCACCCTATCCTGGTGGCTAGGCGACAGATGCGCTGACGCGTCCACGCCTGGGTGCGGTCACGCGGGCCACCGCGAGACGCACGCATTGATGAGATAGGGAGAACGTCATGGGACTGAACGGGAACGAGATCGTCATCTCCACGCCGCTGCGCACTGCCATCGGCACCTTCGGTGGGACGCTGAAGGAGACGCCGGCCGCCGAGCTGGGGGTGACAGTGGTGAAGGAGCTACTGGGCCGCAATGGCCTGGATGGCACCGAGGTCGATCAGGTCATCGTCGGGAATGTCCTTCAGGCCGGACAGGGCATGCACCCCGGCCGGCAGGTAGGTATCAAATCCGGGATTCCGGTCAGCAGCCCGGCGTTGATGGTCAACCGGCTCTGTGGCTCGGGTCTGCAGGCGGTCGTCTCGGCGGCCCAGGAGATCACACTGGGCGAGGCCCAGCTGATCGTGGCAGGCGGCATCGAGAACATGGATCTCGCCCCGTTCCTGCTGCCCAAGGCCCGGTACGGCTACCGCATGGGGATGCCCGGCGGCGAGTTACTCGACAGCATGGTCTCGGATGGCCTGTGGGACGTCTACCACAACTACCACATGGGTATGACAGCCGAGAACATCGCCCGCAAATACGACGTCAGCCGTGAGGCGGCCGACGAGTACGCGGTGCGCAGCCACCGCCTGGCGGCGGAGGCCATCGACAAGGGATATTTCGACGATCAGATCGTGCCGGTTGCGATACCGCGTCGGAAGGAGACGATCTCCTTCAAGCGGGACGAGCACGTCCGCCCTGAAACGACCCTGGAAAGTCTGGCACGGCTGAAACCGGCGTTCGATAAGGACGGAACCGTCACGGCCGGGAACGCCAGTGGCATCAACGACGGCGCGGGATTCATGCTCGTCGCTAGCCGCGACCGGGCTGAGGAGCTGGGACTGCCGATCGCCATGCGGCTCGTATCATACGCCGTGGTGGGCGTTGATCCGGCATACATGGGACTGGGACCAATCCCTGCCACCTGCCGGGCGCTGGAAAAGGCCGGTCTCCGGATCGAGGACATCGACGTCTTCGAGATCAACGAAGCGTTTGCTTCGATCGCCGTCACTGCCGGACGGCAGCTGTGTATCCCCGAAGAGAAGCTCAACCCGGTAGGTGGCGCAATCGCGCTGGGTCATCCGATCGGCGCCTCCGGCGCGATCATCACGGTCAAGCTCGCCCACGAGCTGGAGCGCCGCCAGGCACGCTACGGCGTGTCCGCGCTTTGCATCGGGGGCGGCATGGGAATCGCCGCGGTCTTCGAGCGAGCCGCCTGAGGTTCGTTTCGAAACCGGGCAGCGCCCGCCGCTCACGCGTGGCAGGTTCTGCGTGTGAGCGGCGGGCGCGTCTCCGAGAGACAGAAGAGTCCACCGAACGGCCCGCGTGGGTCCGGCTCGGTGGGCTGGGATGAGGGCGCCGGCGCCCTCACCGCATCTCACTCTCTGAATTACATATACAGACCGCCGTTGACGCCGAGCACTTCACCGGTGATGTAGTCGGCGTCCACACAGAAGAACCGAACCGCCTTCGCCACCTCCTCCGGCTTCCCGAAGCGGTGCAGCGGGATCCGCTCGCAGATCTGCTCCCGG
>DATGJB010000017.1:0-48966 GCA_035295425.1 Chloroflexota bacterium | reverse complement strand
CTGCCGAATGCGGCGGCGGGGCGAGAGGAGTGACCCTCTCGCCCCGCCGAGTGTCCGCTATGGAGGAAAAGTTACTTGCCGCTGACTGCTGACTTCAGGCCCGATCCGGGCCGGAATGCCGGCCGCCGGCCGGCCGGAATCTCGATGCTCTCTTTGGTGCGCGGGTTGCGTCCGGTGCGCGCCGAGGTCTCCGTTACCACGAAATTGCCGAATCCGGTGAGGCGAACCTCGTCGCCACTCGCCAGCGAGTTCTTGATGCACTCCAGCACGGCATCAACCGCGCGTCCCGCCTGCGCCTTATTGAGTCCCGCCTGATCCGCTACCTGCTGTACAAGCTCGGATTTCCCGATGGCCATCGCGTGTTCCTCCTTCTCAACCTAGGTCGTCCAGTACCCATCATACTGATTCAGGCCCGATGCACCTAGGAATTTGGCGCACCGAAGCCAAAACGCGGAGTCACTCCTCGCTTTCGGTGCGATTCTGCTCCTCCACCCACTCGGTGAGTCCCTTCTCTCGCTCGAACTGCTTCGGGACCCGACCCTGAATCGCCGCGATGACATTCTTGTAACCGTACCTGCGTCCGCATTCCACGATGACCGCGAAGCCGGCGTCCCGCGTTTGCGCTGCCTCCCACTGCCGCCGGATCTCGCTCGCCGCGCTATCGAATTCCTCCCGTGTCAGCCCCGCCATGGACATGCCTCCTTCCGAAGCCGCGACCGGTGAACCATGAGACGTGAACCGCAACCCGTGGACCGTAAGCCTCGCAACGTAAACCTTGGACTGTGAGCCGCCGGCCGCAAGCCGTAACGCATGGGCCGTGGGCCCCGGATTGTGACCCGTGAGCCGTAAACCATGAACCGTGACGATAGTAAACCAACCACCCCACATTTCCGAAGTCCCGCCGTACCCACCACACCGTGAATCGCCAGCCCGTCGTCGTCGATGATTCCCGTACCACACCGCCATGCCCGTACCCATTGAATCTCCGGACCGCAATGCCGCCACGCACTGAAGCCCCGGACCGCCGTGTCCGGGTCGCCCCGCAGGGCGACATGTCGGATGACGCCTACGCCGACATCAAACCGACTTGGACGCCGACGTGCGCATAGCCGCCGACAGCGCCTCCACCCCCGGTAACGCGGTTCGGACGATAAGCGTTCACGGCGTGTATCTCGCGTCGCACGGTACATCCGACATGCCGGGCTGCGGCCCACACCCAGAGGGTACCCGGGTCACGGCGGACCGAGGCTTCAGCGTATCGTGGTCCTGGCGCCATAGGGAGACATGGTGTTGTGGCAATCGTGCGCCGAGGCTTCATACCAAGCGTTCATGGGCCGCACCGGCATGCCCGTAGCCGTCGAATCTCCGGACGGCAATGCCGCCACGCACTGAAGCCCCGGACGGCCCTGTCCGGATCGCCCCGCAGGGCGACATGTCGGATGCGGCGCAAGCCGCGGGAAACACGCCATGAACGCTCGGTGTCCGAACCGCGGGAATCGTGGTGGTGGATCGGGCATGCCGGCGTTGGAGGCGGGTTGATGGTGGTATACGTCACGTCCGACATGTCGCCCTGCGGGGCGACTCGGTCACGGCGGACCGAGGCTTCAGAGCGTGTGCCGATTCTCGTGCCCATGGGTGTCTCTATCCTGAAGCCCCGGACGGCCCTGTCCGGGGTGGGCCGCAGCCCGGCATGTCGGATATCACGCCCACGGCGGACAAACCGTATTCGACGCCTACCGTCCCGTGGCAGAGCGGGGTGCGCATCAAGCGCTGTTAACGGTCACGCCGAGAATCGACCGCGTTGGACATGGTTTGATGGCGCGTAAGCGCCACCCGACATGTCGCCCTGCGGGGCGATCCGGACAGGGCCGTCCGGGGCTTCAGAGAATTGTGGCCATTTGCTCGTGTGCCACGGCAGGTGGCTCAACACATCCGGCCGGCGGGTCAATGCAGCTTGCCGAAGCCCAGTCCCACCACGTATGTGATCAGGCCCTCCACCGCGCCGACTACCGTCATCTCCAGGCCGCTCGACCACCAGCTCCGCACCGTCACCAGCGTCTTGGCGGCGCCCACCCCGAAGTGGGCCAGCAGGCTGACGATCGCAGCGGCGATGATGGCAGAGTACCCGCTGAGGAAGAAAAACGGGATAACTGGAATGATGGCGCCGATGGCAGTGGAAACGCTGCCGGAAACCGCGGCCACCACCGGGTCGCCGGCGCCCTCGGCGCTGATGCCGAGCTCCTCATGCGCCAGCGTGTCCAGAAACAGCTCGTGGTTCTGCGAGATGCGGTCGACCAGCATCTTCGCTTCCTCGGCGCTGAAGCCCTTCAGCCGGTAGATCAGCTCGAGCTCGTGCTTCTCTTCCTCCGGGTCCTCCTCGATCTCGGTCCGCTCCCGCGCCAGCTGCGCCTCGTGCATCTCGTGCTCGGACTTGGTCGCCAGATACGCTCCCGACCCCATCGAGAGGGAGGACGCCAGCATCCCGGCCAGACCGGAGATGATCACGAAGTGGCTGGACCCGGCGGTCGCACCGGAGACGCCGGAGACGATCCCGAAGATCGCGCCCAGCCCGTCGTTGACGCCGTAGATGGCGTCGCCGATCCAGCCCCCGCCGGTGCGATGCCACGGCTCGCGCTTCAGAATTCGGCTGATGCCGGCTTCCGGACTGTCGGGCTCGCCGGCCAGGATCACCCCCAGACGTTGCCGGTGCTCGGTCTCATCCGCCAGCGCCTCCCGCACGATCGCCTCGGAGGGCGCATCGTGCAGCTCCTTCAGCTGATGCTGGTAGCGCGCAATATCCCGATCCTCGTCGGCTTCCATCTTGCGAATGACCGCCAGCGTGCCGCCCCCGCGCGCCACCCGCTCGCGCGCCTGCTGCCCCAGCGAGGCGCCATGCCGCGGCGGAGCAGCTCCCAACTCGTCCAGGCGTCGCGCCCACTTGGTAGCGTGACGCTCCTCGGCCTCGGCCATCTCGAGCAGGATCTCGCGCCGCGCCGGGTCACGTTCGCTCTCCGCCAGCGCCCGGTAGGTATGGGCGCCCTCCGTTTCGGCGAGCCAGTTCTCCTGTAGCGCCTGGATGAGCCGCCGGTTGTCCCCACCCGGTGATCCACTCGCGAAAGAAGGTTCACCCGCCAACTGCCGGCCTCCTCCTCACACGACGAGACCCGGCCCTTCCGGGCCACGGACCATCCACCGGGTCACGCCTTACGGCTGAGAACGGTACGCCACAGGCTGGCCGCGATCACAAGCACCACCGCGGCGAAGAGAATGACGCCCGCGGCACTGCGCGCGGCGTGCACCGCGAGCACCGCCACGACCAGCGCTGCCAGCGTTCCCAGCAGTACCACTGGGTCCTCGGCGAGGAAGTCGTAGACCCAGGCGACAGCGCCGGTGAGCCGGTGCACTAAGCCGGACTCCGTTGCACGACCGGCTTCAGCCACCAGATCAGGATGGCCGACGCGGCAAGGTAGCCCACGATCAGGATCGGTATGAAGAAGTCCTGGTGCCACCACTGGACACCCAATCCCTCACCGAGCCAGAGCGTGCCGAAGGAGGTCAGCATGATGCCGACCACGAACTTCATCGTGTTCTCAGGAACAGCCTTGAGCGGTTGGTGCAGCGCGATCCCGGCGGCGATCACGATGACCGCCGCGATGACTGCCCCGATGGTGGCGGCGCCCATCTGCTTGCCGGCGGCCCCGAGTCCGATGACGATGAAGACAACCTCGAGCCCCTCCAGAAAGACGCCGTTGAAGGCGGTCGACACGCCGAACCAGTCGCGACCCGGCTTCGTCCCTGCCTGGCGGAGCCGTTCCTGTTCCTCACGGAAGGCCTTTTCCTCGTCGTGCAGCGCCTTCAGTCCGGTGTACCGCAGGATCGCCTTGCGCAGCCACTTGAGGCCGAACACCAGAAGGAGCGCGCCGATGACGGTGCGCAACACGTCGATCGATACCAGGTGAAGGAGACCGAGCCCGATCACCGCGACCATGACGGCGAGCGCCACGGCCGCCGCCCCGGTTCCTTCGAAGGCATCACGCCAGCTTCGGGTGAAGCCGACCGCCAGGACAATCGTCAGCGCCTCGACAAACTCGACGCCCGAGGCAAGGGCCGCCGACACCGCCACGAATATTGCGCTGGGACTCATGGTCTGCTGTACTCCCCCTTCCAGACACACGCTGGTACCACTTCAAATGTACGGCATGCGTGCTGGCCCGCGGCCAGCTCTGGTAGCCCCGTGCCGGCGCCCCGCGGCGATTGCCGGCGCGCCGCGCACCTTACCGCAGCACCAGCTCCTGAATCCGGTCGTTGCCTCGATCGCCGACATAGATGTTCCCACGCGCATCGGCGCCGATCCCTTCCGGCTGCTGAAATTGCCCCGGCGCCTGTCCCTCCCGGCCGTAGGCGGCGATGAACCGGCCCCGCAGATCGAGCTCCTGGACGCGGTTGTTGCCGCTGTCGGCCACCCACAGATGGCCGCGGCCGTCGAGCGTCAACGCTCCCGGCGTGTGGAAGCGTCCCGGGGCGGATCCGCCCCGACCGAAGATGAGGAGCAGCTTCCCAGCCGCCGAGTACTCCTGGATGTTGTTGTGACGGATGTCGGCGACCCACAGGTTGCCGCGACCGTCAAAGGCCATGCCCTCCGGATTCAGCCCGCCGGTACCGGGCCCGTAGCCGTTGAGCCACCAGCTTCGGATCGGCCGGCTGCCGTGCCCCACCGGCGGCAGCACCAGAACCTGGCCGGAGGACAGCCCGTAGACCTGACCGCTGCGGGCGATGGCTACCGCGTCGAGCCCCACGCCGCTCGTCCGGGCCAGGAGCCGCCCGTCGGGCGCCAGCTTGTCGAGCGCGGCTTGGGCCGGCGCAGGCACGTAGACGTTGCCACTCGTATCTGTGGCGACGGTCGAGGGGTGGCCGGCGCTGAACCCGCCTAGGACCGTGCCCTGCGGGCCAACGCGCACGATCTTGCTCAGGATCCCGTCGGCCACGTACATGTTGCCGCCCGGCGCCATGGCAAGTGCATTGATCTGACCAAACGTGGTGCGAGCCCCCGGAGAGGGGCAGGTTCCCAGCAGTGACTGCGCCGTCCCGTCGGCGGCGAAGGTGTGCACCACGCCGTTCCGGAATGGCGCCGGGATGCCGTCGGGTCGCACCGCGACAACCTGCGAGTCGGCGATAGTGACCACGCCCCCCGGGGACACGGCGAGATACAGATCCGGGCCTAACTGCCCTGGACCGCAGCCTGGAACACCGAGGGTCGCAAGCAGCGATCCGGTGGGGGAGAGCTTTTCCACCTTGCCCGGCGCCGCGAGGTACACGTCGCCGGCGCGGTCGACTGCCACGCTTTGCCCTCCGACGTCCTCGTTCACCTCACTCAGCGTCTTGCCGGAGGGCGAAACTGTGCGCAGCAGGTGGTAAGTACCGTCGCAGCTGTGGCAGAAACGCTGCGCGGCGATGGAGAGGAGCAGATTCCCCTGCGACGTCGTGGCGATCGCCGCGCCCAGGGCCGCATCGCCTGCCGGCTGTGGATACGAGTACACCCATGAGACCAGCTTCTGCCCGGACGGCGCCAGCTTGGTGATCGTGATCCGGTCGAAGAGCGGCCCGTACGGGACGGGGTGGAGGGAAAGGACATACACGTTCCGGCTCGCGTCAACCGCCAGACCGCGCGGGTAGGACAGGACACCGCCGGTCCAGCGACTCAGAAATCGCCCATCGGAGCGGAGCTTCACCACACCGTTGTCGGCAAGGTAGATATTGCCCGCGGAATCCACGGCGATGGAGCGCGGGCCGTCGAAGCGGAGGGGTCCCGGGCGATCGGTGCCCCAGGTGGCCAGTCGCGAGCCCGACGGCGCCAGTTTCAGGACGCGGTGATCGCCCTCATCGGCGATGAAGATGTTTCCGCTGCCGCCCACCGCGATCCCTCCCGCCTGGTAGAAGAGGGGCGAGCCGGGCGAATCGACGACGGTATTCCAGGCGGCAGGCATTCCGCCCCAGGCGCCAGCCGATACCGGGGACTGCAGTTGCATGGCCAGCGCCAGCAATCCGGTCAGGGCGCGCAATGTGAGTCTCACTTCAATCCTTCTGCAGAGGGTAGATACTGCATGGTCGTTCAAGGGTGAAACGTCCCAACAGCCCCGCCTGTGACGTCGCCTGAGCCGCACGCGTCGCTGAGCCATGCCGGCACTTGCCAGCATGTGGACCCGCGCAGCCATCTCACCGGCCGATGGCCGGGAGAGGCACTCACCTCCGGGGTGCACGCGTCGCGGCGGCCCGGTCAGCGCAGTGCAAGGGAGAGCGCCCAGCCCTCGGGAGACTGGATCGGTCTCCCACACCGGTGGTTCTCCTACCAGGTGGAAATCGGGGAAGCGCCGCACCAGCGGGCCGATCGCGATCTGTCCCTCGGGGCGGGCATGGCAGACCCGAATTACAGGGATAGAGAAGGACCGGCATTGTCCGCGGGGAAACGCGCCACACGGGCCCGCACCCTCGTTCCGCTTCCCGGAGCGCTCTCGATGCTGAGCGTTCCGTCGCGCCGCGCTATCCGCTCCCGCATCGACTGCAGGCCGAGGTGGCCCGGAAAGGATTGGCTCGGATCGAAGCCCTGCCCGTCGTCGAGCACCTCGAGCACGATATCGTCGCCATCGCACCACAGGGAAACCCGCAGCGCCCTCGGACCGGCGTGCTTGAACGCGTTGTGCAGCGCCTCCTGCGCGACGCGATAAAGCGCCTCTTTGACGGCAAGGGATGCGTCGGGCTCGTCCGGCACGGAGAGCGCGATGGCGGTCTGGTGGCGCGCCTCGAGCGCCGCGGTCTGGCGCTGCAGCGCAGCGACCAGTCCCTCCTGCTCCAGCGACTCGGGCCGCAGCTCGAAGATCAGTGCCCGCATCTCCGCCAGCCCGCGCTCGGCCTGGGCCAGGGTGAAGTCCAGTGCCTCGATGGCGCGGGCCGGGTCGCTCTCCACCACGGCGCGAGCCGTCTTGCCGCCGAGTCCCACGCTGTAGAGCGCCTGCGACACCGAATCGTGGAGCTCGCGGGAGAGGCGCTGCCGCTCCTCGATGACCGCTGCCTCCTGCGCCCGCTGGTAGAGGTGCACATTCTCGATCGCCACCGCCAGCTGCTGCCCAACCGCTGCGATCAGGTCCGCCTGGTGAGCCGAGAACGCGTGTCGCTCACGGTGAATGAGGGACATCACCCCCATGACCTGGTCCTTGAGCAGCAACGGTACGCTCAGCCAGGAGTGGAAGCCGCCGAGATCGGTCTGGCCCATCGACCGCGCCGTTTCCCGATAGAACCGGGCCATCGGCTCATCTCCCTCAACGTCGTCGATGATCTGCGGTCCATTCCGGGCCACGTAGTCCCAGATGGCCGATCGCTCCCGGAACGGGGTGCGGCGGCTGGCGGGCCGCTCCCCGCCTGATTCGGGACGGCCGACGACAATGACCAGATCCTCGCCGTCGACGACCGAGATCGACGCCCCCTCGTAGCCGACGAGCTGCTGCAGGGCGTCGAGCACGAGGGTCAGCAGGCGCTCGAGATCGAGTGAGGAGGCGATGGTCCGGGAGACATCCAGCAGCGTCGTCAGCTCCCGCGTGCGCTCCTCTACCCGCTGCTCCAGCACGGTCTCGGCCTCGACGCGGTCGGTAATGTCACGCCCGTTCACCACGAAACCGCGCACCAGCTGATCGTCCAGATGGTTGGTTCCTATCACCTCGAGCACGCGCCACGACCCGTTCTTGTGTCGGTAGCGGACGCGCATGGTTACCGGCTCGTGCGACCGCATGGCGGTCGAGAATCCAGTGCGCACGCTCTCGACATCGTCTGGGTGGATGCGCGAGTAGATGCTGGTCCCTACCAGCTCTGCCGGGTCGTATCCCACAACCCCGGCGTACGAAGGGCTGGCGTAGCGCGTCACGCCGTCCTCGGAGACAATCGAGAGGAGATCGGTCGAGTACGTCCAGAGCGCCTCGAACACCGCCGGATTGAGCTCCGGGCGCTCGCTCTCTGTCATGGCAAGCCGGCCTTGCGCACCGCCGGCGCGGGCCTCCGTCGTCCCAAATGAATGCCCCCGCCGCGTCGGGGCGGGGGCTCGAACACGAGAGTCTACCACAGCCTCGCGGCCGATCGGTCATCATGGCGTGAGGGATGCACGACCCATATCACGCCCTGCGCTTCCGCGACTTCCGCCTGTTGCTCAGCGGCGTCTTCGTCGGATCGTTCGGCCAGCAGATGCTCTCCGTGGCACTGGGCTGGGAGCTGTACAACCGTACCGGCTCCGCCCTGGTGCTTGGTGGCGTGGGCCTGGCCCAGGTCATTCCCCTCTTCCTGTTCACCTTGCCGGCCGGGCACGTCGCCGATCGCTACAGTCGCCGTGCCGTGGTCGTCGTGGCGCAGCTGGCGCTGGTGGCTGCATCACTCGGGCTCGCCGCGCTTTCGGCCCAGCGCGGTCCCCTGCTGCTCATCTACGGCTGCCTCGTCGTCATGGGCAGCGCGCTCGCGTTCTCCGGACCGGCGAGCTCGGCGCTGATCGCCCAGGTCATCCCTTCAGACGCGTTTGAGAACGCGACCACCTGGCGAAGCAGCTCCTGGCAGCTCTCCGCCGTGCTGGGTCCGGCCGCCGGCGGCTTTCTCGTCGGCCTGCTGCACGGCGCGACGCTGGTCTACGTCTTCAATGCTGCCGCCGCCGCGCTCGAGACCATCCTCTTTGCGCTGTTGCGGCCGCGGCCACGGGACACGGCCGCGATCGAGCGAGCTACTCTTCATTCGGTGGTCGAAGGCATCCACTTCCTGGCCCGAACGCCGGTGCTCCTCGCCGCCATCACTCTCGACATGTTTGCTGTGCTGTTCGGCGGCGCGGTGACGCTGTTGCCCATCTACGCGAAGAACATCCTCCACGTGGGACCTATCGGTCTGGGCTGGCTGCAGGCCTCCTCATCGCTGGGAGCGGTCTGCATGGCGATGGTCCTGGCCCACCGGCCGCCCCTGCGCCGGGCCGGACGGACGCTCCTGGCCGCGGTCGCCGGCTTCGGTCTGGCGACGATCGTGTTCGGCGTCTCGCGCTGGTTCTGGCTGTCGCTCCTGATGCTGGCCCTGCTCGGCGCCCTCGATAACGTCAGCGTGGTCATCCGCAGCACGCTGGTGCTGGTGCGCACCCCCGATCAGATGCGCGGGCGCGTCGGAGCGGTGAACAGCCTTTTCGTCGGCACGTCGAACCAGCTGGGAGGCTTCGAGTCCGGGCTCGCCGCCCAGCTCTTCGGTCCGGTGATCGCCGTTGCCGGCGGTGGTGTGGCCACCCTGCTGGTCGTCCTGCTCGTCGCCTGGCTCTGGCCCGAGATGCGCAACCTGCGCGCCCTCAAAGAAGCATCACCCGCGGCGTGAGTCAGGGGACCGGCTTCGCGCGGAACCACCTCCCAGCTGCCCGCGCGCCAGGCGATTCACCGCGGGGCCGGGCCCACCGCGATGTCAGCGGCGAAACCCTTGACAGCGGCGGTACAATGCAGGGCACGCGGGTGGTGGGCGCCTGCCGCCGGGGGTCGCGGCTTCGCTCCCCAGGAAGTCGGATCGTAAGGCGCCGCCCCCGCACAACTGAAATATGGAGGACTCTGCGAATGACTTCGATCCTGCGCCACGTGTCTCGCATCTTCGGCCTGGGTACGCTCCTGCTCGCCGTATCCATGGTGACCGCGGTCACCGCGAGCAGTGTAGAGGCGCGTGGCACCGCCGCGCATCCCACCAAGTCGGTCAGCATCAAGGGCTTCGCCTTCAGCCCCAAGAGCCTCACCATCAAAGTCGGAACGACCGTGAAGTGGACCAACAAGGACGCGGTGATTCACACTGTCACGTTCAGCAGCGCCCGCGGCGTCCCGACCAGCTCCAAGGACATCGCGCAAGGCAAGACCTTCCAGCGCACCTTCAGCAAGGCCGGCACGTTCCACTACCACTGCAAGTACCACCCCTTCATGAAGGGGACCATAAAAGTCACGCACTAGCCGGCTCGCTCCGGCCGCCCACCAGGCGGCGCGCCGTGGCCGCGTGGCCCTGGTACGTATCCGCGACGGACACGCGAGTAGGGGCCGCTCGATGCGCTGCCCGACGCCCGGACGGAATCAGCCGCAGCAGATGGGTGATTCCGCTCTTCAGTCCCTGCTCAGGGAAAGTGTGGGCCCGTGTGTGTCGGTGGGTGGCCCAACACCGCAACGAAGATGAGAGTGACGATGAGCGGCGCCAGGACGGCGACGGCGAGGATGAGGAAAACGAAGGCATAGCCCTGCCGGTCGAGGGTAAATGGACCCAGCCTGAGAAGCTGCTGGTACTGTGGGTCGTCCCGCCGGTGGGTCGCGGCTCCGAAGAGAAGGAACATGAACGGGTTGGTACGAGCCAGGAAGGTGAGCAGGTTCATCCCTTCCCCGGGTTCGATGCTTCTGTGACCCCCCGGTCCTGCTTGCCGTGACCGGCTCGAACGCCGAGTCAACAGGAAGAGAAGTGAGAAGACCAGGAGAGGAAGGCCCAGGGCGCTAACGAGCAGAGACACCCAGTCGCTCCTCGTGGCCGCGAACACGGCGCTGCCGACGATGACCACGGCGACGACGAGGTAGCCCTGCCAGCCCATGCCGAATGGACCGGACCAGTGAGGCCGGTTTCGTTCGTCGCGCATCAGCGATGCCGTCCAGCTCGTTGCATTGGCCCAGCGTAAGGCATGTCGGTGGGACGATGGTATCGAGCCTCCACCCGATATTCCCCGTGCTCGGGACTCGATGCGGAAGACCATGCGCCTGGTGGCGCAACTCTCCCACCCCTCGGGGTTCGTCGAGCTGAGCGCCCCGCTCGGGTCGTGGCGGGGCAGCGCCGTTGTGCCCTGGCCCGACCTCGCCTATAGTCGACTCAACGGAAGGAAGCCGATCGCCGTGCCACCCGAGACGAAGTACGCCAGGAGCGGGGACATCAATATCGCCTATCAGGTGATCGGCGATGCCCCCATCGATCTTGTCTACGTCGCGGGCTGGGTGTCCCACCTGGACTACTTCTGGGAGGAGCCCTCCTACGCACGATTCCTCCGGCGGCTGGCCTCGTTCGCTCGCCTCATCCTCCTCGACAAGCGCGGGACCGGGCTCTCCGACCGCGTGGCTGAGCTTCCGACCATCGAGGAGCGCATGGATGATGTGCGAGCGGTTCTGGACGGGGTCGGGTCCGAGCGTGCCGCGCTGGTTGGCCTCTCCGAAGGGGGGCCGCTCTGCGCACTGTTCGCGGCAACGTACCCGGAACGGACCAGCGCGCTGGTCATGATCGGCTCCTACGCACGGCGCCTGTGGGCGCTCGATTACCCGTGGGGAACCACCATCGAGGAGAGTCAGAGCTTTCTGGACCAGATCGAGCGCGGCTGGGGCGGCCCGGTTGCTCTGGCCAGACGGGCTCCGAGCCGCGCCACGGACGAGCGGTTCCGGCAGTGGTGGGCGACGTACCTGCGCATGAGCGCAAGCCCCGGCGCCGCGCTGGCGCTGACCCGGATGAACTTCGAGATCGATATTCGCCACGTCCTGCCCGCTATCCGCGTCCCCACCCTGATCCTGCACCGTACGAACGACATGGCCATGCGGGTAGAGGGAAGCCGGTATATGGCCGAGCGGATAGCCGGTGCTCGGTACGTGGAGCTGCCGGGTCCCGACCACCTTCCGTTCGTCGGAGACCAGGATGCGATCCTCGACGAGATCGAGGGTTTCCTGACGGGAGTGCGCCACGGCGGAGAGCTCGACACGGTCCTGGCGACGGTGCTGGTCGCGGAGATCGCCGGGTCCGCGAAGCGAGCAACCGAAGCCGGAGACGGCCGCCCGCAGGAGCTGCTCGACGCATGGCAGACGACGGTGCGGGAACAGCTTGCCCGCTTTCGTGGACGCCAAGTCGAGCTTGCAGAAGGCCGGCTGCTGGCGACCTTCGATGGCACTGTCCGGGCCGTTCGGTGCGCGTGCGCCATCTCGACCGCCGTTCAGGGGTTGGGCCTCCAGGTCAAAGCAGGCGTGCACACGGGCGAGTGCCACCTGGTCGGCGACCGGGTCGAGGGGTTTGCCGTCGATACCGGCGCCCAGATCGCAGCCCTCGCTCTGGCGGGCGAGGTGTTGGCGTCGAGTACCGTCAAAGATCTGGTGGCCGGATCGGGCATCCAGTTTGAAGACCGCGGGACATCCAGCCTGAAGGGCGGCCCGGAAGGCGGCCGGGACGGTTGGCGCCTCTTCCGAATCGTCCAGAGCCCTGGACCGGCGGCGGTCCCTCGGACAGTGACGGATGCGATCGCGCGACGGAGCGCCGGTCCGCTGAGCCAGCGGGAACAGGAAGTGGCGACGCTGGTCTCCCTCGGATTGTCCAACCGGCAGATCGCCGAGGACCTGGTCATCGCCGAGAGCACGGCGGAGCGGCACGTCGCCAACATCCTCAACAAGCTCGGCTACCACTCCCGGGCGCAGATCGCTGCCTGGGCGGTCGAGCAAGCGCGCGCGCAGGGCCGGCGCTAAGAGCGTCGCACCGCCTATCGCCGTTCCCCATCCTCCCTCCCTGTCGCGAGCACGCGATATGCGCCGGCTTCCTCTACCGCAGCGTGCTCCAGGAATGACGCGACCCGGAGGGCGCCCGGTATGCTGCCCGGCGCACTACACGCCGAAGAATACATACCGGCATGCATACTTCCCGGGATGCCGGGCGCGTCGGACCGGTCTATCGTGGTGACACATGAGCACCACGGGGAGGCAGACAGTGACCGACACCAACCAACCGCCGCGCTACAAGCTGGCACTGCTCACCTGGGCCGCCGCATTTCCGCTCCTGACGGCAGTGAACGTGCTGCTTGGCCCACTGTTGGCGGTCCTCCCCCTTCCCGGCCGGACGCTGCTGATGACCGGTCTCCTGATCAATCTCCTGACCTACGTCATCATGCCCCGGCTCACGCGCCTCTGCTCCACCTGGCTGCAGCCCCGATCGCCCCGACAGGCACCCGGCTTCCTCGCCGGCGGAGCGCGTTCCCTGAGGAATGAGGCGACGACGACCAGAACCTAGACCCCCGAAGGAGGACACACATCGACGACCGTACAGGCACCGACGATTGACGAAGCGTAGGTAATTACGTTCACGGGCAATACAGCAATCCACGAAGGAGCGACGAGATGAAGTTCGTGCAGATCATCGGGTTCAAAACCAGCAAGCTTGACGAGTTCAACAGTGCATTGGAGACCGCGATGGCGGCGTCTGAAGGCCGGGTCCCACATCGGGTGATGGTCGTCAGGGACAGGGACGCGCAGGACACGTACGACCTCATCCTGGAGTTTCCGTCTCACGAGAAGGCGATGGAGAATTCGAACCGCCCCGCGGTCGCTGCGTTCGCCGGCTCCCTGGCCAACATTTGCGACGGCCCGCTGACGTTCCGCAACCTGGATCTGCTTCGCGAGCAGAATGTGTAAGAAACGGATCGCGCGACGAACCGCCCTGTGTCTACACTTCTGCGGGGCCAACCGATCGGCTACCTACAGGACAAGTGACTCACGCGGACGCCATCCACAGCTTCCAGCAGCACATCCTCTCCTGGTACGACACCCTCAAACGCGATCTTCCCTGGCGCGGCGACCCGGACCCATATCACATCCTCGTCAGCGAGGTCATGCTCCAGCAGACCCAGGTGGATCGCGTCATCCTGAAGTACCACGCCTTCTTGCAGCGCTTCCCGACGTTGCAGGCGCTGGCCGAAGCATCGACCGCCGACGTCATTCGCGAGTGGCAGGGTCTCGGCTACAACCGGCGTGCGCTGAACCTGAAGCGCGCTGCCGAAGCCGCGATCGAGCGCTTTGGCGGCGAGCTACCCAGCAGCGTGGAGGCACTGGAGTCACTGCCCGGTATAGGGAAGTACACAGCCCGCGCCGTCGCCTCCTTCGCCTTCGGACTCCAGGTGCCGGTCGTCGATACTAACGTGCGCCGTGTCCTCTCCGGTTTCGCCGGGCGGGAGCTGAGCGAGCGAGAGACCTGGGAGCTGGCGGCGCAGCTCCTGCCGGATGGCCGCGCCGCCGACTGGAACCAGGCACTGATGGATTATGGCGCGCTGGTGCAGAAAGCTGCGCCTCGCAGGAGGGGCATTGCGACCCAACCGTTCACGTCCACGAACCGGTTCTGGCGGGGACGGATCATCGATGTCCTGCGGACGCATCAAACACTGTCGATGAGCCGGCTCCTCGCCGCTCTGCCCTATCCGGAACGGGACGAAAGCAGGGTACGCGGTTTGGTGCGCGCCCTGCACGAGGAGGGACTGGTCGAGTACGACATACCGGAAGACGAGGTCAGTTTACCGGGATGAGGTGCCGCTCCGGGCGATGATCAGGGCGCCCGTCAGTACCCGGCCTGGCCCTCCTCGCCACCCATCCGCGCGGGGAGCGTGATGCTGCCGTCCATTGCGGGATCGCCCGGAGAGATGATTCCCACCCGGTCGACGTGGATCCCGCGACCGCGCCAATTCGGCCTGCCGTCCCAGGAATCGCCTCGCGCCTGCGGGAATCCGGCCACCCGATCGCCGCCGGCCTTCAGCCGCCGGCGATCAGCCGCCTGCCCACACCTCACGCGCCACGCGCACCACCAGCTCCAGCTTGCGGCGCTGGTCATCCTCGCTCACGCGATTGCCTTCCAGCGTGGAGGCGAAGCCGCACTGTGTGCTGAGCGCCAGGCGCTCCAGCGGCACGTAGCGCGCCGCTTCGGCTAGCCGCGCTTTCACCGCCTCGGCCGGCTCCAGCTCCGGCTGTTTGGTCGTGATCAGTCCCAGCACCGCGACCCGGCCGTCGGCGAGATGGCGCAGCGGGTCGAAGCCGCCGGCCCGTTCGGTATCGTACTCGAGCATGAAGCGGTCGAACGCGGCGCGCTCCAGCACCCGCGCGATCGGCTCGTAGCCGCCGCTGGCGTAGTAGTGGCTCTGATTGTTGCCCCGGCAGATGTGGAGTGCAAAGGTCATATCGGGAAACCCGGCGATGATTGCGTTGTCGAGCTCGATCGCCTCGTCCAGCAAGCGATCCGGGTCCGCTCCACGATCGCGGTAGCCCTGCCGCATCCGCTCGTCAACCAGCGAGCCGTAGGCCGGCCCGTCGATCTGGATGTAGCCGCAGCCCAGCCGAACCAGCTCCTCGACCTCCTGCCGCAGCAGCCTGACCACGTCGGCCAGATAGGCCTCACGCGTCGGATACGCGTCGGCCGATCGCCGGGGGTCGTAGTACGCCGCCGCCTGCATGGCACTGATGATCGTCACCTTCCCGGGCCGGCTTGCCCGGGCGCGCAGGTAGGTCCACTCCTCGGTGCACATGCTCCGCCGCCAGCGCAGCGGCTCGACCACCACCGGACGCTTCAGCAGCAGCTCATCGCCCGAGTCGTCGCGGAAGCGAACGCCCCAGCCGCCCTCCGGATCGAACCCCTCCAGCGCCTCGACGAAGTGTCCGTAGAAGGAAGAGCGGCGCAGCTCGCCGTCGGTGACGACATCCAGCCCGGCCGCCTCCTGCAGCCGGATCGCGCCGTCTACCGCACGGTCTTCGATCTGTTTGAAATCGGAAGGTCCCAGCGAGCCACGCTCGCTAGCCTGTCGAGCCTCTTTCAGTGCCGCCGGCCGCAGCAGGCTTCCGACCACGTCGGCGCGGTAGGCCACGGCGGTGCGTTGACGTACTGTCATCGTCGTTCACCCTCCATCTGGAGCCGTCAGCGGCAATCCAGCATAGTTCTCGGCGAAGCTCTGGGCAGCGGCGCGCGAGCTGGTGAGGTACTCCAGCTCGGCCAGCTGCACCCGCCGCTCGAACGGCGTGTGGTGCTCGAAGAGGTGCAGCGTGTTCGTCATCCAGCTGGAGAAGCGCTGCGCCTTCCACACCCGCTGCAGGCAGGCCCGGGTGTACCGCTCCAGCCCCCGGTCGCTGCCCGCCGCGAAATGCTCGACCATGGCGGCCGCGAGCAGGCGGACGTCGGCCACGGCCAGATTCATCCCCTTGGCTCCGGTCGGCGGGACTATGTGCGCGGCATCGCCCGCCAGGAAGAGCCGGCGGTGGCACATCGGCTCGACGACAAAACTCCGCATTGCCGTCACGCCGCGCTGCGCGATCGGGCCCTCGCTCAGCGCATACCCGGCATCATTGCCCTCCAGCCGGCGCTGCAGCTCGTCCCAGATCCGCCCGTCCGGCCACCCCTCCAGATTCTCGTCCGGCCGGCATTGCAGGTAGAGGCGTGACAGCGTGGGAGAGCGCATGCTGAAAAGGGCGAAGCCCCGCTCGTGCCGCACGTAGATCAGCTCCTCGGAGAGCGGGGGTGACTCGGCCAGAATCCCCAGCCAGGCCATCGGATACTCGCGCTCGTAGACGCGCAGCGCGCCCGCTGGAATCGACCGGCGGGAGATGCCGTGATACCCGTCGCAGCCGGCGATGAGATCGCAGTTCAGCGTGCCGCCGGCGCCGGTCGCGTCCCGGAAATGGACCGCCGGCTGCGGCCCGCCCAGATCGGTCAGGTGCGTCGCCTCCGTCTCGAAGAGGATGCGACCGCCCGCCGCCAACCGGGCGGCGATGATGTCCTTCACGACCTCGTGCTGTCCGTAGACGGTGATCGCCCGGCCGGTCAGATCGACGAAGTCGATGTGGTGGCTGCGTCCGTCGAAGCGGAGCGTCACCCCGTGGTGCAGCAGTCCCTCTCGCTGCATCCGGTCGCCGAGCCCCGCCTCGTTGAGAATGTCGACCGTGCCCTGTTCGAGCACGCCGGCCCGTATCCGCTGCTCGACGTACTCGCGGCTCCGGGTCTCGAGCACCACCGACTCGATTCCCGCCAGATGCAGCAGATGCGACAGCAGCAGCCCGGCCGGGCCGGCGCCCACGATGCCGACCTGGGTCCGCGCCTCACTCGCCGTCATCGCCACCGAGTACGCGCGCCGCGATGCGGAAAGCAGTGTTGGCGGCCGGCGCGCCGCAATAGATCGCGGTCTGCAGCAGAATCTCCTTGATCTCGTCGGTGCTCAACCCGTTGCGCCGCGCGCCGGCCAGGTGCAGCGCCAGCTCCTCGTCATGACCGAGCGCCACCAGCGCGGTCAGGGCGATGGCGCTGCGCATCCGCCGGTCGAGCCCGGGCCTCGACCAGATCTCCCCCCAGGCATAGCGGGTGATCAGATCCTGAAAGTCCGCGGTCAGGTCGGTCGCGGTGGCGAGAGCTCGATCGACATGCTCGTCACCCAGCACCTCACGCCGTACCCGCAGACCCGCTTCCCGCCGGCCGGCTCCATCGTCAGGCATTCTCAGCTCCCGATAGATGCTCCACCATCGCCTCCTCCACCTCCTCCGGACGCTCCACGCTCACCAGATGAGCCGCGTCGGGAATGATTCGCAGCGCGGCGCCGGCAATGCCCCGGGCCAGCTCCCCGGCGTGCTCCACCGTCGTCGCGGGGTCGTCCTCGCCGCCCAGCACCAGTGTCGGCGCGGCGATCCGGGCGAGCCCGGCCGTCCCGTCGAAGCCGGCCACCGCCTCGCAGCAGGCGGCATAGCCGCGTGGCGGGATGGATTCCAGCATGGCACGGAGCCATGCCACTGTCTCCCCGTGGCGATCCCGGAACCCGGGCGTGAGCCAGCGGTCGATCACCGCGGTGGAAACCGCGCGCATGCCCTGCTCCTGCACCAGCCGCGCGCGCTCACGGTAGCGTTCGGGCGAGGCGAAGCGGGCAGCGGTCGAGCAGAGGACCAGGCGGTCCACGCGTTCCGGCGCGTGCCAGGCGAGCCACTGGCCCACCGCGCCTCCCAGCGACACGCCGGCGAATGAGGCGCGAGCGATGCCGAGCTCGTCGAGCAGCCCCACGACCCCCTGCCCGATCGCCGCCACACTGACCGGTCCCTCCGGCACCGGCGACGCGCCGTGACCCGGATGGTCAAAGCGCAGCACGCGCCACTGCCGCGCCAGCCCCGGCAGCTGCGGCTGCCACATCTCGATGGTCGTCCCCAGCGAGCCCGCCAGCACCAGCACCGGCGCGTCCGCGGAACCATCGAGCGTGTAGGCGAGCGGCGCCAGGGTCACTCCTCCGCCTCCTGCCGGCAGACCTGCCGGTGGTGAGCCAGCGCCCGATCGATGAACGCGCCGGTAGCTCCGAGGTAGGTGGCGGGATCCAGCGCCGCGTCAATTTCCGGCGCCGAGAGGTGGCGGCGGACCTCCTCATCGGCCAGCAGCGCATCGCGCAACGTTCCGGCGCCGCTCTGGATCCGCCCGCTCGCCGCGCGCAGCAGCTCATGCGCCGTGGCGCGTCCGGCCCGCTCGCTCAGCAACAGCGACACCCGCTCCGCCATCACCAGACCGCGTGACCGGTCGAGATGTTCCCGCATGCGGGCCGCATCGACCTGCAGCCCCGATACCGCGCCGGCAAGCGCATGAGCCGCGCCGCCGGTGAAGGCGAGCGCGTCGGAGAGCGCCTGCCACTCTGCCTGCCAGGCGCCGGCCGCCCGTTCGTGCTCCTGCGCCATGCACCGCAGCAGCGTCTCGCCGGCCGCCTGCGCCTGCCTGGCGCAGGCTCTGGTCAGCACGCTGCCCACCGGATTGCGCTTCTGCGGCATCGTCGACGACCCGCCGCGGCTGCCGTCGCTTCCCTCGGCCACCTCGCCGACCTCGGTCTGGGAGAGCAGGATGATGTCCAGCGCGATCTTGTCCAGTGTCCCGGCTTCAGCGGCGAGTGCGGCGCCGATCTGCGCGATCCGGCTGCGCTCGGTATGCCAGGGCAGGGCGGGCGCCGCCAGCCGGAGCAGCCGAGCATACTCCTCGATCACTGGCGGGCCGGCATCATCCAGCGCGGCGAGCGTGCCGGCCGCGCCTCCCAGTTGCACGGCGAGGCACTCCGGGTGGAGGCGGCGCAGCGCGCTGCGGGCCCGGCTCACACCCTCCAGCCACCCTGCCGCCTTCAACCCGAACGTGATCGGAACCGCCTGCTGCAGCAGGGTTCGCCCCACCATCAGCGTGTCGCGGTGCCGCTCGGCGAGCGCAGCAAGCGACGAGGCCAGATCGGTCAGCTCGGCGTCGAGACACGCCAGCGCGCGCCGGGTTACCAGCATCGCAGCCGTGTCCACGATGTCTTGGCTGGTCGCCCCGAAGTGCACGTACCGCGCCGCGTCCGGTGTCACCGCACGCCGCAGGGAGCGCGCCAGCGGCTCGGCCGGGTTGGCCACGGCGCGGGCTTCCTCGGCAAGCGCCGCGGCATCGAAGCGCTCGGGATCGCAGCAGCGCGCGATCTCAGCCGCCGCCACCTCCGGGATCACGCCGGCGGACGCTTCGGCTCGCGCCAGCGCCGCCTCCGCCTCCAGCATCGCTCCGATCCAGGCCCGGTCCCCGACCGCCTCGGCCATCTCAGCGGGAACGAAGAGTGGAGAGAAGGGCATGGCTCAGATCTGGAGGAAACAGGTCTGTTCGTCACCCTGCAGGCGGATGTCGAACCGCAGCGCCCCGTTCTCCGGCACTGCGATCAAGGACCGGCGTGCTCGCGCGTCGGGCAGCGACGCCAGCAGGGGATCGGCGGCGTTGGCCTCGGACTCATCCGGGAAGTACAGGCGGGTCACCAGACGGTGAAGGAGGCCGCGGGCGAAGACCGAGACGTTCAGGTGCGGCGCCTGCGGCCGCCCATCGGTCCAGGGAACGGGCCCCGGCTTGACCGTTCGGAACCAGAAACACCCGTTGCCGTCGGTGCCGCTCCGCCCGAAGCCGGTGAAACCCTCCGCGAGCGCCAGATCCTGACGGGGATCATCCGGGTGCGCGTAGCGGCCCGAAGTCCAGGCCTGCCAGATCTCGATCATGGCGTCCGGCACCGGATCGCCTCGCCCGTCGAAGACCGTGCCCTCGATGCGCACCGCGCCGGGCGTGCTCTCCGGCACGACCTCGGGACCCGGTGGCCGCAGCAGCCCGAACTCGAAAAAGGGACCGACTGTCTGCGATGCGGTGGGACGAAGCGCGCCGGCCATCTCAGCTGTTCTCCATCGGCGTGGCCTCGCGGCCACGCACGACGATATCGAATCGGTACCCGAGCGCCCACTCCGGCCGCGTCAGTTCGAAGTCGAACACGCTCACCAGGCGCGCCTGATCGCGCGGATCGCGTACCGACTGGAAGATGGGATCGTGCTCTTGTAGCGGGTCGCCGGGGAAGTACATCTGCGTCACAAGACGGGTGGCAAAGGCCGGTCCGAAGACCGAAAAGTGGATGTGCGCCGGCCGCCACGCATTCTCGTGGTTTCCCCAGGGATAGGCGCCAGGTTTGATCGTGATAAACCGGTAGGTCCCCTCGTCGTCGGTGAGGCATCGCCCGGCGCCACTGAAGTTCGGATCCAGCGGAGCGGGATGCTGGTCTACCCGGTGCGCGTAGCGTCCCGCCGCGTTCGCCTGCCAGATCTCGACGAGCGAATGGCGGATCGGGCGTCCGTCGCCGTCGAGGAGCCGTCCGCTGACGATGATGCGCTCCCCCAGCGGCTCGCCGGCATGCTGGGTCGTGAGGTCGCTATCGGAGTCCTGCACCGGACGGTGGCCGTATACCGGTCCGGTGATCTCGGAGAGCGTGTGCGGCGCCACGACGAGCGGTTGCGACGGATGGCGGTACCGGCTCGATCGGTACTCGGGCCAGTCGTAGGGCGGCTGGATTGTCAGGTCATCCCGGCGGTAGCCGGCCGGGGGATGGTGCAGGCGGGTATCGGCGTCGGTTGTCATGGTTTCCATCTCTTTTCCGGGGCGCACTTGGTGCCTCCTAAGTCTCCTGCCGGGCGATGCCGCAGTGCTACTCGCTCCGGCCGGACTTCAGCCGGCGCAGCGCGGCCAGCTCCAGGTTGCTCGGCGGCGTGGTTTCGGCCAGCGTTTCGGCAACCGCCAGCTCCCAGCCGGTTGCCGCTCGCGCCTGCTCCACGGTGACGCCGGGGTGAATCTCGGTGAGCGTCAGCTCGCGGCTGCGGGGGTGAGCGCGCAGGATGCCAAGGTCGGTGATGACGGTGGACGGTCCTCCAGACTCCCGCTCCTCGCCGCCGTCGAACCGGGCGGGAGCATGTCCCACCGAAGTGACGAAGTCGAGCCGCTCCACGAAGGTGCGGACCGAGTGAGTCACGATGACGATCACCTCCCGAGTCGAGGCGGCGATCTCCGGGGCGCCGCCGGCGCCGGGAAGCCGGACCGCCGGATGATCGTAGCTGCCGATCACGGTGGTGTTGATGTTGCCGAACCGGTCGATCTGCGCCGCTCCCAGAAACCCGACGTCGATCCGGCCCGGCTGCACCCAGTAATTGAAAATCTCGGGCACGGAAACGACGGCGTCGGCCGTCTCCGCCAGCTCCCCGTCGCCGATCGACAGCGGCAGGTGCGCCGGCTTGGCGCCGATCGTACCCGACTCGTAGATCAGCACGATGCCGGGGGCATGCGTCGCCCGCGCCAGATTGGCCGCCACGCTGGGCAGGCCCACCCCGACGAAGCACGTCATGCCGGAGCGCAGCTCGCGTGCCGCCGCCACCGCCATCATCTCGTCCGGCGCGTAGGCGCCGGACGCTCCGCTCCGGTCGCCTGCAGTCACACGCCCTCCTGGACCGGCGCCAGCACGTTCGCCTCCAACCACGCCGTGAAGCGGTCGCGGTCCCGACTGATGACATCCCATTCCTGATAGAAGGAATTGTCGCGCCGGTAGTAGCCGTGCGCGTACGAGGGCCGGGCCCCACCTGGCGCCCGCGCCACCGCCGCGATCACCCAGGCCGGGATCACCATGCCGCCGGGCACCGGCTCCAGTGACGGCACGATCTCCTCGACCGTCACGATCGCCGTCCGCGACGCCAGCACGATCTCCTTCTGGATGCCGGTGATACCCCACAGCTGAACATTGCCCGACCGATCGGCGCGCTGGGCGTGGATGATTCCGACATCGGGTCGCAGCGCCGGCACCGCGGTGAGGATTTCGCCGGTGAACGGACAGGTAACGGGCGCCACCGTCGCGGTGTGCTTCGGCAGGTCCGTGCCGCTGTAGCCGCGCATGACGGCAAAGGGCAGTCCCGAGGCGCCCGCCACGTAGCGGTTCGCCATTCCGGCGTGGCTGTGCTCCTCCAGTGTCAGGGGTCGGGGCCAGCCGCGCTCGACCGCGTCCCGGAAGCGGTGGAGCGACCCCACGCCCGGGTTCCCGGCGTAGGAGAAGATCAGCCGGCGGACGCAGCCGGCGCCGATCATCTGGTCGTACAGCAGGTCGGGCGTCATCCGGATCAGCTCCAGATCGCGTCGGCCCTGGCGCATGATTTCATGCCCGGCTGCGAACGGAATGAGGTGGGTGAAGCCTTCGAGTGCCACGCTCTGGCCATCTCTGACGTGCCGCGCGATCGCCTCGCGGAGCGACATGATCTCAGCCACCGCCCTGCTCCCTCACTCCACGTCCGCCGGGGCTGCCGGATCGGCGGACGGGTGGGCCGGTTCCTCATCACTACGTGCCGGCCCCGCCGCCCGTTCACCCGAGCCCGAGGCCGCAGCGACCGAAGCCGTCGGCCGCACGAAGTAGCCGATCGGCAGGAGGTGCAGGCCGAACCGGGCTTCCACCTCGCCCCACAGGCCGCGCGGCACGAAGAGCGCGAAAACGATCGCCACGGCGCCGAGACCTACCAGATACCAGGCGCCGTAGTCGGCGAACTTGTTCTGCAGCACGTAGAAGAGAACGGCGCCGATGATCGGCCCCTCCACCGTGCCGATACCGCCGACCAGGACCATGAAGATCATGTACGCCGACCACTGCACGTCGAACGCCGACGTGGGCTGGATGAACAATGTGTTGGCCAGGATCAACGCCCCGGCGGCGCCGCAACCAAGCGCGGCCAGCACGAAGAGAACCAGTTTGGCGCGCGTGACACTGATTCCGACGGAGGCAGCCGCCTCCTCGTCGTCACGAATCGCCTGCAGCGAGGCGCCCAGCCGGGTACGCAGCAGCATGATGACCGCCGAGAGCAGGAGGATCGCCAGTGCGAGCGCCAGCCAGTAGGTGTAGGCCTGCCGCCGGTCTGGCGCATAGACGTCCAGATCGGTCAGCGAGACACCGGTCCCACCGCCAAGCGACTGATCGAGCGCGATCAGCAGGGCCAGCACCTCCGCCACCACCCAGGTTCCGATCGCGAACTGGCCGCCGCGCAGACGCAGCACGAGCGCCGCGATCGGAAGCGCGAGCACACCGGCGCCCATCGCGGCAAGCACCATGGCGAGATACGGCGTCACGCCCTGCTGGGTGAGATAGACGGTCCCGTAGGCGCCGACTCCTATGAATGCCTGCTGGCCAACCGAGACGAGCCCGCCGTAACCGGCGAGCGCGTTCCACATAACGGCCAGGATGACGAGGATGAGCAGCTGCGTCAGCTGCTGGGTGATTGTGGTCCCCAGCACCGGTGGAACGAAGGCCAGCGCGACGAAGAGCAGGCCGGTCGCAGCGGTCGCAACGTACGACAGCGGCGTCCAGCGTTGCACGCGGTGGGTAGCCCTGATTGGGCCCGACGCCGGCGCGATCACGGCGTGGCCCCCCGACGCAGCAGCAGGCTGCCCCGCGGGGCAGCCAGGACCGCCAGGAACACGAGATGGCCCGCCAGCAGGGAATACTGCGGATTGACCTGGGCGCCGACCGCCTGCGCCACGCCCAGAACCACGCCTCCCAGCAGCGTCCCCCACAGCGAGCCGCCGCCGATCACCACCGACTCGAAGGCGAAGATCAGCTGGGTTGGACCGCTCGAAGGGGCGAAAGTGGTACGGATGCCGAGAAACAATCCGGCCAGCGCCGCCGTCGCCACCGCCAGCGCCGTGGCGCGGGCGTAGACCGCCCGGGAGTTGATGCCGACCAGCTCGGCGGTATCCGCGTCCTCCGCCGTGGCCCGCATCTCCCGACCCAGTCTGGTCCGGGAGAGGAAGAGGTGGAGGCCGCCAAGGACGGCGACCGCCACGCCCAGGATCAGCACGCCGAGCGCGGGGACCGAGATCTGGCTATTGACCTGCCAGCTGGCCAGGGTGATATCGCCGGCATTGCCGCCAAAGGACTGGACATCGGCGGAGAAGATCTGAAGCAGAACGTTCTGGATCACGATCGCCAGCCCAAAGGTGGTGAGGAGCGGCGTGAGGACGCCGGCCCGACGGCTTCGCTCGAGAATCAACAGGTGGAATATGTAGCCCGCCACCAGCATGACCGGCAGAACGATGAGCGCCGCGATGAACGGCGAGACGGAGGTGCGGTCCACCAGCGCCCATACCAGGTAGGCGCCGACCACCGCGATGTCGCCGTGCGCGAGATTGATGATGCGCATCACGCCGAACATCAGTGCCAGCCCGCATGCCAGCAGTGCATAGAAGCCACCGAGCAGGATTCCCTGAATCACCGCGTTCACCCAGACCATCGCGCGCCCCCGGACCCGAGTGTGCGGTGCAGCCCGAAATACGCGGCGGCGATCTGCTCGCGAGTTAGCTCGCCGGCCTTCCCCTCGAGGACGATCCGTCCCTCCAGCAGGCAGATGATGCGCGACGCCACCTGCATGGCACGCGCCAGATCTTGCTCTACCAGCAGGATCGTCGCGCCGGCTTCAGTCAGCCTCGCGAACGACGCGTACATCCCTTCAACCGCGATGGGGGCGAGACCCAGTGAGATCTCGTCGAGTAGCAAGAGCCGCGGGTTGGTCATCAGGCCGCGGCCGATGGCGGTAGCCTGCTGCTCGCCGCCCGACAGTGATCTGGCCGCCCGACCTCGCAGCGGCCGCAGCAGCGGAAAGACTTCAAGCACGCGCTCGACGGTCCAGGGTCCCGGTCGGCCGGCCGCCCGCGCCGTCAGCAGGTTCTCCTCGACGGTGAGTCCCGGGAAGAGACGTCTGCCCTCCGGCACGAGGGCGATGCCGGCCCGCACGCGGCGGTGCGCCGGCACGCCAGTGAGGTCGGTGCCGTCGAAGACAACCCGCCCCCCGTGCGGCCGGTGAGCTCCGGCAATGGCGCGCAGCAGGGTCGTCTTCCCGGCGCCGTTGGCGCCCACCAGGGCGACCGTCTCACCTTCCTCGACCTGCAGCGTCACGTCCCGCACCGCCTGCAGCAGGCCGTGGCGCACGTCCAGCGACTGGACGGTGAGGAGCGTCATGCGCCGCGTCCCCCGAGGTAGGCGTCGATCACCGCGGCGTCCCCAATCACGTCTTGCGGCGAGCCGTCGGCGATCACCCGTCCCGCGTCGAAGCAAACCAGGCGATCGATCGCCTGCATCAGCACGTGGACGATGTGCTCGATCCAGACGATAGCTATGCCGCGTGCCCGCAGCACCCGGATCGTGTCGAGCAATTCGATCGCCTCGTCGTCGGTGAGTCCCGCGCCGATCTCATCCAGCAGGAGCACCGCCGGATCGGTGGCAAGCGCTCGGGCCAGCTCCAGCCGCTTGCGGTGAAGGAGACCGAGGCTATCGGCCCGCCGGTTGGCCAGCGGCAGCAGGCCGCAGAGCTCGAGCGCCTCGAGACTGCCGTCGTACGCCGCCTGGCCGCGGCGGCTCGACGATACCAGCACGTTCTCGAACACGGTCATCCCACCGAAGGGACGCGGCACCTGATGGGAGCGCGCGATGCCCAACCGGCAGCGCCGGTGAGCACGTAGCCGCGTGACATCCGTCCCCCGAAACCGGACCCGGCCGGCGGTAGGACGCAGCGAGCCGCTGAGCACATCGAGCAGTGTGGTCTTGCCCGCGCCGTTCGGCCCTACAATCCCCACCGCCTCTTCGGCGCCCACCCGAAAGCCGACGCCGTCCAGCACGAGCAGCGCCCCGAAGCGCTGGCTGACGCCGTCGGCCTCCAGGATGCTCGCCGCCTCCGCCATCGCCCGACCGCCGGGACGCTCAGGCGTATGGAATCAGGCGCGAAGCGATCGGCACGTGAGGATCGGAGGAGTGCTCGCAAATGACGAAGTCGAGCGCGTACCTGCTGCCGGCAACCTTGCGCCATTGCCCGCCGATGATCGGCGTGGCGACGACGTTCGGGGGCAACGGCCCGCGCCCCCAGACGAGATGCCCGATCGGCGTGCGGACGCTGAGATGCTTCATCGCGTTCGCCACCTTCGTCTTGTTCTTCGGGTTGCCGCTGGCGCGGAGCACGGCGGCGGCGACATCGAAGAGGGCGAGGCTCGCCCCCAGCTGCTGGTTCCACTCCTTGCCGCTGGCGCGCTGATAGCCGGCGCCGAGCGCTCGCGACGTCACCCCGGTGAGGGATGAGTGGTACGGCCAGGTCGGCGCCCAGTACACGGCGCTGGCCAGCTTGTTGCCGATGGAGCCCAGCGAGATGACCTGCGAGGGGAAGAGCCCGGTCTTCGCGATTTGCGCGATCTTCGGCTTGTATCCTTGCTCCGCTGCCTGCCGCCAGAAGGTGGCAAAGTCCGGCGGGATCGGAAACGTGTTGAAGATCTCGCACTTCTGCGACTTGAAGGTGGCGATCTGCGCTGAGTAGTCGCTGGTCCCATCCTGATAGGCGCCGGGATCGACGATCGTGTAGCCCGCTTTCTTGAGCGCGGGCCCGAGGTTGGCTCGAATGGCATTCCCGTCCGCATCGTTCGGCCACATCACGCCAACCTTCTTGTTAGTCGACACCTGCGGCCAGAGATGCGTGTAGGCGAGGGCAAACTGCGCCACGCCGAAGCAGAAGTGGTACGTGTACTTGAACGGCTTGGGATGCTTCGGGTCCTTCTGCCTCCCGAAATACCACGCCTCCCACGGGACAACCGTGGAGATACAGGGCACACCCGACGCTTCGGCCACATCGGACACCGGATTGACCGTCTCCGGGGTGGAGGTTGTGAGTAGCAGGTCGACCCCATTGCTGTTGATAAGATCGGTTGCCGCCTGCGCGCTGCGCGGTCCGGACTGACTATCCTTCGCGATCACCTGCACCGAGTAGTGCCGGCCGCCGATAGTGAGTCCCTTCTGGAACGCCTTCCTGGCCAGGCTCAGGACGTACCCGTCCGGCTCGCCGAACCCGGCGGCAGGACCGGTACGCGGACTGACGAACCCAATGGTGATCTGGCTCGAGGAGGCGAACGTTGTACGCGCCTCCGCCCGCCGCGTCACATCCGGAAGCACCCCGCCGGCCAGCGCGATCCCACCTGCGCCCAGCACCTTCAGGGCATCGCGTCGGTTGACCTGGTGGCGACCAAGGACGCGCTCGATCTCGCTGACCGGGGGCTCGTCACGGCCGTCATTCCCGCCATGAGCTGCCATCGCTGCACCTCCCGCAGTGCGTGTTCGCCAGCCGAATTAGCGTTCGCTGTTTCGAGGCTACCATAGGGTTTTCCGGGAGTCAATCACCAAATTCTGCCGGTTTGTGGCATTGACGATATCCGGTCGGGATGCGATAGTGTCCGTAAAGAGCACACCTGTTCTCGTCACAGACTTACCGGCTCGAGCCGCCGTGCCCGGCGGCTCCGGGAGAAGACTTCAGTCGTCATGTGCGCAGACCGGCTTCAGGTCCCGGCCGTCGGTGACGAGGAGGGCGCGCCGGCCGCTCCCGACATCGTGCGCTCGTTCGAACGCGGGCTCGCCGTGATCCGCGCCTTCGACGCCGACCATCCGGAGCTCACCTTGAGCGAGGTCGCTCGCGCTACCGGACTGACCCGGGCCGCGGCGCGCCGGTTCCTGCACACGCTGGTCGAGCTTGGCTACGTGCGGAGCAATGGGCGTCTCTTCGCGCTGCGGCCACGCGTCCTCGAGCTCGGCTACGCCTTCCTCTCCAGCCTGCGGCTCCCCGAGATCGCAATGCCGCACCTCGAGCTGTTTGTGGCGGCGGTACACGAGTCGTCGTCGGTGTCGGTGCTCGACGCCGACGAAGTGGTCTACGTGGCCAGGGTGCCGACCCGCCGGATCATGACCGTGACCATCAATGTCGGCACGCGATTCCCGGCCTATGCGACCTCCATGGGACGCGTCCTGCTGGCGGGACAGAGCGATGATTGGCTCGACGGTTACCTTGCCTCGGCCCGCCTCCAGCCGCGCACACCGCGCACTATCACCGATCCGGCGCGCTTGCGCTCCGAGATACTGCAGGTGCGCCGGCAGGGCTGGGCGCTGGTGGACGAGGAGCTCGAGGAGGGACTACGCTCGATCGCTGCCCCCATTCACGACCCGCGCGGCAGGGTAATCGCGGCCGTCAACGTCTCGGCGCCGGCACGTCGCGGCACCGCGGAGACACTTCGCGAGGAGCTCCTGCCGCAGCTTCTGGAAACAGCCCACCACATCGCGGACGACGTGCGGGCGATGGACCCCGATGGTACCGGTGGCTGGTGGCCAAACCAGCAGATAGGAAAGCTCGGCGCAGGAACCATGTGACTCCGCCCGCCACGGCCGGCACGCAGGCACGGGCGCGACGGAGTGAGGGACAACCTGGAGTAATAAGGAGAAGCGTGATGGCCATTGCAGAAACCGCGACCCTGATGGACCCGGGAGTGTGGACCGGGAAGATCTTCGACGGCGAGTGGATCACGTCGGAGGACGGCCAGTACGACGCCGTGGAGCCTGCCACCGGCGATACCATCGGCACGGTGGGGCGGGCCGGCGCGGCGGACGTCGAGCGGGCGGCCCGGCGGGCGGCGGAGGCGCAGGCGGAGTGGGGAGCCACGCCGTTCATTCAGCGTGCCGAGGTGCTGCGGCGAGCCGGCCAGCTCTGGCAGGAGCATGCCCCGGAAGTAATGGACTGGCTGGTGCGCGAGTCGGGCTCGACCAAACCGTTTGCCGGCTTCCAGGTTCATGTGGCAACAGAGGAAACCTACGCGGCGGCGGCGCTCGCGGCGGAGCCGTACGGACGGCTGCTCCGCACCGAAGCGCCGCGCCTGAGCATGGCGCGCCGCCTTCCCGCCGGCGTGGTGGGGGTTATCGCTCCCTTCAATGCGCCACTCATCCTCTCGATCCGTTCGGTGGCGCCGGCGCTGGCGCTCGGCAATGCGGTTCTCCTCAAGCCTGATCCGCGTACCGCGATCTGCGGCGGCGTGACACTTGCCCGCATCTTCGTCGAGGCCGGTCTCCCACCGGGACTGCTGCACGTCCTGCCGGGCGGGCCGGAAATCGGCGAGGCGATCATCGTCGAGCCGCGGGTGCGCATCATCTCCTTCACCGGATCGACCGCCGCCGGGCGGAAAGTCGGCGCACTGGCGGCCCAGCATCTCAAGCGCGCCCACCTCGAGCTTGGTGGGAACAGTGCGCTCATCGTCCTCGACGATGTCGACGTCGATCGCGCCGTGGCGGCCGCGGCGTGGGGAAGCTACTTCCATCAGGGCCAGATCTGCATGGCAACCAGCCGCCACCTTGTCGCATCGAGCATTGCCGAGGAGTACGGCAGTCGCCTCGCCGCCATGGCTGATTCGCTCCAGGTCGGCAATCCCGCCTCCCAGGAAGTCAACCTCGGTCCCATAATCGACGAGCGCCAGCGCGACAGTATCCACGAGCTCGTGACGAGCAGCGTGGCCGCCGGCGCGACGCTGGCGGCCGGCGGCACCTACCAGGGGCTCTTCTACCGTCCGACCGTGCTGACCGATGTGACCGCCGGGATGCCGGCCTTCCGCAAGGAGATCTTCGGCCCGGTGGCGCCGGTGACACCCTTCACGACGCTTGACGAGGCGGTGAGCCTCGCCGCCGACACCGAGTACGGGCTCTCGCTCGCCATCATGTCCCGCGATGTCATGAAGGCGCTGGACCTGGCCGAGCGGATTCCGTCCGGCATCGTGCACATCAACGAGCAGACCGTCGACGACGAGGCGATCGCTCCCTTCGGCGGGGTTGGCGCCTCGGGCACCGGCTCGCGGCTCGGCGGCAAGGAGTGGAACCTCGACGCCTTTACCGAGACTCAGTGGGTGACGGTTAACGGCGAGATCATGCCGCGACCGCTCTAGCCTCAACCCGAGCCGGCTGACCCCGCGCTCGCCTATCGCGCTGGAGTCGAGGGACCAGAGACTTGGCGGTACCGGGAAGAGTGCAGTGAGATTGCGTTTACCGTGACGTTGCAGGCGGTGTCGAACCCACTGCCTGGAGCGCTCGACGGGCTGCTGGTCGTCGACCTGACGAGAGTTCTCGCCGGGCCGTATGCGACCATGCTGCTCGCCGACTTCGGTGCGCGCGTCATCAAGGTCGAGCAGCCGGGCAGAGGCGACGAATCGCGCCACTGGGGGCCGCCGTTCACCGCGGACGGCGAGAGCGCGTACTACCTCTCGGTCAATCGCAACAAGCAGAGCCTGACGCTCGATCTCAAGCATGAAGCCGGCCGCGAGATCCTGCGGACGCTGGTGCGGCGGGCTGACATCGTCGTGGAGAATTTCAAGGTCGGCACGATGGAGGCGCTCGGCCTGGGCTACCCGGCGCTGGCCGCCTTCAACCCTGGCCTGATCTACTGCGCCATCACCGGCTACGGCCAGACCGGCCCGTACCGGCACCGGCCGGGGTACGACACCGTCATCCAGGCCCAGGGCGGAATCATGAGCGTCACCGGCCCGCCCGAAGGCGAGCCCTTCAAGGTGGGGGTCGCGGTGGTCGACATCACCGCCGGGCTCTACGCGGCCACCTCGATCCTGGCGGCGCTGCATCACCGCGAGCGAACCGGTGAAGGCCAGTTCGTCGACATCGCTCTGTTCGACGTGCAGCTTGGCTGGCTCGCCAACGTGGCGAGCGCGTATCTTGTCTCCGGCCAGTCCCCCGGCCGCCACGGCAACGCCCACGCCGCGATCGTCCCGTATCAACCATTCCCCACCGCCGACGGCCGCCTCATGCTCGCCGTCGGCAACGACGGGCAGTTTGCTGCGCTCTGCCAGGTGCTCGGTCACGCCGAGTGGGCCGAGGACTCCCGGTTCGCCACCAATCCGGCGCGCGTCGAGCACCGCGCCCACCTGCTCCCCATGCTCGAGGCGACCTTCCGTACCCTGCCCACGCACGAGTGGATCGAACTGCTCCTCGAAGCCGGCGTCCCGTGTGGCCCGGTCAACGATATCCCGGCGGCGCTGGCCGATCCACAGGCGACTGCCCGCGCCATGGTGCAGGCAGTTCGCGGTACCGGCGCCGAGCTTCGCACGGTTGGCCCGGTCCCCAAGCTCAGCGCGACTCCGCCCACCATTCGCTCCGCCCCGCCCGCGCTCGGCGCCGACTCGGACTCGCTGCTCCGGGAGCTACTTGGCTACTCTGACGACCAAATCGCGGCGTTGCGGGCGGCGCGCGTCATCTGACCCGGAGGTGGCAGTACGCCCTAACTCGGGCCGGCGGCGGAATGGTGCCAGTAGCGCGTCTCGAATAATGTCTCGCCGGGGGTTTGAAGTCCCCTTCCGGCAATCAGCAGAGCCATAAGAGCAATGGCAGTCACCAGGATCTCCAGCCAGCCGTTTGCGCTCACTTCGATCACCCGCCGAGCAATCGCAAAGAGACCGGCCACGACCGCGGCAACCACGGCGGCATCAAAGACGAGCGCCAGCGAGGCGCGGAAGCGCGGTGCGACCAGAGCGACGCCGGCTCGACGGTCGTCGGACACTTCCCTGACGGAAAACCAGATAATCGCTCCGAGCGCAATCAGGATTACACCTCGCACCACCAGCATCTCAAAGCGACCAAGCAAGAGTGCGACCGGCAATCCCACCAGCATTCCGGCCGCAATCCAGACAATCTCCCAGAGAAGCAGTGCCGGGAACGCCCCGAGAAGAAATGTGCGAATGTCCACTTCGGCGGCGCCCGAGATCAACGTTGCATACGGGCGCACGCCCGGAATCACCCGGCAGACCGCGATGCCGGATGCCCCGGCCGACTGCAAGCGCACGCGTGCCCGGTCGTAGGCATGCTCAGCCCGGACCCGCGCCGCAATTGCCCGGAGGCCGTTCTGGCCGATAGTACGCGCCCATCCATACCCCGCCAGCATCCCGGCCAGCATCGCGACGAAGGCCACGGGAACAATGATGACGAGCGGGAAGGCGCCACCGGCCACCAGGACGCCGATGAGTAGGAGCAGCCCCTCGCTCGGGGCAATCGGGAGCGGTATCCCGGCCTCGTCGAGAAAGAGCAGGCTACAGATGAGGACGAGCGCTACCGTCCCATGCATCCCCTGCAGAAATGCCACCGGCTCCCTCCTTCCGTCGCCCTCCGCCTTACAAGCTACCAGTAGAGGAGGGCTGCTGCGGGAGCCCAGGATGAGGCAGACAATGTGCCAGATCGCAGGCGCCGCACCCTCTGGCACGGCTTTTGCCGGCTGTCTCTGGCAAGGGGGTGACCGCCATGCGGGGATCGAGTGACAAGGCACGAGGGAACCTGACCGGGCTGAAGGGAAAGCTTCAACATGCCTGGGGCGAGCTGACCGACAACCAACAGCACAAGGCCGAAGGCAGGCGGCAGAAGGCAAAGGGAGCCATCCAGAGCCGAAAGGGGCGGGTCAAGAACGCGATCGACGCCCTCAAACACTAGCCTGTTTGATTCGGCAAGGCGGCGCGGCTTTCGCGCCCGTATGAGGCTACCCGCTCAGACCAGGGCGATCACGGAAGATCTCCGGCGGATAGGAGCTCATACCGCCGAAGACGAGCCTGATCACGCGGCCCGATGCGTCCCGCTCGTACCGCATCGTCTCGCCGCGGAACCCGTAGCCGTCCGCGGCATGGATCCGCAGAGTGTCCGCATCCACCACCTCCAGCTCCACCGGCTTGTCCATCGGCTGGGCGTCGTCGGGGCTGACGGCGACCAGGCGATTGCCGAAGCGCACGACATCGGTAACACCCCACCAGTTGACGAACTGCCCGGTGAAGCGCTCGAGGTCCGGGCCGGACTTGCCGCCGGTGTCTCCGTCTGATTCCAGGGCGAAGTCGATGATCTGAATGATTCCCTTCGCAAGAGCGGAAGCGGCCCCGTCGGTGGCGTTGGTCAGCACGACCACCACCAGACGATCCCGTGGATCGAACCACGTCCGGGTCGAGTGGCCCGGGAAACCGCCGCTGTGCCCCACCACTCGCCGCTTGCCGATATCGGCCACTCCGAACCCCAGCCCGTACCACTCTCCGTCCCGCTCCGTCGCCCAGTACGGTTGCTGCACCTCGCGTTTCGGCGCGTCGCCGAGCAGCTCCTCGTTTCCGTGGCAGTGTGCGGCGGCGTACCGGCAGAGGTCGCCGGCCGTGGAGTAGAACCCGGTCGCGGCGGCCATGGCCCCCGTCTCGACATCCGGTACCGGCCGGCGCGGCATGCCAAGGATCCTCGGTGTGTAGCCGGTGACCAGGCGCTGCCGTGCTGAAGCACTGGTCTCCGGTCCGGTGTCGCGCAGACCCAGGCGATCGACGATGTGCCGGCGCACGTACTCGTGGTACTTCATCGCCGACGCGGCTTCGACAGCCAGGCCCAGCAGCGAGTAGCCGATATTCGAGTACTTGAACGCCTCGTCGATCTGCAGAATCTCGCCTCCCTGGTCCACCAGACGCCGCAGCTCGGCGGCATCGGGGAACGGGTGGTCGAGCTGCCAGTAGTCCGCGTTTCTGCCATCGCGCACGATGCCGGAGCTGTGATTCAGCAGCTGGCGCAGCGTCGCGGCGCCGAGCCGGCCCGGCACCCAGGGCACGTACTCCACGATGGCATCGTCCAGCCGGAGCCGGCCTCGCTCCTTGAGCTGCATGATCGCGGTGGCCGTGAACGTCTTGGAGTGGGAGGCCACGCGAAAAATGTGGTCGGGCGTCATGGGAACGCCACGCTCGACATCGGCGAGGCCGTAGCCATCGAGCAGGAGCGTCTCGTCGCCGAGCCTGATAGCGGCAACCAGTCCCGGCAGATCGTTCCGCTGCCGCTGCTGGTCGAGCCAGCGGTCGGCATATCCGGCACCCTGTCGCGCTCGCTCCAGATCCGGCACCTTCCGCTGCTCGTCTCTCACGCCGTCCGTGGGCTCCGAGCCATTCCCGCGCATGCTAACCCTCCATCCGCCTCACGCCCGCAGCCAGGGAGGCAACCATTGTCCCTCCGCTTCAATCAGCTCGTCGGCCATTGACCAGATCTCGTCCAGCGTGAGACGGCCCGCCAGCACCGGGTCCAGCATCATCGCGTGGTAGACCGCCTGTCGGTCCTCCTCCAGCGCCGCCTGTACGGTGAGCGCCTGCTGATCGATCAACGGATGGATTAGCGCTGCGCACTGGGTGGGAAGCGCACCCGCCATCACCGGGTGCACGCCCGTGCCGTTTACCAGACACGGAACCTCGACGCAGGACTCCGCCTGCAGGTTGGGGATCAACCGGCCCTGGTTCATCACATTGCCCACGATCTCGGTGCGCTCGCCGGTGAGGAGGCAGTGAATGATCTCCGCGGCATACTCGCTGGTTGGCTCGACCGCGAGCTCTTCCCCCCGATCCAGCCTCCGCTTGGTTTCGTCGTACTCGGCAAGATTGGATTCGCAGCGCCTCACGTACTCGCGCAGCGGAATCCTCAGCGTCTCCACCAGCTCGGGGTGAGCGAGGAAGAACGGACTGTACTCGGCGTGATGTTCGCTCGACTCGGTCGGAAAGTAGCCCAACCGCCGGAAGAGCTCGGCGCGTACGCGGTCGCCCGGGGGAATGTCGCCTCGTTCCACCAGCGAGCGCAGCCTCGGGTAGAGATCCTGGCCGCCGTGTCGCAGCGTCAAGACCCAGGCAATGTGATTGATCCCCGCCGTCTCGGCACGAACCTCGGCAAACGGCACACTCAGCCACCCTGCCAGGCGGTGAATCGTCCAGTAGACGCTATGGCAGAGCCCCAGCGTCCGGATGCCGGTCGCTCTGCTCGCCGCCCACACCAGCATGGACATGGGGTTTGTGTAGTTGAGCAGCCAGGCAGCGGGACAGAGCTCCTCCATCTGGCGCGCGATCTCGAGTACCACCGGAATCGTCCGCAGTCCGCGCATGACCCCACCGGCGCCCACCGTGTCGGCGATCGTGTACTGGATCCCGTAGCGGGCGGGTACGTCGAAGTCCACTCTGGTGGCCGCGATCCCACCGACCTGAATGGCGTTGACGACGAAGTCGGCGTCTGGCAGCACGTCACGCCGGTCGAGACTGGCCTGGATCTCCGGCGATGCCCCGAAGTGCGCCGCCGTCCACTCTGCGATTCGCTGCGCCGTGCGCAGCCGATCGGCGTCGACATCGTGCAGACCGACGGTGCCGCCGCGCAGCTCCGGGTAGGCGAAGAAGTCGGCAAGTAGATTGCGGGTGAATACGACGCTCCCGGCGCCGACGATCACGATCTTTGTCATCCGCCCATCGTACTGCGCGCGGCACCATGATCTCGGCATGTACCGGCCCGGGGAGTTGTCACGCCCCCTTGACGATGACGGTCCCGTTCATCCCTGGATGGAACTGGCAAAAATAGCTGAATCGGCCGGGTTTCCTGGCAGTCAGCACCCAGCTCTTCCCCACGAAGATCGTGCCCGAGTCGAAGACGCCGTTGGTCTCACTGACGGTGTGTGGAGCATCGCCGGCATTGCGGAACACGATGCGGTCGCCCACCCGAACGGTGATCGTGGCCGGGACGTACCGGCCCACCGTCCTGGCATCGCGGACGATCGTCACGTGGAACGTCCGCGTCGCCGGCGGCGCGCTGCTCGTGCCGCTGGCCCCGCAGCCGGCGAGGGCCAGCGCTACCAGCGCGGCGCACAGGCCCGAGGAGAGTTTCGCTCGTCGGACCCGCACGCCTCGATGTTCTGGCAACCGCGGAGCGGTCATGGGCTCGAGGCCCCGTCCTGCTCGGACGGGGCCCCCAACGCTCTATACCTGACCGCGCACCGCCCCACCCGGATACTGAGTGGTGTGGACGTTCACGTAGTACGACGAGGGGTGTCCGGTGATCGCCTTGAGGAGCTTGGAGCTCACCATCGTGCAGCCGCTGGACTTGCCCTTGCTGTTCGGCACATTGTTGAACTTCACCACGATCGGACCGTTTTTCCCGGCGTGGCCGGCGTGAATGTGCGCGGCGATGGCCGGCAATTTGAAGCCCGTAACGCTGATCGTGTAGCACAGCGTGTGCTTGGACATGTTCACGGTGATCGTGGCTGTGCCCGACCCGTGCGGCGCGCCGGGCGCCCCCACCTCGTTCATGCCCTTGAGATGCACGGTGTACTTCATCGTCGAGGCGTTGGCCGCGCCGGGACCGAATGAGAACGCCAGGGCACAGGTCAAGCACGCGATTCCGGTAACAAGTCGTTTCACGTTTCCACCTCCACGCATATCCATACGGAGTCGAGTAACTCTGAGCAGGAGGTCCGGCACTCCTCCGGGCTCATCCTCTACTACGGCCGGCACACCCTCCTGGATCAGCGCTCTCCGCTCTCCATTCTAGGTATGTCACTTCACCTCGCGCGGAGCTGCCTCGGGCGCTACCTCAGCAGCCTCTGCGCCAGATCGGCATAAATGTACGCCGCCTGGACCAGCTGCTCGACCTCGACGTGCTCGTCGGGCTGATGGAGCATGTCCCTGCCGCCGGGGCCGCAGATCACCATCGGCATGTCGAATCCCGGCGCCAGATAGGCGGCGTCGGTCGCGTATGGGACGCCGCCGACCAGCGGGGCCACCCCACGCACGCTGCGCACGGATTCGACGATCGCCTCCACCAGCGGATTGGTCCGCTCCGTCTCCAGCGGGCCGACATCGTTCTCGACGTCGATCTCCACCCTGACGTCGAGCGACTCCTCCCGCGCCAGGGTGGTCGCCATCTCGCCGATCTGCGCCAGCATTACCTCGTGATCCTGACCGGGAACGGTTCGCATGTCGACGACGATCCGGCACACATCCGGCACAACATTGGTCTTGTTCCCACCCTCGATGATGTTGACGCTCAGCGTTGGTTTCCCCAGCAGCGGGCTCTCCGTGAACAAGAAGGGATACGCCTCGAGCTGTGGGATGAGCCGGGCCAGGAAGCTGACCGCGTTGACCCCGAGCTCGGGAGTTGCGCCGTGGGCAGTCCTGCCCAGCGCCCGCACCTCGACCCAGAGGACGCCCTTCTCCGCGACGAATACATCCAGCCCGGTCGGTTCGGCCACCACCAGATACTCCGCACCCTCCAGCGAGCGCCGCTCGACCATCGCCTGCGCGCCCAGCAGCCCGGCTTCCTCCCCCGCGGTCGCGGCCAGTACGATATCGGCCCGGGGCCGTAGGCCGCTCCGCACGAGCGCCGCCATCGCCGCGACGATCGCGGCTACACCGCCCTTCATGTCCACACTTCCCCGGCCGTAGATGACCCCGTCGATCATCTCAGCGCCAAACGGATCATGTTTCCAGGGCTGTCCTCCGGGAGGCACGACGTCGAGGTGTCCGGTGAATACCAACGCACCGCTCGCCCCCGCCGGAATGCGGCCGATGACATTGGCGCGGTCCGGCTCGAGGTTTTGCAGGTCGACCTCCAGGCCCAGCTCCCGCATGGTATTGCCGAGGAATTCGGCGGGCGGACGCTCGTTACCGGGAGGATTGACGGAGCGAAATCGAATCAGATCGCGGGTCAGCTGGATGAGGAGCTCGCGGTCGATCTCGATGTCCACAGCCATCCACAACCTTCCCACACCACTGGACAATGAAGTATTATGCGTCGCTATGAGCAGGGTCACGACGCTCATCATTCTAGGCTGTGTCCTTGCGGCCGGACTGTTGAGCCCCACCCGCCCGGTCGCGGCAGCACCTGCCGCGAGCCCCTCCGACTGGCCGTCGCTGAACTACGACGCTGCCCAGAGCAACTACAACGCGGCCGAGCGATCCCTCTCGGCCCGCAACGTTCTGAAGCTGCGTGTCAAGCGGTGGCCGGCCATCCTGACGACCGACCAGTCGTATCCGATCGTCGCCGCCGGCCGGCTGTACGTTCCCTTTCTCGCCCACAACAGGGTTCATGTGCGCGCCATCGACCTCACGACGGGCAAGCCGGTCGCGACCTACCCGAAGGACGCACTTGGCGGCTTGCTCTACGATGGCGGCAACCTCTACCTGGCGGGTCACATCCTGCAGGTCGTGGATCCGGCAAGCGGAGACAAGCTCGCCCAGATCGCCGCCACACCGCCGGTCAGGAACAGTGCCTTCGTCTATCCCCTGGCCGACCACGGCATCGTGCTCGCCGGGCTCGCCGGTGGTGCGTCCAGTAAGCTCTACGCCGTCAGCGCGACCACGAATCACGTCCTGCGGACGCTGCAGTCCAGCAGCGCCATCGGCGCCGTCATCTCCGGACACGTCGTCACGGCGGTCAGCACGGGCAGCGCGTTCTACGACGAGAGCAACGGCCGCCAGCTCATGAGGCAGCCTCTCGTCGGGAGTGACTGGTTCGCCGGGAGCGAGCTGGCCTACTCGGTGGCGCCCGCCAGAAGCGGCAGGGCCACGCTCGTCGCTTACGACGGTACCGGGCACCGCGCCTGGGGCCGGACGGTCGGTCCCGTCCTCTCGACCCAGAACGCCGACTGGCCCCACGCGGTCGGGCCGAACGCGGTCTACGTTCAGGTGTTGAGCCCGCGGACCGGGGTAGAGGCGCTCGACCCGCTGACCGGCAAGCCGCTTTGGACGGCGCCGATTCCGTTCGTGCAGCGGATCGCGCTGGTGAATGACGTGTTGCTCGTTCTGACCTACAGTCTGGGGCAGCCGGTCAAGCTGGTGGCGGTCAGGCCGCAATCCGGAAAGATCATCGGAGCGATCGTGCTCTCCAGCGGCTACTACGCCTTCGGAGCCGCCAACGAACTGATGGCCGCCAACGGCATGGTCTTCATCCGCGTCACCGGTCCCACCGGACCGCAGATCGTCGCGCTGGGTCTATAGCAGGTCGACCGGGTCGACGTCGACGACCCAGCCGGGCGGCACATAGTCGAGCAGCCGGTGCAGTCGGGACGGCCCGTCGCTGCCGCCGGCCCGGGCAATCAGGTGCCAGTAGTATCGGTTCTTGATCCTGGCGATGAAGCACGGCGCCGGACCAATCAGGTCGACACCGGTCAGTCCCTCTTCGTCGATACCCCGCTCGAAGATGGCTCTGAGATTCAGCGCGCTCTGTCGGCATGCCTGCTCCACTTCCGAGGAGTAGACGAACCGCACCAGCCGGGCGAACGGCGGGTAGCCGGCAGACTCCCGAAAGCTCATTTCCTGGCGAAAGAATCGGTGGTAATCATGGCTCTCGGCGGCCCGGATCGCGTAGTGATCGGGAGTGTAAGTCTGGACGATCACCCGGCTCGGTAGTGAGGCCCGGCCGGCCCGGCCCGCCACCTGGGTGAGGAGCTGGAAGGACCGCTCGGGCGCGCGGAAGTCGGGCATGTGGAGCCCAGTATCGGCCGACACCACGCCGACCAGCGTGACCAGCGGGAAGTCGAGCCCCTTTGCGATCATCTGGGTGCCGACCAGGATATCCGCCTCATGGCGGCTGAACTGACCGAGGAGCTGCTCGTGCGCTTCCTTGCCTCCGGTCACATCCCGGTCCCAGCGCAGGACGCGCGCGAGTGGGAAGAGGCGCGCCACTTCTTCCTCCACCCGCTGCGTCCCGGCGCCAAGGTAGCGAATGCGCGGGCTGCGGCAGGCGGGACAAGCGCGCGGGCTGGTTTCGCGTCGATCGCAGCGATGACAGATCAGCCGGGTGATCGCCGCGTGGTAGGTCAGCGGAATGTCGCAGTTGGGGCACAGCACGACGAACCCGCAATCCCGGCACAGTACCACCGTCGCGCTGCCTCGCCGGTTGAGGAAGAGCAGGGATTGGTGGCCCGAAGCCAGGGTTTCGCGCAGCGCCTCGAGCAGTGCGCCGCTGAAAATGCTTCGGTTCCCGCCTTTGAGCTCCTGCCGCATGTCGACGATCTGCACCGGCGGCATCGGTCGGGACGGTGCGCCGGATCCCCGTCCCGCCACTTCCCACACCGGCCGGTCGGGCAGCTCCAGGAGGTGAATGCGGCCGCGGCGTGCCGCGTGGTAGGTACCGACGTCCGGCGTGGCGCTGCCCAGCACCACCGTTGCCCCGGTGATCCGGCTCAACGTCACCGCCGCGTCACGGGCGTGGTACCGCGGGGACGCGTCCTGCTTGTAGGAGGGATCATGCTCCTCGTCGAGGACGACGAGGCCCGGCTGCGGCAGCGGCGCGAACAGCGCGGAACGCGGTCCGACAACCACATCCACCTCGCCCCGCCGGATGCGCTGCCACTCGTCGAGCCGCTCGCCATCCGACAGCTTGCTATGCAGGACCGCGACCTGCCCGGGGAAGCGCGCGCCGAAGCGCTCCACCGCCTGAGGGGTAAGGCTAATCTCGGGGACCATAATGATGGCCTGCCGGCCGGCGTGAATGGTCTCGGCCACGGCCCGCAGGTACACCTCCGTCTTGCCGCTGCCGGTGACGCCATGCAGGAGGTAGATATGAGACCGGCCGGAGCGCAGCGATGCCGTGACGGCGTCGAGAGCATCCTCCTGAGCCGGCGATAGCCGCGGAGGATGGCCGCTGGTCAGCTCGTAGCGGTCGAGCGGTGAGCGGCGGCGCTCGACCTGCCGGATCGACACCAGCCCCTTCTTGAGCAGCGCGGCAATCGCCTGCCCGGCCCCGGGCACCAGGCCGCGGAGCTCGGACACCGGTACTTCACCACGTGGGGCCATCGCCTCGAGCACGGCCCGCTGCCGTTGGGCGCGTGACGAGAGCCCGGTGGCCAGTGCCATCCGTCCCGGCTCGGTGATCGACACCACTCGTTCGAGCCTGGTCGAAGCGCGTGGTGGGGCCAGCTCGGCGAGCCGCACCAGTAGACCACGTCGCACCAGCGAGGCCACCGCCTTTTCGACTGCCACCGGCGCGAGCTCGCGCTGTACCTCTTCGAGCGGGACGCGGCGCAGCGCCATCACCATCTCCAACACCTGCCGCTGATCGGCGGTGAGGCGCGCACCATCCGGTTCCTTCCCGGACTCGAGCACGTACACGGTCTTCCGGCCCAACCCGGGCGGAAGCATCGCTCCGACGACATCCGAAAGCCCCGCGTCGTAGTACTCGGCGATCCAGCGCGCCAGTCGAAGCTGATGCGGCGTCACGACCGGAAGCGGATCGAGCAGCTCCGCCACGTCGCGCACGCGCGGCAGGGCGGTCGTCTCCTCGAGCGACCAGATCAGCCCCTGCAGCATGCGGGCACCGAAGGGCACCCGCACCAGCGAGCCGGGCCCGGCCAGCGGTGCCATACCGGCCGGCAGCCGGTAGGTGAATAGGCCACCAGCACGCCCCAACTGGGCCAGCAGGACTACCTGCGCGAAGCAATCGGGCGGTTCAGATGACAATCGAGTTTGTACGGCTCCCCACGGAAGCCCCGAAAGGCCGGCGGGCGTGATTCCGACCGCCGGAGCCGGCCGGACGCGGATTCGCGCAATCCAACGACAGTGACCTCGGACGTCCAGTATACGCCGGTCTCATCCATGCCGCGCGCGGTGACGGTGTGCCTCCGCGTGACGCAACTGCCACGGCAAGATCAGCCAGCCCACTTCGCTTGCGCGCCGGACCCAGCCAGCTGTGCTACGCGGGCCCGGTTCGAACCGGCTCGTCGGTCATCGCATGTTCCACCGTCTCAATGCTGACCTTCTCGCGACCCAATCGTTCCTTGGCGGCTCCCACGAAGTCGCGGAACAGAGGATGCGGCCGCTCCGGCCGGGATTTGAACTCGGGATGGAACTGGTTCCCCACGAACCAGGGATGATCCTCGAGCTCGACGATCTCGACCAACCGGCCATCCGGCGAGAGCCCGGCGATCCTCATCCCGCCCGCGGTGAGGAGCTCGCGGTACTCGTTGCTGAGCTCGAAGCGGTGGCGGTGCCGCTCGTAGACGATCGGCTGATCGTAGGCAGCGGCGGCGTGCGTACCGGGGGCAAGCCGACAGGGATAGACGCCCAACCGCATCGTTCCGCCCTTCTCGGCGATGTCCCGCTGGTCCGGCATGATGTCGATCACCGGGTACTTGGTCGTCTCGTCGAACTCGGTGCTATTGGGCAGGCTGGAATGCAGGAGATGGCGTGCCAGCTCGATCACCGCGACCTGCATGCCGAGACAGACGCCGAGGTACGGCACCTTGTTCTCGCGCGCGTAGCGCGCCGTCCGTATCTTTCCCTCGATGCCGCGGTGGCCGAAGCCAGGACCGACCAGAATGCCCGCCACGCGATCGAGCAGGTGGACGTTGGCTTCGCGTTCCAGATCCTCCGAGTCGATCCAGTGAATCTCCACGTCCACACCGTGGTAGAGGCCGGCATGTTTCAGCGCCTCGACAATGCTCATGTAGGCGTCGGGGCTCTTCACATACTTGCCGACGATCGCGATCGGCAGCTTGGGTTTGGGCGCCTTGATCTGACTGACCAGCTCCGACCAGCGGCTCAGATCGGGCATCGAGGCGTCGAGGCCCAGCTCTCGGGTGATGATGCGGCCCAGGCCGGCGCGCTCCAGCACCAATGGCACCTCATAGATCGTCTCGCAGGTCTGGAGTGGAATCACCGACTCTTCGGGCACATCTCCAAAGATCGCGATCTTCTCGCGCAGCTCCCGCGTGACCGGGTGATCCGCCCGGCAGATGAGAATGTCAGGCTGAATACCGATGCGGCGCAGCTCGTTCACGCTGTGCTGAGTGGGCTTGGTTTTCAGCTCATTGGTCGATCCGATGTGGGGCAGCAGCGTCACGTGGATATAGAGCACGTTCTGCCGGCCGATCTCGCGACGCATCTGGCGGATCGCTTCCAGAAACGGCAGGCCCTCGATATCGCCCACCGTCCCGCCGACCTCGACGATCACCACCTCGGCGCCGGTCTGCCGGGCGACCCGCCCGATCCGCTCCTTGATCTCGTTCGTGATATGGGGAATCACCTGAATCGTGCCACCCAGGTAATCTCCCCTCCGCTCCTTGGAGATAACGGAGTGGTATACCTGGCCGGTCGTCACGTTGCTGGCGCGCGTCAAGTTCTCGTCGATAAAGCGCTCGTAATGCCCGAGATCGAGGTCGGTTTCGGCGCCATCCTCGGTGACAAACACCTCGCCGTGCTGGTTGGGCGCCATCGTCCCGGGATCGACGTTGATGTAGGGATCGAGCTTCTGGATCGAGACGTTGACTCCGCGACTCTTGAGCACGCGCCCGATCGATGCCGCAGTAATGCCCTTGCCGACCGACGACACCACTCCACCAGTCAGGAAAATGTACTTCGGCATCTCGTTCCCCCTACACGCGCCTGTGTTCTAGAACGGCCACCCGGACATCCTGCGTCAATGACCCTCTGGAAACCGAGAGCTTCTGCTCGCGAGCCACCTCTTTCTGCCCCATCTCCCGGCAGAATGTTTCCACCGCCTCCAGCCCGCCCACGGTTCCTCCCTCGACGCGATAGTGCATCGGGATGACGAGGGAGGGCTCCAGCTGCGTCACCACCTCGGCAGCTTCCTGCGGCCCGATCGTCGAGCCGCCACCGGTCGGAATCAGCAGAACGTCGATGTCGCCGATCTCCTCGATGTGCTGGTCGGTCAGCTTGGTTCGAAGGTCGCCCAGGTGGCACACCGCCAGGTCATCGAAGCGCGCGACGAAAGCGGTATTGAGTGAGCCTTCGCCCGGTTTGCTGGCGGTTGCAATACCTGCCAGCAAGACTCCTGCCACCTCGTACTCCCCCGGACCGGCGATGACCCGTGGATTGTTGGCGACACCGTCCACAAACGCGTGGTTTGGGCTCTGGTGGCTAATGGTGACGATTTCGGCGGCAACTTTGCCCATCTGCAATCCGAATGACGGCGGAAACGGGTCGGTGACAATCGTGACCTCTCTGCCCCGCAGCCGGAACGCCGAATGGCCCATATAGGTTATTTCCAAGGCAACACCTTATGAGGTCGCGTGCCCATGTCGGTCACCGCCCTTGCAGTCCAGCACGTCCGGTGCTCGCGCCCCCCGGCGTCGAGCCTCCGGCTATCGAAAGGCATTCTACGCGCGGCGGAACGAAAGCACAAGCGCCATACTTGCTGCATACTACCACGCCATTGGAACAGTTGACCCAGGAAGACAGGCGGTCAGAATCTGCGCTTCACCCGAAATAACCACTGGCCAGGTGAGGCGCCGGCCAGCAGCTGAGCGATTCCGAAATACGCCACCTCGACGGCCGCGATGATGACGACGACGGCGGGGGTGAGCAGGCTACACGCGCCCTTGTTGGCGCACGGCACGAGCTGATATCCGCCCCGGAAGGCGACGAAGGCGAGAGCGCCGGCGGCGGCGACATCGGTAGCCGCGGCAAGCGCCTGACGCATCTCAACGACCGTCCACCGTTGCTGGCGACCACCGCTCCAGGAGCTCGCCAAGATCGTCGACCACCATGCCCGGCCGGATCGATCCGCCTTCGGCCTCTTCTCGCGTGGACACACCGGTCAGCACCAGGATCGAGGGCATGCCGATCGCCTCAGCAGCGGCGATATCGGTGTCCAGCCGGTCGCCGATCATCATCGTGTCCGAGACGGCGCCCCCCAGCGCCTCCGCCGCCAGCTGTAGCATCAATGGTTGCGGCTTGCCCACGACCGTCGGTTCGACTCCGGTGGCAGCCGTCAGCGCAGCGAGAATGCTCCCCGCACCGGGCAGCAGGCCGCGCTCCGTCGGCAGCGAGCGATCCGGATTCGTGCCCAGGAAGCGTGCACCGGCGTTGATCGCGAGGACCGCGGTAGCCAGCTTCTCGTAGGTCAGGTTCCGGTCCAGCCCGACGATCACCCAGATGGGCTCAGACTCCACGACGCGGACGTCGATCCCCGCCAGCGCCGTCAACAAACCGATCTCGCCGATGACGTAGGCCGAGGTTCCGGCCTGCCCGGCCCGCTGCAGGTAGAGCGCCGTGGCAAGCGCGCTGGTGAACACCTCATCGGCCCCGACCTCGATCCACATGGCGGCGAGCTTGTCGCGGTACATCTCGGGCGTGAGCGTTGCGTTGTTGGTCACCAGCCTGAAACGGATCCCGCGGGCACGAAGCTGGGTCAAGAACTCCCTGGCCCGGGGAATCGGCTCCGAACCCCGGTAGAGGACGCCATCCATGTCGATGAGCACGTGGCGCACGCGGTCCAGTCTCACTTCCACCGGCACTTCCTCTCCATCGCGCGCGCACAGCGCACGTCCAGGCACATTGTAGAAAGCCAGACCTGACCAGACTCGAAAACAGCCTATTGCGGTCGGCGACATTTAGGGATACAGTGAAACCTGCGGGATGGAGGAGAAGCGGTTGCGCGACCGTGGGTTCGACCTCGGGAGTTTCTGCGCTCTGGTCGGCGCGCCGGTTCGGGAGTGCGTCGTCCTGCGGCACGCGATGGTACGGGGTCTCAAGGACTACTACCGCGCCGCCTATGGGTACGATCGATACGGCGCCGAGACCGTCCTTCACATCCCCGAGAAGCTGAGCCAGCCGTACATCTTCGGCTTCGCGGCCCTGCAAGCGCTTCGCGACCGGCGTATCTCCGAAGTCACCAAGTGGGCCATCGCGCGCTACACGCTCGACATTGCCGACTACGGCTCCGACAGCGGCCTTCCTTACGGCTTCTATGCGATGCTCGAGCTCCTGCAGGAACGGGAGCTCCTGAGCGTCGACGACCTGCGCTATGCCCTGGTCCTCTCCGCGGGGGAGTACAACCCGTTCCGCGGGATGGAGAAACGGTCGATCCTTGCCTTCTTCTCCGGCGTGGTGTCCGGCGCCGAGATGGCGCCGGCGGAGCGGGCCTTCTGGGGGCACTCGCTTCTGGCGCGGCATCAGGAGGGGTTGATCATGCCGGCGCTGGTCGACCGGGTGATGGCGCAGGAGGACATCGCGCCCAATCTTCGCCAGGAGCTCTGCCGGGCGTGGATCAACTGCCGTCAGCCACATCTGGATGTCGCCGTGCCGGCTCCGGGCGCCACTGCCCGGACCGAGTTCGTCGGCCAGCATATGCCGTTCTGGGTCGCCTACGCGCCGTCCTGGCCGGAGGCGCAGATGGTGCGCCGCGGCCTTGTCTGGCTGGTCAGGCTGGGGAGCGATCCGGCCGAGGTCGCCGCCACCTATCTCGGCCATCGTGACGCTTTTGCCGAGCAGCTGCAGGAGGGCGCCGCCGACATCCTGGACGAGCACTGGAGCACGATCCCTCCGCGGCAGCTTCGCGCGCTCGTCGAGGAGGGTATCGCCCTGGCCGGCTCAATCGCACTGCGCCGCCGGTTCTACACCCTCGGCGCAACCGCCTTTGGCCGGGACTACATCGAGCGGGCCACCTCCGACACGGCGAGCAGCGTGCGCCGCTGGGCCGTCCGGCAGCTGCAGGAGTCGGGCTGACCAATCCCACACGCCGTGCCGCGCCGTTCCCGGCGCGTCGCGGTCAGCGTGACGCCGCATCTCGCTCCCGGCGGGCGCGTTCCAGCAGCTCTGCCACCCGGCTCTGCAGATCGGCGGCAGCCTGCATCGCCACCTCGTCGGTGAGGTTGACAGCGTAATACTCTGACAGCTCGAACGGCTCGCCGTATACCACAGCCACGGGCGTGTTCGATCGCGGCATCAGGCTCCCAATCGGCAGCACATCCGGTGCGCCGGCAATCGCCGCCGGCAGTACCCTCGCTCGCATCTTGATGACCAGGCGCGCGAACTCGGGTCTGAAGGGCCGCAAGCTCCCGTCGGGGCTCCGGCCGCCTTCCGGGTAGACGATGACGATCTGTCCCGCCCGATAAAGCGAAACCATGGTGCGAACCCCGACCGGATCAGTGGTGCCCTGGCGGAGAGGGAAGATGCCAAGTCGCTTCATCACCCAGCCGACGACCGGATTCTTGAACAGCTCAATCTTCCCGGGTCCCCTGATGCCGTGCCGGCAGAGCGGGTAGGCGAGCAGGAACGGATCCAGGCCGCTGGTATGGTTGGCAATCACGTAGAGCCCGCCCGTGGTCGGCACGTTCTCCGCACCGTAGACTCGGTAACGCCGCACCCAGAAGCGGAGCAGCAAGCCCGTGACATAGCAGGCGAAGCGATACATGAAGACGTTCTGATCCCCGGTCCAGGGACGCCGGCGTCCCGCCTTCGCCTGTCGTTCCGTCTGCGCTGTTCCCATCTCCGCTGCATCATACGACAGGCGCCCGAGGAACCGGCGTGCATCGAGCACACCGCAGCGGCTCTGACAAACAGACCGGTTGAGCCCGAACCGGGGCGTGCTGCCCCGCCCTACGGTGCGAGTCGAAGTTCCCTACGGTCCGGTGTGCTCTGGCCGGCAACCCGGATACGGCGGGCCCCCGGCGTCACCCGGAACAGCCGATAGGGGAAGGCATTGATGACGGCCGTCGCTCCCAGCCGGGAGATCCGCTCGGAGCCGTAGTGCCCATGCGTGTGGCCGTGCACGAACACCTGCGGCTGCCAGACTTCGATCAACCGCCGGAAGCAGTCGAACCCGCGGTGGCAGAGATCCGGGCCATCGTGGCAGCCGGCGGGCGGGGCGTGGGTCACGACAATATCCGGCAAACCGTGCCGCAGCGTGTGGAGTCGCGTCTGGTGTATCTCACGCCGCATCTGGCGCTCCGAAAATTGACACCCGCCACGGTTGTAGCGGCGGCAGCCATTGAACCCTGCGATCCGCATACCGCGGTACTCCACCACGCGCCCGTGCACGCTGACACATCCGTCGTACTGGGAGAGCCCATACGAACAGTCATGGTTGCCGCGCACGTAGAACACCGGCACATTCAGCTGGGTGCACAGAAAGTCCAGGTACTCCGGCGGAAGGTCTCCGCACGACAGCACGAGGTCGACACCACTCCACGGCTCAGGCGTGAAGTGGTCGTAGATGTACGGACTCACCTGATCGGCAACCGCCAGTACCGTCAGCGTGGTTCCGACTCCCGACACCATTGCAGCTCTCCCGGCTCCCAGTCTAGCGCCGTCCGCCGCTCGTCTTCCATTTCTGACGACTGTCCGGCGACGCGAGATCGTGGAGGTACCAACAGCAGTGCCCGGTGACGGCCAGACGGCAGGGGCACGGCATGGGTGCAACGTCGGTAATCGGCTGGACATACCCCAGCCCGCGCTGTAGGATTGTATCGTTGACGTTTGGAACGGAAACGGGGAGGGTACACCGAATGTCTCGTGGCGCCCCTGGCTCGCAAACTCGCTCGCTGATGGTGGAGAAAGAACGGATCGCCTGCCGCCTTCTCCAGCAAGGACTCACGATTACCCAGATCTGCCGGCAGCTGAAGTGCAGCCCGCACTTCGTCCGCCGGGTGAGGCGGGAGCTCGAATGCCCGGAGGAGATCGACCATCCCGAGGGTAGCCGCCCTGTCGAGGTCCCGAGCGGCGTCTAGCCCGGCCAGATAGGGATCTCGCGGCTATACTCGTGTAGCCGAACAGACCGTTGACTGACTCCTGGGATCCCTCTTGCCTCGTCTCGCCCCCCTCCTTCTCCTGCCCTGTCTTTCCCTCTGCCTGGCGGCGTGCGGCGCCTCCACATCCGGCGCTCCCGTGCTGCCGTCGCCGACCCACGCCGCACCGGCCCCGCGAATAGCCGCGCCCGCACCGGGCGCCTATGCAGCGCTTGGGGCATCCGAAACCTATGGGATGGGAGCGAGCCCGACGAGCCGCGGCTACGCCTACCGCCTCGCACGCGCGCTGCACGCGCGACGCTTCGTGGATCCGGCCATTCCCGGCTCTCCACTTCACGACGCCTACGATGCCGAGCTCACCGCGGCGCTCGCTATTCGCCCCAGTCTGGCGACGGTGTTCTTCGGCTTCAACGATCTGCGCACCGGCGTGACGCTGAGCGCCTTTCTGAGCGATCTGCGCGACCTGGTGACGACGCTGCGGCGCGCCCGCGCCCGCGTGCTCGTCATCGGGTTGCCCAATCTCGCCTTGCTGCCCGCCGTACGCAGGGTCTTCCCCGGCGCCGGCGGCATCGTTCGTACCTGGAACAACGGCATGCGCCGCGTTGCACTCGCCGCCGGCGCCCGGTATCTCGACCTCAGTGCGTACAGCGCGGAGCTCGCCACCCACCCGGGCTACATTGCCGCCGACGGCCTTCATCCCAGCAATCGCGGGCACGCACGATTAGCACAGGTTGTGGAGAATGCCATATGGCACGAT
>DATGJB010000016.1:0-52133 GCA_035295425.1 Chloroflexota bacterium | reverse complement strand
CGTGAGGCCGACCTTTTCGATGGAATCGGGCGAGAGCAGGAAGCAGTAGCCTAGTGTGAACCGGCGGCCGACGCTCGAGCTGACGGGTATTGCCAAGCTCTATGGCAATACCGTGGCGCTCAGGGCGCTCGATCTGCGCCTCGAGCCACGCCAAACTCTGGCCCTGCTTGGTCCGAACGGCTCGGGCAAGACCACACTACTGCGAATAATCGCCGGTGCGACCGCGCCAACTCTCGGGCATGGTACGGTACTGGGCAGCGACCTGCTCGCCGAGAGGCATCTCCTCCGCGCCCGGGTGGGATTCCTTGCGAGCGACAGCTACCTCTACGACGACCTGACGGTGGCGGAGAATCTGCGGTTCATCGCTACCATGGCTGGACGGCGGGTTGCCGCGACCGATGTTGCGGACACGCTGCAGCGAGTCGGTCTCACGGCTGCCGCCTGGCAGCGCGTGCGATCGCTCTCGAGCGGCATGCAGCGCAGACTGGCGCTTGGTCGCCTGGTGTTGCTCCGTCCCCAGCTGCTCCTGCTCGACGAGCCCTACAACAGCCTTGACGCTAGCGCTGCCGAACTGGTGGACGAAATTGTGCGTGAGGCAGCGGACCGCGGTGGTTCGGTGGTCCTCGCGACGCATGATGCGGAACGAGCACTGGCGCTGGCGGACCTCACGGCCGTCCTGGAGCGCGGCGCCGTCACGTTCCTCGGCCCATCTACCGGCTACCACCTCCGCCATGTCCAGCACGTGGGCTGAACAGGTGTGGGCCGTCCTGAAAAAGGACGTGCTTCTCGAAGCCCGCAGTCGCGTTAGCCTCAACGCCACGCTATTCTTCGCGGCGATCGTGCTTCTCACCTTCTCCTTCGCGCTCGGACCCGACCGCCGGCAGCTGGCATCGGCGGCGAGCGGTTTGCTGTGGCTGGCCTTCATCTTCTCCGGGTTGCTTGCCTTCGGCCGCATTTACCAGCTTGAGATGGAGAACAGCGCGTTCGAGGGTTTGCTGCTGCTTGCACGCAACCGAAGTGCCATCTACATGGGGAAGGTACTGGGGGCGATGGCAGTCATGCTGGCCATCGAGGCCGTGGTGCTGCCGATGACGGCCGTGCTCTATACGCTCGACGTGGCGGCAAACCTGCCACTTCTCATCCTCTCGCTCTTCCTGGGAACCACGGGTTTCGCAGCGATCGGGGCGCTCTACGGAGCGCTCACAGCGTCGCTGCGCTCGCGCGAGGTGTTGCTGCCCCTCCTGTTGCTTCCGGTTACCGCGCCGGTGATTCTGGCCGCGGTGAAAGCCACGTCACTTGCCCTGACCGGAGGAAGCGCCGATGTGGCGCGCTGGGTCGAGCTCTTGCTGGTGTTCGACGTGGTTTTCGTCACTGCCGGTCTTCTGACTTTCGAATACGCACCGGGCGAGTAGGGGCGCCAGAGCGCGGTAGACTGTGGCGGGAGACAGGTGTATGCAGTGGATTCAACGGCGAGGCTACGTGCTGGGAACGAGCGGCCTGGGACTGCTCCTGGTGGGTGGTTACCTGGGACTGGTTTGGTCGCCTCCCGACGCAAGCGAGCATGATCTCGTCCGCATCATGTACGTCCATGTGCCGGTTGCCTGGACGATGTACCTCGCATTCTTTCTCGTCATGGTGGGCAGCGCCATGTACCTCTGGAAGCGAGATCTCAAGTGGGACCGCCTGGCCGGGTCCGCGGCCGAGATCGGCCTACTGCTTACCGCGCTCACTCTGGTTGCCGGGTCGATCTGGGCTCGCCCGACATGGGGAGTATGGTGGACCTGGGACCCGCGTCTCACGACAACGGCCATTCTCTTCGTGATTTACGCCGGGTACCTGATGTTGCGAACGTTGCAAACAAACCCACTGGCACGCGCTCGACAGGCAGCTGTGGTGGGGATCATCGGGTTCCTTGACATACCGGTCATACAGCTATCGGTAGAGTGGTGGCGCAGCCTCCACCAGGGACCAACCTTCACCGCACTCAACGACCCAACTATCGACGATCGAATGGAAGTCACGTTGTTCGTCAATCTCGCGGCCGTCACGCTGCTCTTCCTTTTCTTGCTTGGACGCCGACTGCGACTTGCCTCGATGGAGCAGGAACGCGACGAACTGCTCTGGCGGGAGGCTCAACGTGTCTGACTGGGGATACATTGCGCTTGCCTACACGGTTGTCTGGGGCTCGCTTGCCGTCTATGCCGTGATCCTGGCCCGTCGGGTCGCGCAGGCGCGACACGTGTCACGTGTGCTTCGAGAGTCCCTGGAACCGGCTGCAGACCCTGAGCACGGAGACAGCGCGGTATGCGACGCTCCACCCGCCCCCTGATCCTGGGCGGGACGATCATCCTCGCCGCCATCGGGTTCCTCGTCTACCAGGGAATCTCGAACGCGCTGGTGTACTACATCACGCCCAGCGAGCTGGTCTCCCGTGGACCAGCTGCCGATGGGCAGTCGTTTCGGGTGGGTGGGCTGGTCGAACCAGGGAGCGTGCGGTGGAACCCCCGGACCCAGACGGTGCACTTCGTTCTCTCCGACCTCAAGCACTCCGTTGCCGTGGTGAGTCACGGTCAGCCCCCCGAGATGTTTCGCGGTGGGAGCGGCTGCGTCGTCGAGGGAGTCCTGCGCGCCGGCGTCTTTCAGGCGACGAACCTCATGGTCAAGCACGATGGCACCTACAAGGCGCCGGCTCCCGGCAAGTCACCGGCAGCGGATAACTACGCGACGAAACCCTAGGCAATGATCAGCTTCCTGGGACATCTGTCGATCGTTCTGGCGCTGGTCGCAGCCGCCGGCGGGGCGGTCGCGGCGTTCGCCGCCCCGCATGCACCGGGGCGGACGCGGTGGGCTCGCCGCAGTGCGTACCTGGTCGCGGGACTTACCGGGCTGGCGGTGGCGGTTATGGAGGTCGCGCTCGTGACGCACGACTTCTCGGTGAGCTACGTCGCCGAGCACGGCAGCCGGGAGACGCCGCTGTACTACACGGTCATATCGCTATGGGGCGCGCTCGATGGCTCGATTCTCTTCTGGGCTTTCTTGCTCGCGGTCGTGACGGTCGCATTTGTACGACTCTCCGGGAGCCGCCATGGCGCGCTCCAGCCGCATGCCACGGCGATACTCCTGGCCATCAACAGCTTCTTCCTGTTCGTGGTGGCGTTCCCGGGCGACCCCTTCGTACCGGTTAGCGCCCCGCCGGCGGATGGCCCGGGGCCGAATGTGCTCCTCCAGAACAACTGGATGATGGGTGTTCACCCGGTGCTGGTCTATCTCGGGTATGTCACTCTTTCGGTACCGTTTGCCCTTGTCGTCGCCTCGCTCGCTCGGGGCGTACCGGATGCTGAAACCATGCGACTGGTGCGGCGCTGGGCACTTCTGCCGTGGACGTTTCTCTCGCTCGGCATCGTCGGCGGAATGTGGTGGGCGTACACCGTGCTCGGTTGGGGCGGCTACTGGAGCTGGGACCCGGTGGAGAATGCGTCGGTGATGCCCTGGCTGGTCACGACCGCCTTTCTCCACTCGATTCAGGTCCAGGAACGCCGTCAGATGCTCAAGACCTGGACACTGTCGCTGGTGATCGCGGCCTTTCTGCTGAGTATCCTGGGCACGTTCCTCACACGGAGCGGTGTTGTGGTGTCGGTGCACACCTTCACCCAGTCGGCGATTGGACCGCTTTTCCTCGGCTTCTTTGCCGTTGCGCTGGTACTTTCCCTGGCGCTGTTGTTTGGTCGCAGCCGCGCCCTGGCGGCGCCCGGTGCGCTGGAGTCCAGCATCTGCCGCGAGACCGCCTTTCTTGTGAATAACCTGCTGCTGGTTGGAATCACGTTTACCATTCTGCTCGGCACGCTCTTCCCGCTGCTGGCGGAGGCGCTTCAAGGCTCGCAACTTTCGGTGGGCGCGCCGTACTTCAACCAGGTTGCCGTCCCCATCGGTGTCGCCCTCCTGTTTCTGATGGGAGTGGGTCCAGTACTGCCCTGGGGAGCGGCGCGGCTCGACGAGGTCCAGTATCGGTTGCTGGGGCCGGTCGCCATCGGAGTGATGGTGATCCTCAGCCTGCTCGCTGTCGGGGTGCGCGGAGTGGGTGCGCTGGTCACCTTCGGTCTCGGTGGGTTCGTCCTCGCCGTTACCCTGGAGCGAGTGCTGGCCGACATCCGAGCTCGCCGCGCAGGCACCGGTGAAAGCTGGCCACGAGCCGCCGTTCGACTCCTGGCAGCCGCACCACGCCGCTACGGCGGTTATCTTGCCCACGTTGGAGTGATCCTTGCGGTGATCGGCATCGCCGCCTCGCAGACCTATGGCGTGCGGACGATTGCCACACTTCGCCCTGGTCAGAGCGCAAGCCTCGCCGGGTACCGTCTGCTCTACGAAGGCTGGACGCCCCTTCCAGGCGCCGGGAAGATGGTGGCTCGGGGACGCGTGATCCTGTATCGCGGGCGGGATGAGCTGGGCACGCTCTCGCCGTCGGTCAACATTTACCCGTCGCAGGCGGTCGTCACCCCGGCCGTGCGCAGTGAGCCGGCGGGCATGGTTTCCGACCTGTTTCGTGGCAACAGTCCGCTGCCGCAGCTGTCGCAGCTACTCAGGGGCCGGAACCCGTTCGAGGACGTGTACGTGGTCCTGGGTGGCCTGGCCTCGACACCGCGCGGTCCAGCCGAGCTTTCGATTATTGTCAATCCGATGGTGGGCTTTATCTGGCTGGGAGGCATCATGCTCGGCCTGGGCGGCCTCGTGGCCCTGCTGCCGGCGCGGCGGCGCCGAACCGCGTTCGCCCGCGAGCTTGAGACGCTGCCGCTTCAGCGGGAGGAGGCCGCGGTGTGAGACGCTCTCTCTGGTCGCTCGTCGTCGCCGCTCCTCTGGTGGCGCTGCTCGCTCTCGGATTCAGGCACGACCCCAACGCGCCGTATCTGCCGCTTCTCGGCAGACCGGCGCCCGCCTTCACGCTTCAAACGCTCGACGGCCGGAGCGTCTCCCTGTCGACGTTTCGTGGCCGGCCGGTGGTGATCAACTTTTGGGCGTCGTGGTGCACCTCCTGTCGGGTCGAGCACCGCTACCTCGCCCAGTCGTGGCGCGACTTCTCACCCAGGGGAGTAACGTTCCTCGGCATCGCCTACGACGACTCGGTGGGAGCAGCGCGCGCCTTTCTGAAGGCACACGGCGGAGGCTGGGTGAGCCTAGAAGACCCAGGCGGTCAAACCGCGGTGGACTATGGAGTGTCGGGCGTCCCCGAGACTGTATTCATCGATCGGCGCGGTATCGTGCGCTTCCGCTCTCCCGGACCGGTCGCACCGGGGGGAGCGATGAGTCCGGCGGAGATGGCGCGTGACATCGCGACACTGCTGCGGAGCCGGGCATGAGGCGGCACCTCGGGTGGATCGCCATCGGCTGGTTGGTGTTGCTCGGCGCGCTGGCCCTGGTGGCCTATGGCTCACCGTCGCCGCATCCATCACTGTCGGAGCAGGCCCGCAGTGTAGCGGCACAGATTCGGTGCCCGGCCTGTCACGGCGAGACCGTGGAGGAGTCGCAGACGGCCATCGCTGCGAGCATCCGCCGGCTCATTCGCAGTCAGCTCGCCGCGGGGCGCACTCCGGCTGAGATTGAGAGTTTCCTCGTCTCGCGGTATGGGTCTCAAATCCTTCTGTCACCGCCTGCTTCGGGCATCGGCGACATCGCCTGGTTGGCCCCTCCGCTGCTCGTCGTCGGTGGCTTCGGCCTCCTGGTTACGCTCGTCGCCGACTGGCGGCGGCGCGCCCGGCGCCCGCCGCGCCGCGCCGCGGACGAGTACCTGGAGCGCGTGCGCGCTGAGCTCGCAATGGAAGGTCCGGAGTAACGACGTGCCGGACACACGCGCGCTTCTTCAGGCCCGCAAGAGCGATCTCATGGCCGCGCTACGGCGCCTCGAGCAGGACCGTGCCGAAGGGACGGTGGACGCCAGGGCCTATCAGCGGGCGCGCCAACGCTACGAGCAGGAAGCGGCCGGAGTGCTGGAGCGCCTCGACCTCTTGACGGATGCGGGCGGTGCGCGGCAGAACAGCCGCCAGCCGTCCGCCGGCTCACGCCTGGGCGGCATCGCCGCCGGAGCGATCCTCGCCCTCGCAGTGGGACTGGCCCTACTCGCCGCAATTCACCAACGGACCGCGGGCGGCGCGGCTACCGGGAGCGCGCCCCCCGCGCTCGGGGCCCCGACGGCGACGCCGTCGAGACAGCTCGTGGCCGCGGAGCGCCGCGTCCGGCTCGCGCCACACAGTGTCGATGCCATTCTCGACCTTGGCAACGCCCTGCTGGCATCCAACCGGACACAGGCGGCCGACGAACAGTTCGTCAAGGCAATGCGACTGGATCCGACCCGTCCAGAACCTCCGACGTCGCACGCGCTCGTGCTGGGCTCGATGCTTGGCCGGGTAACACCGGCCCTGACCCTGTTACGTGGAGTTGAGGCGTACCACCCGCGGTACACGCGCGCCTGGCTCATCGATGGCCTGTTGTCGTCGCGGCTCACGGCCGGACGCCACCGCGCGGTGGCGGCGTTTGAACGGTTTCTGGCGCTGGAGCCCCACGGTACGGTCTCGCCCGAGGTGAGATCGATGCTCGTGGCGCTCCGTCGGAGTGGAACCCGATGAACGGTCCGGGAGCGATTCTCGTCGCCTTTGGCGGAGGCATCGTGTCATTCCTCTCGCCGTGCACGCTCCCTCTCCTTCCCGGCTACCTGTCGTTCATCTCGGGTCTGGGGCTGGAAGAGGTGCGAGCCGGCGACAAGACCGGGACCGTACTCTCGGCGGCTGCACTGTTCGTCCTTGGGTTCTCACTGGTCTTTGTGGCGCTGGGCGCGAGCGCCAGCTACATCGGCTCCCACCTGCTCCCTTACAAGCAGGAGCTCACCCGTATCGCCGGCATCTTCGTGATACTGATGGCCCTGTCCCTGCTCGGCGCCTTCCGCCTGCCGGTCTTGTCGATGGAGAAGCGCTTCCATCTCGACCGCCGCTTCGGCGTCTGGAGCGCCTTCCCGGTTGGCATGGCTTTCGCGTTCGGATGGAGTCCATGCATCGGGCCGGTGTATTCGTCGATCCTGGCATACGCAGTGGTGGACAGTACCGTTCAGCGTGGCGCTTTGCTCCTCTTTGTGTACTCGCTTGGCCTGGGCGTCCCGTTCCTCATCGTGGCCCTCTTCGCCGGACGGGTCTTCGAGTCGCTCGGGTGGTTCAAGCGGCACTATCGAGCGATCAGCCGTGCCGGCGGAGGGCTGCTACTGATCATGGGCGCTTTTCTGGTCATGGGCCGGTGGACCGAAGTGGTTGCGCCCGTGATGAACTGGTACGCCCAGTTCAACCTGCCGTCGTAGCACGTGAAGGTGAAGAGCGGACGGGTGGAGATTCCAGCTTCGAGCGAGGCCAGCCACTTCGATGTCCTCCTGCTCGGTCCCTTCGCTCTGTTCCGTGACGGCGTCCCCATCGACACGGCGGGCTGGCAGCGCAAGGTCCAGTCGCTCTTCCGGCTGCTTGCCCTTGCGCCGCAGGGCAGGCGGTCGCGGGACGAGCTGATCGATCTCCTCTGGCCGGACGCTTCGGCGGACGCGGGCGCCCGAAACCTCCGCGTCGTACTTCACATGCTGCGGCGAGGTCTGGGTGGTGGCGAACCGTCACCCGTGCTGTCGGAGTTGGGATGGATCGTCCTCAACCCGGCGCATGAGTGGGATGTCGATCTGGCCCGGTTCGAGAGCCGGATCGCCGGTGCCGGTGACGACATCGCGGCGCTCCAGGAAGCGGCCGAGGCGTATCGTGGCGAGCCTTTGATGGAGGAACGCTACGAAGATTGGGCGATCGCGGTGCGGTCCCGCGTGCAGCGCCTCTGGCGTGAGAGCTGTCTGCGGCTGGCACTCCTTCATCGCGAAGGCGGCCGGCCCGAAATGGCGGTACTGTGGCTGGACCGGGTGCTCGAGATTGATCCGCTGGACGAAGAGGCGGTGGTGCGCATGCTCGAAACTCTCGCCGGACTCGGACGGCGAACCGAAGCCTTGCGCCGCTATCAGCAGTTCGCCCTTCGCCTCAAGGACGACATGGACCTGGCGCCGTCTCCGGAAACTGAGGGGGTCGTTGCCCGGATCCGCAAGGAAGCAGAGTATCCGGTGGCTCGCGCCGGCGCGCCCAGAGCAACCGAAGCAGCGACGGCACGCCATGCGGTCCCGATCATACCGAGGTCCTCGCTTCCGGTGGACGGACGCCTGGTGGGCCGAGAGCCGGAGCTGGGGCGAATCCTGTGGACGCTCCCTCCGCTTCACGTCGTGGCGCCGCGGCTTGCCATGGTGGTGTCTGCGCCGGGCATGGGGAAGACGCGTCTCCTCGCCGAGGTTGCAGTCCGGGCCCGGCGAGCGGGTCTCCTGTCGCTGGCTGGTGCCGCGTACGCCTGTGAAGGCTGTCTGCCGTTTGGCCCGATCCGCGACGCCCTGAGTGACTATCTGGAGGACCAACCGGAAGATGTTATTCGCGGCCGGCTTGCCGAGACGCTGACCGATCTCAGCCGGATTGTCCCCGAGCTACGCTGGCGATTTCCCGATATCGACGACCCACCTGGTACTACCGAAGACGATCGACGTCTGAGGCTCTTTCTCGCGGTGACACGCGCACTGGATCGCATCGCACTGGACACGCCCGCCGTACTCTTGCTCGACGACCTGCAGTGGGCCGACGAGTCCACGCTGCAGGCGCTCCACTTCGTCGTACGGCGCTCGATGTCCTCACGGTTGCTCATCGTCGCGGCGTGCTCGATCGAAGACCAGGACGCTCCCCCTGCCGCGGTCAGTCTGGCCGGGGAGCTGGAGCAGGCCGGCTCGGCCACCATCATCAAGCTTGGACCGCTTCCCTGCCAGACGATGAAGCTCCTGCTCGAGGAGCGTATCCGCGGTCGCTGCACCGACTCGATTGTCGAAACACTCTGTGTGCAGAGCGAAGGGAATCCACTTCGGGCGCTACAGGGACTCCGCGCCCTCCGTGACGAAGGAACGCTTGAGTACTCACCCGAGGGCTGGCGCATCGTGGACACCGTTCCCGATCCGTGAGCCGCCACGAGGTGAAGTCTCGGCCCGCCGTACACCCGTGGAGATGAAGCCCCGGCCACGGCGTAGCCAATACACCGTGCATCCGTGTCACGCCGCGTTCACGGCAATGTATATCCATACCCTCGTGGACACAACGCCCTGAAGCCTCGGTCGGCCGTGACCCGGGTACCCTCCGGGTGTGGGCCGCAGCTCGGCATGTCGGGCGTCGCGCATACCACCATCAAACCGATTCCGACGCCTGCATACACGCCCCCCACCACCATTCCCGCGCGGTTCGGAAAACATGCGTTCATGACGGGTTTCCCGCGGCAAGAGCAATGTCCGACATGCCGGGCTGCGGCCCACACCCGGAGGGTACCCGGGTCACGGCGGACCGAGGCTTCAGGGTATCGTGATCCTGGCGCCATAGGGGGAAATGGTGTCGTGGCAACCGTGCGCCGAGGCTTCATACCAAGCGTTCATGGGCCGCACCGGCAAGCCCGCAGCCGTCGAATCTCCGGACGGCAATGCCGCCAGGCACTGAAGCCCCGGACGGCCCTGTCCGGGTCGCCCCGCAGGGCGACATGTCGGATGACGCCCATGCCGTCGTCACACCGACTTGGTCGCCGGCATAGCCACACCCGCCCCACACCGTGCCCACCGCCTGCGTGGCATCCGGACGACATGCGTTCATGACGGGTTTCCCGCGGCGTGTGGAGCATCCGACTGTCGCCCTGCGGGGCGATCCGGACAGGGCCGTCCGGGGCTTCAGAGTATTGTGGCCATAGCGGGTCGAGGACTCACCGCGCCACCGCGTCTCTTATGGTGGCGCGGTGAATCCGCCGAACGACCTACACGGCGGTTTCCCTTGGCGCGGCGGAAGACGGCATGCGGCCGTGCGGTTGCAGCGGTAGGCTGGTGGCGGCGTGGATGCAGCGGTACGCTTGTAGCCGTGCGGTTGCAGCGGTATGCTCGCACCCTTGCAGTCGCGGCCAAGAAGGGCATGCGGCGGTGCTCATGCGCCTGTCCGGCGACTGACTGCTACCCGCCGGCTACCGATCGCCGGTAGCTTTGGGATGGCTGCTGATCGCTGTCGGCTCGCGCCTCGGCGGCGCCGCGTTCGTAGTCGATCACCGCCTGAAGGGACGCGACTGCCACCTCGAGCTCCTGCTCGTCGGGCTCGGCGGTGGTGAATCGCTGTGACTGCCAGGCCGGCGTGAAGAGCAATCTGGCGATTGGGTTGTCCTTGAACCGGTAACCGAGGCGTACGGCTTCGTAGGCCGTGGACAAAACAAGTGGTCCGCTCAGCGCGCCGGCTACCGCCTTGCGGCGACTGCTCGGAAGCGAGCTCAGGTAGATCTTGGCCAGCGTTCCGCCAAGCAGGCCCCAGAACGCGAAAACCGTACCGCAGCGAGGATGGATCCGGCTCATTGCCGCGGCGTTCCCGGACGTCAGCTCGAGACCCGCCTCGGCGGCGTTGACGGCCTTGTGCTCGGCGCCATGGTATCGCCACAGCTCGCGCACGCCAGGGACCCGGCTGCTCAAGCCGAATGCGAGGAATGGCAGGGCAACTCCGGCGACGGTCTCGATCGGTACGACGAGCCTGGCATCGGACCGTTTCGACAGCTCTCGGGTGAGCCGGTCCGCCAGCGCCGCTCCGATGCCGGGCGCCAGCTGCGGCAGGTTCGCCTTCACGCGCGAGCCGCCCTCGTTCAGACGGCCCTCGAGCTTGCCGGCGGTTCGGGCAAGCTTCAGCATGCCCGCGAACGAGACGAGACCGCGCACGAACGGAATGTTCCGCGACCATGCGCTCGGCAGGTGAAATGCCTCAACCGCGCTCGCGATCTCCCCATTGGGGCGCCGTACCGCTACCGCGACCGAGCCCGGGCCAACCATCATCACCCCGTTGCGCAGGGCGCGGCCGCCGTAGCGCGGCGGTTCGTGATTCTTTGACATAAATCCCCACTTCCTGTGTGTCTGTGACGTTCCTCGGCGCCCGACCTGCGATCCCTTGACTCGGGTTGGAGTCTGCCGCGGTCGAAACGTACCCGGCCCGTCAATTGCCCGTGACCGGAAACGGCCACGGTCCGCACCATTGTATGTGGCTCGCCGCGGCGTACCACATCTTGCCGGCGCGGACCACCACATCGACCACCCCCTTTCCGCATCTACGGCGAGCGGGTCGCGGTGAACCGGTTTCACGTGAGGTTTGATGATGTGCGCCGCCGCCGGCTATTGGAGCTGCATCAGGAGTAGCGGGACGTCTCCGGGCTCCGGCAGGCCATGCTTGGCGCCGAACGAGCCGCTGATCAGTGCGAGGACGACGAGCAAGGCGATGATGAGGATGACCGGCGCAGCAAAGCTCACCACTGAAAGCATGACGGAGGCGCCAAAGCCCGGCGTCTTCGCCCCCTCAGTCGGGTCGGGGAGCGACAGCGCTGCACGAGCGCGTGCCAGCCACCCCTGACCGCTTGCTCCGGTGGCCGATCCGGCCGACTCCTGCAGTGGACCTCGGTCGGCCGGGCCCTTCGGCCGGGCCCGGGGGGGGCGCATCGCAGGTCGAACCGTGTGCCAACGCTCCCGGATCTCGGCTACCTGTGTCGCCGCCAGCGTGGCCTCAGCATACCGTCGCTGGATGTAGATCTCCGTGATGCGGGCAAAGTCGGTGGCGTGGTCCGGCCAGCGCCTTGCGAGCTGAGTTGCCAGCTCCAGCGGGGTGGTTGCCGTTAACGGGGCCGCTTCGGCCCGGGCCGCCCGACGCATGAGCTGGGCGTAGACTCGCCGAACGGGGTCGGCCGGATAGTCGCCGAAAATGCGACGCCGACTCTGCCGCACCGCACGGACCGCCGCCTCGCCGCTGCGAGCAAACAGCCCAATGATCCAGCCGGCTAGCAGTTGCCACAGCGCACTGAGTGAGATCAGCCCGCGGCGCCTCTCGACATAACCCCGGTTCGGCGCCCGGTGGGGCAGGCGCGGAATCACCCGCGAGATCAACCAGAGGACACCGCCGAGCGCCGCGACGGCAAACAGCACAAAGCTGCCGACCACTAAGGGGTCGTTCAGCGGTCGATGCCCCCGGGGCTTCTTTCCGGTCGGCTGGGTGTTGGCTGGCTGGGTCAGCGCCGGGTTGGCCAGGCGGCGACCCCTCGGGCGGATCAGATCGACGAAGTGCTGAATGGGTGACGCAATCAGTAGTTCCAGCTGGAAGAGTGCGCCGCCGAGGCGGTCAAACGCCGGGCGTGTCACGTGCCAGATTCCACCCGCGACGTCCAGAGAGAAGAGTTGCAGCACGGCGAGACTGATGCCGGCGAGGAGCGCTAGCTGAAAAAGGATCGCCAGAGCCGCGGCAGCGGCGGCACCCGGCTCCCGCTCCTGCTCGAGGCGGGAAGTACCGAGCGCCACCATGCCGACGATGGTATAGCCGATGCCGATGAGGGCCATCATCTGCCAGATCGGGCGTTGGTACACGATACCGCGAGCCACGATCCAGACGATACCGAAGAACAGGAATCCAAATCCCCAGCCAAAGCGGCGCAGCACGTCGTCGTGATCGACCTGTTCCTGAGTGATCACGATCCCGCGCCAGAAGAGCAGGACCAGTACGAACGCGGCAATCAGGAAGCTTGGGAGATTGTGGGAGATCGCCGCGGCGCCGCCCAGCCCGGTGGCCACGGCGCCGACAGCCACGATGGCGCGATTCCATCGGTCACCCGGACCGATCCTCGCCACAACCAAGCCGAAGGCCAGCCCTGCTGCTGCACTGCCGAGAAGGGGCCAGAAGACGGCGTAACCCGGCGGTAGGGCGTCGAGTAAGCTGCTCCCCACGATGATCGCGAAACCGGCTAGAGTTTCCATGGCCGCGAGCAGCAGCAGTAGGAGAAAGCCCTTACGAGACGGCAAGATCGGTACTTCCCTTCGGTGTTGCGAGGTAGATTGGCACGCCGCGAACTACCGGCGCTGCGAACCGGCCACAATAGACGACCGATACGCGGCCGGCCAGCTGCCGGCTCGTCAGCACCGAGATCGCCGCCGGAGTCACGATCGACGTAACGAACATGATGCTTCCCCCCGCGGCGACGCGCCGTGCCTCGTCCGCGAGGACATGTTCGGGCGAGTACCGTCCGGAGAAAGAGAGCCGGGCGAGGTGCTCGAGCAGGAGCGTGGCCTGCTGCGGATTGGCGCTTGCCGCTACCCGCGGTGTGAGCTCCGCGCCCGGGACCTGGCCGTTGGAACGAATGCCCACGGCAAACCCCCGATCCAGAGCCCACAGGGACATCGAGGCCGCCAGATCGATGGCGGCCTCCATTCGGTCGAGGTCGACACCCTGCCACACGTGCTGAAAAGTGTTGAGGTTGAGCACGATCATCAGCTGTGTCGTGGTGCTGGGATCAAAGAGCCGCACCTGTAGACTGCCGGTGCGTGCCGTCGCCTTCCAGTGCATGCGATTCAGTGGATCGCCCGCCTGGTACTCCCGCGTGCCGGCGATACGAGTGAGGTCGTCGGCCAGCTTGCGCCGGCTGGAGGCCTCTCCCATGGTCTCGAGAAATGGGAGGCCGACTTCCTCGGGACGGTAGACCCGGGGATAGACAATCAGATCGAGCGTGTCACCGAACGTTGCCGTTCTGGGGAAGAGTCCGAACGGGTCGCTGGTCTCGACCGTGGCCGGCCCGAGGGTGTACACGCCACGCCGAACCGCCTCCAGCCGGTAGGTGCGTTCAACCGATTGGAAGGGGCGAACCGCGGTGCGGTTGGTGAATCCGTACCCGAGGTTCTCCGTGAGCTGTACCCCGCCGGAGAAACGGATCAGGTCGTCGAGGTGGTGGGTCGCTCGGATCAAGCCGAAGTGGATCGGATCGGTGATCGTGACCGACGCCAGCGGCAGAAACTTGTTGTTGTCGAGCCGGATCTTGAGCTCGGCACTATCGCCGGGAAAGAGCCGGCTGGGAAGCATCGTACGGTGATACGACAGCCCGGTCAGTGAAAACCTGGCTGATAGCCAGGCGGCGCCGATCGCGAGGAGACCGGTTGCCGCCACGATCGAGATCGCGGGAACAAACAGAAGCACGCCGACGACGGTGCCGATAGCAAAGAGCGTAACGTACTGCCCCGGCGCCAGCCGGCGCTGGAAGCGCTCGCTGTAGGCAATGACGAGAATCGGAATCGTGAGCAGCAGTATGTAGACCAGCAGCTTGGCTATGAGGGCCACGAACTCGTGGTTCATCGTGCTCTCCGGGCTACAGCGACTCCGTGGGGACAGGGACCGCCGCAATGACCTCCCGAAGGAGGTCTTCGGAGGTACGCCCGCGCAGCCGAGCGTCGGCGCTCAGTACCACGCGGTGCGCCAGAACACCGGGAGCCAGGTACTTCAGGTCGTCGGGGATGACGTACTGGCGCCCACGGATAAGCGCAAGCGCCTGAGCGCCGCGATACAGGGCCAGCGAGCCGCGGGGACTGACACCCAGATCGATCTGGTCGTGCTCACGGGTGGCTCGCACCAGCAGGGTGACGTAGCGCCGCAGATCGTCGGAGACGTGCACCGTTCCGACTTCACCGCGTGCTTGCAGTATTGCTTCCGGGGTCACCACCGGCTCCAATCCGCCCAGCGGATGGCCCCGCTCCTGCAACAAGATGATCTGTTCCTCTTCCTGTTGAGTCGGGTAACCCAGGCTGAGACGAAGCAGGAAGCGATCGAGCTGAGCTTCGGGCAGCGGAAACGTCCCCTCCAGCTCGATCGGGTTCTGCGTTGCCAGCACCATGAAAGGACGGGGAGTGGGATACGTCGTGCCCTCGACCGTCACCTCCCTCTCTTCCATCGCCTGCAGCAAGGCGGACTGGGTCCGCGGTGTGGCGCGATTGATCTCGTCGGCCAGTACGATGTTGGCCAGGATCGGTCCGGGCCGGAACTCGAAGTCCTGAGACCTCTGGTTGAAGAAGTAGACGCCCGTCACATCGGACGGCAGGAGGTCCGGTGTGAACTGGATGCGCTTGAAGCTGCCGGAGATAGAGCGCGCCATGGCGCGCGCCAGCGTAGTCTTCCCCGTTCCCGGGACGTCCTCAATGAGCACGTGACCCTCGCAGAGCAGGGCGACGAGCAGGAGCTCGACGGCGTTGCCTTTGCCGACGATGACACGCTCGACGTTCGTGACGAGCCGGCTCAGCTCATGGGACGAGACGGAAACCTGTGCCACGATTCGTTCCTCTCCCTGTTCCCACCAGCATAGGTCTTGAACCTACTAACGGACGACAGCTTCCGTTTGTCACATGTCGCCTGGAACGTACTGGCGAAGTCGGGTAGCACGCGAGGCCACGAGCACCGTCGCGAGCAGGGCGGCAATGCCGCCACTGACCACCGACAGCGGCGCACCAAAGCCGCGTGCGACCAGACCCGCTTCTATCTCTCCGAGCTGTGGACCGCCCATGAAGAAGACCATGCTCACCGAGGTCATGCGTCCGCGCAAGACATCCGGAGTGACAATCTGGCGCACCGTCTGGCGCAGCACCATGCTGACTGTGTCGGAGGCACCGACGCCGGCCAGCGCCAGCAAGGAGAACGCGAAGTTGCGCGAGAGTCCAAACAGGACGGTGAACACACTGTACGCCACGACCGCCAGCAGGATTGTAAGCCCCTGGCGCCGGATGGCGGCGGCGACGAACGACATGACAATCGCCGCCAGGACCGCGCCGATGGACGGCGCCGCGTAAAGCAGGCCGTAGCCGGCCGGTCCGACGCGGAGAATGTCGTGGGCAAAGATTGGCAGCAAGGCCGTCGCCGACCCGAAGAAGGTGGCTATGAAGTCCAGCAACATAGTTGAGGCGAGGATTGGTGATCGCCACACAAACTCGAGCCCTTCGATGGCTGCCTTCAGCGTAACGCGCCGGACACGACCGACGAGCGGGGGCGGTTTGACGATCAGGAGCGCCACCAGAACGCCTACAAAGGAAACCGCGTCCACGACGTAGACCACTCCCACGCCCCAGGATGCGATGACCAGACCCGCAAGCGTCGGTCCCACCACAGTCCCGAGCTGCGTGATGGTGCTATTCAGACTGATGGCGTTTGCCAGGTGCTCGCGTGGGACCAGGGCTGGTACCAGCGCCTGGCGCGCCGGGTTGTCGAACGCCAGCGCTCCCGCCGCCACCGCGGTCAGCGCGTAGATCAGAGGGAGCGAAACGAAGCCTGCAATGGTAGCCACCGCCAGCAGCGATGAGACGACGAGGCGGAATGCCTGTGTGGAGATGAGGAGCTTGCGCCGATCCAGCACGTCGGCCACGACCCCTCCCCACAAGGAAAATAGGATGATCGGGATCACCCGGAAGAGACCGATGAGTCCCAGCGATAGTGCCGAGTGCGTGATCAGATAGATTTGCCAGGCAATTGCCGCCTGCTGCATCTGCGTCCCGACCATCGACACCGTTTGTCCCGACCAGTACACCCGAAAATTGCGGTGTCGTAGGGCGATGAGGGGAGAGCGCTGCCTGCGATGGCCTGGCTGATCCGGCTCACCGGCCGGTACGGGGCGGCGCATGCCCCATTCTATGGAAGCCTACCGCCTCACCTCGGCGCCGGCAGACAACCGATTTGTGCTCGGTGACACCGCCGCCTCCTCAAGTGCCTCGGCTACTGCCCGCTCAAACGTGAGGAGCCGTCCCAGTTCCCAGACAACGTCGGCCGGCATCGTCCGGACATCGGGATGCGCTGCGTACGCTGCGCGGGCGAGCTCTACAGTGCGCTGAAATCGGGCTCGGGCGATCGGATTCATCGAGGCATGCAAGTCGTCGGTCAGTGCAGCCACTGCAGCAAGTAGCCGGAGGGCCCGGTCGGAATCGCCGCGTTGCAGGGCGACGCCGGCCAGCCCCTCGATATTGGTGACTACCAGGCCGCGGTCGCCCTGCTCCAGACTCGTACTGAGACTCTCGGCGTAGCACCTGGCTGCATGCACGTCGTCGCCCCGCGCTCGGGCAATATCGCCCATCGTGGTGAGGGCCGCGGCGCAGCCATACTGATCGCCCAGCTCGCGCCGCAAACTGAGACTCTCATCGCACAGAAGCTGGGCGCGATCCAGGTTGCCCAGGGCGCAGGCCACATCGCCCATGTTGTTGAGGAGGTTGGCGACACCCCACAGATCGCCGGCCCGCCGGCGCAGCGCCAGACTCTCTTCCTGCAATTCCGCGGCGCGCTCCAATTCGCCCGCGGCGAGGGCAGCGGTACCCATATTGTTGAGCACGACCGACATACCCACCGTGTCGCCGATCTGACGATACAGCGTGAGGCTCTCCTGATAGTAGCCGTCCGCCTCGTCGAGATGGCCACGATTCCGGGCGGTAGTTCCCAGTGCGTTGAGAACGCCGGCAACACCGAGGTCGTCTTCGATCCGGCGCATCATCTCCAACGCCTCACGCCCGAGTGCCATGCCGCGATCGAAGTCGGCCTGCAGGAATGCGATGGAAGCAGCGCCGTACAGCGCCTCAGCGCAAGCTGGTTCCAGATCGGAGCTGTGGATCGTGCCAAACCGTGTCAACAGCGAGTCCAGCCAGTCTCGACCTTCGGCCAGCATGCCTGACCTGAACCAGAAGCGCGACAGTGCGGCACCGAAGCGCAGTCCAAACGAGGCATCGTCCTGTCGCAGCGCCCAGGTGAGAGCCGCTCGAAGGTTGCCCTGCTCGCGCCGCAGCCGGGCGAGCCAGGCAATCTGGTTTGGCCCCATGAGCTCGCGGGCGCCCTCCTCCGCCAGCCGGAGGAAGAATTCGGCATGCCGCCGGCAGACTTCATGTTCGTACCCCTGCACCGATAGCTGCTCGCGCGCGAACTCGTGAATGGTCTGCAACAGGCTAAATCGCGGCTCGGTCCCACCACCGGTCGGTATGAGCAGGCAGCCGTCGACGAGTGCATCGAGCTCTTCCAGCACTCCGGTCCGACCATCAAGCCGGCAGATACTCTCCACGGCGTCGAGCGTCGCGCCTCCCGCGAACACCGCCAGCTGGGCCAGAAGCTGCTGCTGGTCTGGAGAAAGAAGCTGGTAGCTCCACTCGATGGTTGCCCGCATCGTCTGCTGTCGGGCCGGCAAATCCCGCGGTCCCTGTGTGAGGATGTCGAGTTGCCGTTGCACGCGGGACAGGAGCGTGGGCAAGGGCAGCAGACGGACTCGGGCCGCCGCCAGCTCGATGGCGAGCGGGAGTCCATCCAGCCCTCGACATATAGCCGCCACGGTGCGCAGTCCTTCCTCGTCCGGATCAAACCCGGGCACGACGAAACGAGCGCGGTCGACGAAAAGTCGGACGGCAGACGATGGCGCAAGCTCTTCGGCAGTTCTAGAGCTTCCGTCGGGTGTTGCCAGGGCCGGAACGAGGAACCGTTGCTCCTCGGCCAACCTGAGCGGAATCCGGCTGGTAATCAGGAAGCGCAGCCGGGGACAGGATGCCAGGAGGTAGCCAACGACCTCGGCCGCCCCCAGCACCTGCTCGAAATTGTCCAGCAGGAGGAGCAGTTGTTGTTCGCGAAGCAGGGACACCAGCGCCGCTTGGATACCCTGGCCGCCCGCTTCCTGTATGCCGAGCGCTCCAGCAATGGCAGGAGCCACGTGTTGAGCGTCGCGCAACGACGACAGATCTACTGTGGCTACCCGGGCTGAGGGATCGCGATCTTCGAGAGAAGCAATAGCGGCCAGTGCCAGGCGCGTCTTGCCTATTCCACCCGGACCGAGCAGCGTGACGACCCGGTGGCTCTGCAGGAGATGAAGGATCGCCGCCACTTCGGCTTCTCGGCCCACCAACGTAGTAGACGGGACGTACATCCGCGACGAGGAGCTACCCACACGTGGGGCCGGCGCTTCGGAGTATGCAGCCGCGATGAAGGCGGCACGGGTATCGTCCCCAAGTGCGAGCGCGTCCGCGAGCAAAGTGAGAGTGCTCGCGCGCGGGCGTGTACGCCGACCTCGCTCCAGCGCGGCGACTGCCTTCGTGGTCATGCCGGCTCGCTCGGCAAGCATCTCCTGCGTCAATCCCGCTGCGAGGCGGTGCGATCGCAGCAGCTGGCCGAAAGCGGGGGGCGATGCTTCGCGAAGCTGCGTCATGGCACGGCGGTGAGACGTTCTGACCCTGACGTTATCTTATCAATGGGTGAGGTAACGACGTCGTGCACCGTGCTGATCCTCTGCACCACGGCGCAAAGGGGCTGTGCCGGACTCGGCACAGCCCCACTTGCTGGGGGTGACGGGCGGCTAGCCGCCTATCAGTGGACCAGGAAGGCGTCGAGAAGCATGTAGGTTCCCGTCAACTTGACGAGCTTTATTGTGTGGGTACCGGACGGTAGTCCACTGATGCTGTAGAGGATCTGGCCGCCCTGATTGTGCCCGGTGCTGTAGCAGTTCACGGTCGCCTTCTTGGCACCGTCGATGTAGACCTGTACCTGCCCCTCGTCGATACTCTTCTCGGTGATGTAGGACACCGAAGAACCGTTGAAGGTGTAGGAGACAGAGTCGCCGTTATTGACCGTGGCGTGGACATCATCGCCGTAGTCCCCCTGGAAGCGGTTGTTGTAGTAGCCCCAGCCACTGCCCGAGTATGCGATCGAGATGTCGGTGTCGTTGACCACGGGTGAAAGGCCGAGCGTGCCAAGGCGGTTGGCGTTCTGCTCGGTGAACCAGGGATTGCCGCCGGAGCCGACCGTCACGCCGTAGACGCCCGCACCCGACGCCGGGGCTGGCGATACCGGATATTCGGTGATCTGTCCGGAGGTCGTGATGCTTCCGAGCTGGTTGGCACCATTCTCGCCAAAGTACAACGTGTTGTTGGCGCCGCTCGTGATGGAGGCAGGGCCCGCGTTCGTCGTGGGCAGGGGGTACTCGGTGAACTGGCCGCCGGTGGTGATTCGGCCGATCTTGTTCCCCGTGTATTCCGTGAACCACAGCGCACCATCCGGGCCGGATGTGATGCCCAACGGCCCGCTGGTTGCAGTCGGAATCGCGTACTCGGTAAATGTGCCCGTCGTCGTCAGACGACCGATCTTGTTGCCGCTGCCTTCTCCGAACCACAGGGCGCCGTCGGGCCCGGCGGCGATGGAGAGCGGCAAGCTGTTCGGGGTGGGAATCGAAAATTCCTTGACCTGTCCGGTTGTCGAGATGCGGCCGATCTGGTTGGTGAATTCCTGCGTAAACCAGAGTGCTCCGTCGGCGCCCGTCGTGATGGCGACCGGGCCGGTGTTCGCAGTGGGAATCGAGTACTCCTTGATCACGCCCTTGGTCGTGATGCGGCCGATCTTGTTGCTATTTCGCTCGGTGAACCACAGGGCGCCATCCGGACCGCGGGTAATGTCATACGGCACGCTTGCGGCCGTGGGAATAGGGTACTCCGAGAGCTGTCCATTAAGGCCCAGGCGAGCAACTGCGTTTGCCCCTTGTTCGAGGGACCACAGCGCCTTGTCCGGCCCGAGAGTGACGGCGATGGGGCCGGCACCGCTGCCGACCTGTCTGAGCTCGGAGCCGTACGTGTTGACATCGTCGATGTGATTGCCGAGGAACTCTCCCACCCAGAGCGTGTGGTCGGACCCGAAGGCGAGAGTAACGGGCTCAGCTCCCGCCGCACCAAAGCGGTATTCGGTGAGTGTGGGGCCGAAGACACCGGTGAGAGCCACCCGCGCGATGCCACCCACGGTCGTCCGGCTTCCCTCTTCGGCCGCCCACAACGCTCCGTCCGGTCCGACGATCAAGCCAACCGGGCTACCGATGGAAAGCTGCACTGTCCGGCCCCACGTGCCGTTGACGGAAATGCTTTGAAGTTGATCGGCGTCGGCGGCAGTGAGCCAGAGGTTGCCGTCGGGACCGGTGACGATGTTCGCCGGACCGCTTGGATTGGTAGGGTCCGGGTACTCGGTCACCTGCCCGCTTCCGACATTGACGGTGCCCACTGCCTGGCCGGCGTCCTCGGTGAACCAGATGTTCCCGTCCGGGCCGGCGGTGATGCCCTCGGGGCTACTGCCCGGGGTGACTGGATACTCGGCAATCGTCTGACCGGCCTCATTCATCTCCCCGATCTGGCTCACACCCGTCTCTGCAAACCAGATGTTGCCGTTCGGCGCCACCGTAATGCCTTCCGGCGTGCTCGACGGAGTTGCAGTCGGATATTCGGTGAATTGACCGGACGTTGTCACGCGCCCGATCTGACTTTTTGTTGCTTCGGTGAACCAGAGGGCTCCATCCTGGCCCACCACGATGTTCTGTGGCGAGCTGAACGACGTGGGAGGAGCGTACTCGGTGATCTTGCCGTGCGTGTCGATCCGACCGATCTTGTTTCCCTCTTGCTCCGTGAACCAGAGGGCGCCGTCCGGCGCCGCCACGATCTGGCCGACGGCTGCTGGGGAGGAGGGAATCGTGAACTGCGTAACCGGCAGACTCACGTTCGGGTTACTTGCAGCATGCACGCCGTTCGTTGCACCACCTGCCAGGGACACGGCAATGGCGCAGGCGCCCAGCAGGCGGGCGAGACGTGGGAGGGTGTGGGCTGTGTTCATAGCCATGATGTTCTCTCCGTTTCGGGCTATTGGCGGATGGAAGTGGATCGCTACGTCCCGAGTCGCGCGCCCCGGTACAGTTCTCAGTCTGAGACCGCGAACGAGCCGGTAACACTCACGCCGCCCTCACATGACCCTTACAAAGACAATGTTTCGCCGTTTGGATCCGCCGCGACCGTACAGACTCGAGCAGGTGCGACCAGCCTGTCCCCGCTCAGGGGGCCACGAAAATCGCCGTGCCAACGTAACGGCCACACGATACCGACGATACTCAGATGATTGGGCCCGGTCTCGTCCGGCGGCGAGACCCGTGCTAGGCCCGCAGCGCCTCGCCGATCGCGTTCTCCACCGAGAGCCTTTGTCCCGCGTCCCAGGCGCCGGCAAATTCCTCGTCGTCGAGACGTCGCCTCAGCGTCGACAGCGTCCGCTCCGCAGCGGCGCGAAACAGCACCGGCGTAGGCGTGCCGAGGAGAGCATGAATGTTCGCAGCCGCAGCCAGCAGCTGGAGAGCAAAGGTAAGCCGCGCTTTGTGCAGGGCCACATCCGCCAGTCCTTCCAGTGCGAAGGGCACGATGTAGCGCGGACCTCTGGTCCAGGTCAGGACTAGCGATTGGCGCAGCGTGTCCTCGGCTCGTGCTACGTCTCCTCGGTCGAGGATGATGCGGCCCAGTGTGGCCAGTGACTCCCCGGTACTCGGTTCGAGACCAACCGTGCGGAATACCGAGACACTGCGAGTCGCGAGATCCTCCGCGTCGTCCAGCCGTCCCTGGGCGTAGGCCCCGAGAGCGAGGTTGTTGAGGCAGCAGCCAACGCCCCAGGCAGCTCCCAAGTCCTCAAAAAGCGCGAGGCTCTCTCCGCAGTACACAGCCACGTTCTCGCCGTCACCGCGGTCGCGCGCGATGTCGCCCAATCCAAGGAGTGCCAGGGCGATACCCTCGCGGTCGTTGGCCCGCCGGTGAAGTGCCAGACACTCTTCGTAGAGCGGGGCTGCGCGGTCAAGGTAACCCTGCTCGCGCAGGACCATGCCGAGGCGAAACATCGTGTGACCGATACCGTGCTGCGCGAACGTCCCGACTTCGCCCCGGCTCCGCTGTACAGCCAGTGCCTTCTCCAGCATGGACGTTGCCTTCTGGTACTCTCCTTCCAGCCGAGCCTGCAGCGCACGGTTTATCAAGAGGTCCGTGTCGCCGTCCCGGCCGATCGTCCGCTGCAGTCTTGCGCTCTCCTCGAATAGTGGGGTGGCCACCGCGAAGTCGTCTTGTGCCTGGGCCAGCCAGGCGGCCCCTTTGAGCGCTTCAATCCGCAGCTCGAGCGGCACGTTGTGCTCGTCGGCGGCGAGCAGCCGTTCGAACCACGACCGGCCCTCCCGGAAGTGCCCGTGCATAAGCCAGAACGGCCACAGAGCGGTTGCCAGCCGAAGGCCGATTCCGGTGCGCCCCAACTCCAGGGCGAAGGATAACGCGGAGCGAAGATTATCTGCCTCGCGATGAAGGCGCTGTAGCCAGGCGTCGCGATCGCCGCTCCGCAGATGCGGCTCGGCGCGTTCGGCGAGCGTCGTGAAGTAGAACGCATGGCGCTCCCGTGCTGCCGCCAGCTCGCCACCGGAATCGAGCTGTTCGCGGGCGTACGCTCGAATTGTTTCGAGCATGGCAAAGCATGGTTCTTCGTCCACGCTCTCCACGGGATACAGCAGATTCTTGTCCAGCAACGACTGGACGCGATCCAGGATGGTGTCATCCGGCTTGGCGTCGACGTCACCGCATACCTCAGCCGCTGCTTCGAGGGTAAACCCGCCTTCAAAAATCGCCAACCTCCTGAAAAGCTGCTGCTCGGCGGCGTCGAGTAAGTCGCAGCTCCAGGCGATAGTCGAGCTCAAGGTGCGTTGGCGGACCGGGAGATCCTGGGGCCCGACCGGCAATGCGCCCAGGCCGCGCTCCAGGCGCGTCAAGAGGGCTGGTGGCGGCAACGTGCGGATGCGTGCGGCCGCCAGTTCGATTGCCAGGGGCAGGCCATCCAGTCTCCGGCAGATTCCGGCTATCGAGGCGGCGTTCTCCGCTGTGAGCGTGAAGCTCGGCTGAATCAAGCGGGCCCGCGCCAGGAAGAGCTCGACGGCCGAGAAGAGCGCGATATCCTGCGGCACCGCCGTCTCGGGCGGCGGCGTCTCAAGCGGAGATAGAGGAAACTGCTGCTCGACGCGTAGCTGAAGCGGAGTGCGACTGGTGACGATGACGCAGAGGTGGGGGCACTCGTCGACCATCTCGGTCACAAGCTGGGCCGCCTCGATTACCTGCTCAAAGTTGTCAAGAACGAGTAACAGCCGTCTCTGGCGCAGCTTTTCGATGAGAAGATCGCGGTAGGACTGTGGTGAGGCTTCATGAAGTTTGAGTGCCTGGGCGATGGTGGCGGCAACCAGGCGCGCCTCCCGCAGCGCGGACAGATCGACGAAGGCGCACCCATCGGCGAACGAATTCTGGAGGGTGAGCCCCAGCTGGACCGCGAGTCGCGTCTTTCCCACTCCACCCGGACCGGTCAGCGTGATGAGGCGCGCGCCGGACTGTACGAGATGGACAACTGCCGCTTCCTCCTGCTCCCTTCCCAGTAATGCATTGGGTGGGATATGGAGACGAGCATGGGGGGAGAGCTGAGCACTCGGACGCTCTTCGACGATGAGATCGCGACCACCTTGCGCTGCCGCGATGAATCGTTCTCGTTCCGGGGATGGAAGGCGCAGGGCGGTCGCCAGGCGTTCGATTGTGTCAGCGCGGGGAAGGGTACGGCGCCCGCGCTCCAACGCGGCAATCGCATTCGCGCTCACGCCGGCGCGTTCTGCCAGTTCCTCCTGCGTCAGTGCAGCGGCCAGGCGGCAGTGCCGCAGGAGCTGACTGAAGGTGGAGGCTTCGTTCACCGTCAACTCCGACGTGCCCGTCAACCTTCAATCCCCACTGCTCGTGGTCGTCGACCACTCTCTCTCGCATGGTACCAGTCACGCCATGCTCACCGGCCCGGGTCACGAGTGCTTTGCAACGCCGCCCACCAATCGACCTGGACCCTGCATGTGAGGGCATTGTGAGGGCTCTGTAAGTGTTCGCATCCCGAATTTTGGCTCAGAGTGGAGGGTGTTGACGGGGCGCGCGACTCGCCAACAGCGAGATCCCTAGCTAATTAGAAGGTCAGCACACCAAGGAGAACATCGATGAAGAAATCCCTCCGCCTCGCCGCCGGTGCCCTCGTCGCACTGAGCGTCCTGGGAACTGGTGTACGCGGCGCCGTCGCGAGCGCATCTCATCCCACGGCGTACACCTACACGCAGATCACCGATCCCGTCGACCCGACGTTCAATCAAGCGCTCGGTATCAACAACGCGGGGGTCGTCGCCGGGTACTACGGCAGCGGTGCCGATCCGAATCACCCCAACCAGGGGTTCACGGTCGTGCCGCCCTATGGTGCGAACAACTTCGCGAGCGAAAACTATCCTGGCTCGATTCAGACGCAGGTGATCGCCGTCACGAACAACGGCAACACAGCCGGGTTCTGGGCGGACGCCAACAACAACAACTACGGGTTCGTGGAATGGAACGGCGTTTTCACGTCGGTGCAGAATCCCCGTACCCCTCACAAGACTCCGCACGTTAATCAGCTGCTCGGCATGAACGACGGCGGCATTGCCGTTGGCTTCTACAACGACGGGAAAGGCAACTCGCACCCGTACACCTACAACCAGGCCACCGGGAGGTTCAAGTCCCTCCGTCTGCCCGGGGCGACGAGCGCGCAAGCGACGGGAAGCAACGACAAGGGCGACATCGTCGGGTTCGCGGTGCAGGGCGGTTCGACCCAGGGCTTCCTGCTCCAGGGCAAGAGGCTCACCGAGTTCCAGTACTCCGGTGCGGCTGCAACGCAGGCCTTCGGCGTGAACAACTCGGATCAGATCGTCGGGACCTGGACTGATGCCGGGGGTAACGTCCACGGATTCGTGCTCACCGATCCGACCGGTCATGCACAGTGGCAGAGCGTCAGCCTGCCGGGAGGCGACACCGATACCTTCCTCAACGGCATCAACGACAAGGGCCAGATCGTCGGTTTCGTGACGTCAAGTCCGACGAGCTCGCTCGCCTACGTGGGGTCGCCCTCCTGAATTAATCCCGAAGACGAAGCATCGTCTCGGGCTATGAGAGAGACGGGTCGCCATGCTGCGGCCCGTCTCCTTTCCTTTATCGACGTGGGGCGTGCGCGTCTCAGCGGTGCAGGGTCGGGCTGCAGGCGGCGTTGCGGAAGGCCGGCGCGACATGGTGTTGTGCCAACGTATGGAAGCAGCTCGACTGACGGGCGACGTTTGCCGAGGCGTGGCCGGCGAGTGGTATGACCGAGCCCGCAAAAATCAAGACGAAAACGATCGATCTCATCACATCTCCCGAACGGTGCCTGATTGCGATGCCATTCGACCACGTGCCTTCCGCCGCGTACAGGGTCGCGCGTCCCCTCGGCGGGAGGACTTTCGCCCCAAGTTCCGCGACGAGAAGGCAAAAGGAAACCAGCCCGGCATCGATGCCCGACTGCGCGCGTCATCACAGGGCCTTCGCTTCGCAGCCGACCAGTTGGGCAAGGTCTGGCACCGACGCGACCCAGATCATCCCTACCTTGGTACCTCAACGCTCGATCCATTCGGTCACACGCGGCGAATTGCAGCATAGATCGCTGCGTGATACCATGGAAACCGTGGTAAACCACCACAGCGGCGACGGATTTCGAAGAAAATCGGCGCTCTGACTGAGGGAACGAACAGCATGACGGAGCTGGTGGTGCAATCGCCGGCAGCGCGGGTTGACGACGTCGACCGGCGTATCATCGCTCTTCTCCAACCCGATGGGCGCATGCCGTTCTCGCAAATCGCGGCGGAGCTCGGCGTCTCCGAGGGGACCATCCGGCAGCGCTATCGCAAGCTGGTCGACAGCGGAGTGCTTCAGGTCGTCGCAGTCGCCGACCCTTTCAAGATCGGCTTCGAGAGCATGGCCATGATCGGCATCAGCGTGGGCATTGACGGGGAGCGGGGTATCGACGGCGTGGCCCGCGAGCTCGCGCGCTTTCCCGAGGTCAGCTACGTCGTCATGTCCACCGGTTCATTCGATCTCCTGGTCGAGGTCATCACCCAGAACCACCAAGAGTTCGCAACGTTTCTGACCGAGAAGCTGCACAGAGTGGAGGGGGTGAGCCGAACCGAAACATTCATGCTCTTGCGGGTATACAAGATGAATCTCGGCGGCTGGCGGATGGTCCAGGCGCGGGAGGAGGTACTGCGCGACTAGCGTATTCCCGGTTTGTGATATGAGATCACTCGTGGTGGAGAAGAGGAGGTCAGGATGCCCACGGAACTGAGTCCAGATGCGCAGGTGCTCGCGGAGGAACGCGGGGCAGAACACTTGCGTCGGGGCGCTCTCACGCTGTTCGACGGTACAGTCATCGGTGTGGCGAGTACCGCGCCGGCATACAGTCTGACGGCGACCCTTGCACTGTTGATCGGGTCCGCCGGCGTTGGGCTGTTCGCCCCGAGCGCCATGTTGATCGCGTTCTTGCCGATGCTTGGCGTAGCCGTCGGCTTCTACTGGCTGAACCGGCGCATCCCGAACTGCGGGGCGTCATATGCCTGGGTGGCGCGAGCCCTACACCCTGCGATCGGCTTTCTTACCGGCTGGGTGATCGTCATGGCCGATGTCATCGTGATGATCTCGTTGGCCGGCGTGGCGGCTGCCAGCACGCTGACGCTCTTCGGTCAGGATGCCAGCAACAAAACCTGGAACCTGGTTCTCGGCATCGCATGGATTGTGATCATGACCTGGATCGTGCTTCGCGGCATCAGGTTGTCGGCCATGACACAGTGGGTGCTGCTCGCGCTGGAATACGTCATCGTCATGGGTTTCTGCCTCTGGGCGATCATCGACGTCTATGCCAATCACCCGAAAGGCTCGCACGTGCCGTCGCTGAACTGGCTACTGCCCTGGCAGGCCCCGGGCGGCGGTCCGGTAATGTTGACCGCGGTGCTCGCCGCCGTCTTCATCTACTGGGGGTGGGACACCGCAGCCAATGTCAACGAAGAGACTGAGGACGCTACCCACGCCCCGGGCCTGGCAACGGTCCTGTCGACATTCGTGCTTTTGATCATCTATCTGTTCGCCGCTTTCGCCACCGCTGCCTACTTCACGCCCTCGGCTGCCGACAACAACTCCTCCGATGTCCTGACCTACATGGCGCAGAGCCTGACCGGCAGCGGCAACAAGCTGTGGTACCTCATGGTCCTCGCCGTCATCTCGTCCGCCGCGTCTTCGACCCAGACGACGATTCTCCCCACTGCCCGCGTGACCTTCTCGATGGCACGCGACCGGATCATTCCGCGGATCTTCGCCGCGGTCCACTCCGAGTACCTGACGCCGTGGTTCTCGACGATCATCATGGGTGCGGTGTCGATCGCCGTCTACGTCATCTCGCTGTACGCTTCGGGTGGCGTTGGTCAGGCGATTCAGAACGCCATTCTGGCCATCGGCCTCCTGATTGCCTTCTACTACGGGCTGACGGGAATCGCCGCGGCGTGGTACTACCGGCGATTGCTTTTCACCAGCCTTGGTAACTTCGTCTTTGCCGGGATCTTCCCGCTGGCCGGCGGGCTGGGATTCTTCTACATCTTCGTGGAAGCTGCCCGCGGACTGACCGTGGCGCAGTTCTGGACCGGGGTGGGGTCCATCCTGATCGGCGTTCCACTTCTCGCCTGGTCCTGGATCCACAATCCGGCCTTCTACCGGCAGCCAACTGAGGTGGCCGGCCCCGAGGAGCCGATGGGCGGCGCCAGTGCCGTGTCCGTCACGCCGTAGGCATCCGGCCCCGTAATCCGGGGCGCCGCGACGCTCGCTCCGGAACCCGCAAGGAGAATCCATGTCACCCGTTACTGCTCAAACCACCGTTAGCCTCGACAAGTCTCAGGAGCTCTTCCAGCGCATTGCACGTGTGGTCGCCGGCGGAGAGAGCAACTACGTCCGTGTCAAGAACGGTCTGGAGATGTGCTTCGACCGTGGCGAGGGCTCGCGCTTCTGGGATGTTGACGGTAACTGCTACATCGACTATTCGCTGGGCTACGGCCCGCTCATCTTCGGGCACAGGCCGCGCGCGGTGAACGATGCCGTGATCGACATGGTGACGACGCGGGGTCTGCAGTTCACCTTTCCCTACGACACCGAGGCCGATGTTGCCGAGACGATCGTGGCGTCGGTGCCGGGAGTCGATCTGATCCGTTTCAGCACCACGGGAACCGAGGCAGTCTCAGCCGCTCTCCGTCTCGCTCGCGCCTACACCGGGCGCGAAAAGGTCATCAAATTCGAAGGGCAATACCATGGCTGGACGGACTCCACGTTTGTCAGCTGCCACCCATCTCTCGACCTTGCCGGTCCGGATGATGCCCCGCGGCCAGTGGCGGGCTCGAAGGGCACGCCGCAGGCGGCGGCCGACCTATTCATCCCCCTGCCCTGGAACGACGTCGAGGCGGTGGAGCAAGCCCTGCGCGAGCACCAGGGTGAGGTTGCAGCGGTACTGACCGAGCCGGTCATGTGCAACTGCGGGGTCATCCCTCCACGCCCCGGGTACCTGGAGGCGCTGCGCGACCTCACGAGGCAGGCCGGAGTGGTGCTCATTTTCGACGAGGTCAAGACGGGCTTTCGACTGGCCATCGGCGGCGCGGTTGCAACCTTTGGAGTCGTTCCCGATCTCGTCACATGGGCAAAGGCGTTGGGGGGAGGATACCCGATTGCCGCCTTCGGCGGCAGTCGCGAGATCATGGACCTCGAGGCGCGGAACGAGGTCATGCACGGGGGGACCTACAACGCCCATCAGGTCGGTATGGCGGCGGCGCAAGCGACTCTCGGCATCATGCGGGCCGATCCACCGATGTTTGCCGATCTCTGGCGCAAAGGTGAGCGTCTGCGCGAGGGACTGCAGGCGGCGGCGCGCGACGCAGGTCACCAGGCGGTGTGCCAGGGGATTGGACCGCTCCTCCAGATCTTCTTTACCGACGGTACTGAGTCACTCACCGACTACCGCACCGTCATCCGGCACGTGGATCTCGAGAAGTTCAGCAGCTTCCAGGGCGCACTGCAGGATCGCGGGGTGTACATCCATCCCGACCCGCTCGAGTGCTTCTACGTCTGTACGGCGCACAGTGACGAAGACATTGAGGAGACGATCGCGGCGGCCCGCGATGCGGCGCTGGCTATCTGATCCGACCTGCACGGCAGCATGAAGGATTACCGCGGCTACAGCTTCTGGCTCGAGACCGCCGGGGATCTAACGCCCCGGCCGTCACTTCCCGGCCCGATGACAGTCGACGTCGCCATTCTCGGCGCCGGTTTCACGGGATTGTGGACGGCTTACTACCTGCTCGGTCACGATCCCTCACTGCGCGTCGTCATCCTCGAGAAGGAGATCGCGGGATTCGGCGCATCAGGACGCAACGGCAGCTGGTGCAGCTCGGTCTTCCCCGTCTCGCCGCGAGAACTGGTCCGCCGCTTCGGCCGGGAGTCGACCCTCGCTCTGGCCGACGCGATGCGCGACACTGTCGACGAGGTCGATCGTGTTTGCATCGCAGAGGGGATCAACCCGCAATTCGTCAAGGGCGGTTGCCTGCGTCTTGCCCGTGGCCGTCAACAGCTTCCTGCCCTGGAAGCCGTCCTCGAGTCGTATCGACTACTGGGGATCGGCGAACGGGTACGGATGCTGAGTCCAGCCGAGACCGCCGAGCGCGTGCGAGTCAATGGCGTGGTTGCCGGCCTCTATGCTGCAGACTGTGCCACGGTTCACCCGGGCCGGCTGGTGCGTGGTCTGGCAACCGCGGTGGAGCGCCGCGGCGGGACGGTCTTCGAGCAGACCGAGGTCACGGGCTTCACGCCTGGCGCCGCGCCGCGCCTCCGCACCGCGCACGGCGATGTGCAGGCACGAGCCATCGTTCTGGCGGGAGAAGCCTACCTCACCAGACTGCCTCAGCTCCATCGCCAGCTCCTGCCGCTCTACTCGCTGATTGTGCTGACAGAGCCTCTCGGTTCTGACATTTGGGCGGAGATCGGCTGGAAGGGGCATGAGTGCATCTCGTCCATGCGCTACACGGTCGACTACCTGGCACGCACTGCCGACGATCGGATTCTCTTCGGGAGCAGGGGGGCGCCGTACCACTGGGACTCGAGGATTGAAGACCAGTTCGACCGGCACCCGGCCACCCATGAGATGATCAGGCGGATGGTGGTCGACTGGTTTCCCAGCCTGCGAGGCGTCAGCTTCACGCACACCTGGGGAGGGCCGGTCGGCATGCCGCGTGACTGGATGCCGTCGGTGCAGTACGACTCCCGGACAGGAATTGCCGCGGCGTTCGGATATACGGGTCAGGGGGTGGCAACCAGCAACCTCAGCGGCCGAATTCTGGCTGACCTGATCGCGGGTCGCCGATCGGCCCTGGGCTCGCTTCCGCAGGTGGGCCATCGGCCTCCCCTCTGGGAACCCGAGCCCCTGCGCTGGCTTGCGGTGCGCTACGCCCAACATGCCTTCGAGGCAGTCGACCGGCGGGCAGAACGGTCCGGCCGCCCTCCGTCTGGCAAGTCGATCATCGAGAGATTGGCGCGGCATTGAATCGAAGGCCGGATCGGTGTCCAGGCGTACGCGCCGCGCTTGAGTGGTGAAGTTTTGAAGGAAACGAGCAAGGAGAAGAAACCATGGTGAGCGTGACGGATCAGCGGCAAATGTTCATCGGCGGTGAGTGGCTGGCTGCCGCCGAAGGTGAGACACAGGAGATCGTCAATCCTGCGACCGGCGAGGTGATTGCCGAAGTCGGCAAGGGATCCGAGGAAGATGTCAACCGGGCGGTCGCCGCAGCACGACAGGCGTTCGAAGAGACGTGGTCCGAAACCACCCCGGGCGAGCGGGGTCTCATGCTCCTCAAGCTGGCCGACGCGGTGGAGCAGAACGCGGACGAGCTGGGGAGGATCGAAGCGGAGAACGTCGGCAAGCCGCTCGCCGCGGTCCCGGACGAGATAGCAGCGTCGGTGGACAATATTCGCTTCTTCGCCGGCGCGGCGCGGGTCCTCGAGGGCAAGTCTGCCGGCGAGTACATGCAGGGCTATACCAGCATGATTCGGCGCGAGCCGGTCGGCGTGGTTGGATCAATCGCGCCCTGGAACTATCCGCTGATGATGGCTATCTGGAAGATCGGACCGGCGCTGGCCGCCGGCAACACGGTCATTCTGAAGCCGTCCGAGCTGACGCCGCTCACCGCGCTCCGCTTGGCAGTGCTCGCGTCCGAAATCTTCCCGCCCGGTGTCCTGAACGTCATCACCGGCGACGGCGAGCCGGTTGGCGCCGGGCTGGTGCGCCATCCCGGCGTCGACATGGTCTCCCTGACCGGCGACGTCGCCACCGGGAAGGAGGTGGCCCGGACCGCCGCGAGTACGCTCAAGCGCGTTCATCTCGAGCTCGGGGGCAAGGCGCCCGTCGTCGTCTTCGACGACGCCGACCTCGACGCGGTGGCGGCCGCGGTGCGGGTAGCCGGCTACTACAACAGTGGTCAGGACTGCACTGCAGCCGCCCGGGTGCTCGTCGCCGATCGCCAGTACGACAATCTCCTCTCGGCGCTGGTGCCGGCGGTTGAGTCGATCGCGGTGGGCGATCCGGTCGACGACGTGGAAATGGGCCCGGTCGTATCTGCCGAGCAGCGCGAGCGCGTCGCCGGATTCGTGGAGCGAGCCCGCACCGGCGGGGCAACGGTTCTTACCGGGGGCGGCCCGGTGGGGGATCGCGGTTTCTTCTACCGCCCGAGTGTAGTGACCGACGTCGCGGAGGACGCGGAGATTGTGCAACGCGAGGTGTTCGGGCCGGTCGTCACTGTCCAGCATTTCTCCGACGAAGAGCAGGCTCTTGCCTGGGCCAACGGCGTGTCGTACGGCCTGGCCGCGTCGGTGTGGACCAATGACGTGGGGCGCGCGTTGCGTGCCGCCCGCAAGCTGCGCTTTGGAACGGTGTGGATCAACGACCACATTCCGCTCGTCTCCGAGATGCCGCACGGTGGGTTCAAGCAGTCGGGGTACGGCAAGGACATGTCGGCCTACTCGATCGAGGACTACACCGAGATCAAGCACGTGATGGCGAAGCTCTAGGCCATGCACACCGATACCGAAACGAAGACTGCAATCTGGACCGAGCGTCGGCGGGCGTTCGTGCCGCGTGGCGTCGCGACGTACGATCCAATCGTCGTCGACCATGCCCATGGAGCGGAGGTTTGGGACGTCGACGGGCGTCGCTACATCGACTTCGCTGCAGGGATCGGCACGCTCAACGTCGGTCACACGCCGTCCCGGGTCGTCGACGCCATTCAGCAGGAAGCGACTCGTCTCCTGCACATGTGCTTCAGTGTCTCGTACTACCCCCCGTACATCGAGCTGGCGGAGCGCCTCGCCGCGGCGGCGCCTGGAGACGGAGCGAAGAAAACGCTCCTGGTCAATAGTGGGGCGGAAGCAGTCGAGAATGCGGTCAAGATCGCTCGGGTCGCCACCGGTCGACCGGCGATCATCGCCTTCGAGAACGCCTTTCATGGCCGCACGTCCATGGCAATGGCGCTAACCGGGAAGGAGCGGCCGTACAAGGCAGGCTTCGGACCGTTTGCTCCCGACGTGCACCATGCGCGGTATCCGTATCGGTATCGATGTGAGTGCGCCGACCCCGCACGGTGCTCCGTGGAGTCGGGCGAGGACCTCGATCGGCTCTTCGCCACGACGGTGGTGCCTGAGTCGGTCGCGGCGATCATTGTCGAGCCGGTGCAGGGCGAGGGCGGCTTCATCGTTGCGCCGCCCGAGTGGCTGCGCACCTTGCGCCGGATCTGCGACCGCGAGGGGATACTGCTGATTGCCGACGAGGTACAAACCGGTTTCGGACGGACCGGCCGGATGTGGGCAATGGAACATGCCGGCGTCGAGCCCGATCTGATGGTCCTGGCCAAGTCGATCGCAGCTGGTCTCCCACTCGGCGCGGTGGTCGGACGTGCCGACCTCATGGATGCGCCGGGACCCGGCGGCATTGGTGGGACGTTCGGGGGCAATCCGCTGGCGTGTGTGGCCGCGCTGGTAGTGCTGGACATGTTCGAGGAGCAGGATCTGGTAGCCCGGGCGGGCATGATTGGACAGACGATAGCCGGCCGCCTCTCGGCGATGGCCGCTCGGTACGCCTTGATCGGCGAGGCGCGGGGGTTGGGAGCGATGCAGGCCATCGAGCTGGTGACCGATGAGCGGACCAGGGAGCCGGCCAAACGCGAGACGGCCCTTGTCCTGGAGCGCTGCCTCGAGCGCGGGCTGATCGTCCTCAAAGCCGGGCTCTACGACAACGTGGTGCGGATTCTGGCGCCACTGGTCATCGAGGAGGCGTTGATCGAGGAGGGACTCGACATACTGGAAGCAGCTATCGCGGACCTCAGTCCGTAACCGCGTCGACCTCGATCTCGACCAGCATGTCGGGGTCCACCAGTCGGCTCACCTCGACCATAGCGGTGGCCGGCATGACCAGCCCGAACACCTCGCCGTGGGCGCGTCCGATCGACTCCCAGTCGTCGATGTCGCGGACGTAGATACGAGTCCGCACGACATCTTTCAGGCCGGCGCCGGCCCGTTCGAGGGCCACCTCGATGTTCCGGAGAGTCTGCCGGGTCTGGGCGTAGGCATCCCCGACCCCGACTACCCGCCCAGCGTCGTCGGTCGCAGTCGTGCCCGACACGTAGACATGCGAACCGACCCGGACCGCCCGGGAATAGCCGACGATCGGCTCCCATCGCGTGCCACTGGCAATCTTGACGCGTTCCAAGGGCCTTCCTGTCCCATCGCTCGCAGGCTGCGACATGTGCCTCCGTTGGGCGTGCAGTTGGCCTTCCGGCCACATCACCACAGTTGCATTTTCCCATCCGGGTGCACTGCTTGATACCACGCGCCGGTGTCGCGTGACGAGGCCGGCTCTCGACAACCGGAGCTGGTGCCTATGGATGATCGCAGTGGTTACACTCGGGCGAAGGAGCGACGACGCTGCACGACTTCACCTTGCACCACGAAGCGCGTCGACCGATTGCCGGTGAGGCACCGCATCCTGCTCTCATTCTCCTGCATGGACGTGGCGCTGACGAGCGTGACCTGCTGCCGCTAGCCCACCAGCTCGATCCGCGTCTCTTCGTCGTCTCGGCGCGCGCGCCGTTTCGGTTCGGATGGGGCGGCTATGTCTGGTACGACCTCGCTCCCCAGGGAGTCGGCTACCCGGATCCTGCGACCCTCGATTCCAGCATGCGTAAGGTCCGCGCGTTCCTTGGCGAAGTGACCGAGACGTACCCCCTCGACAGATCACGGATCTACCTGGGCGGCTTCAGCAATGGGGCAACGCTGGCCGGGGTCCTCGCTCTGACCGATCCCGACCTCGTGGCCGGTGCGGCGGTACTGAGCGGCTATCTCCCCGTACACTCCGACCTACCGTACCGGCCGGATGCCGCCGCCGGTCATCCCTTCTTCGAGGGCCACGGCGTGGCTGATCAGGTCATTCCCATAATGTGGGCGCGGGCCGGCAAGCAGCTACTGGATGCGACGCCGGTGGTGCTGACCTATCGCGAGTATCGGATGGGGCACCAGATCGATGGCGAAGAACTCGGCGACCTGGGAGTCTGGTTCTCCGCCGTGCTCGACCACGGCGCGCCGGGTGCCGGCATTCCTCTCGAAACTCGCAGTCCGTAACACAAACTAGGGCTTTCAAAGCCTTCCGGAGCCAGGCGCCGAGCTTCCGGTCCACGGTGTTGAAAGGCAGCCTACATCCCTGCGGCCGCGTGCATGCGTGGATCTACGATACGAGACTCGAGCGTGACGGCCTGATATTGTGATTGACGCGGAAGAGGTTGCCTGGATCGTAGCGGTCTTTCAGGGCAACCAGTCGGTTGTAGGTCTTGTCCCCGTAGGCCGCACGGACGCGATCCTCGCCCTCGCCCATGCCCATAAAGTTCACATACACACCTTTCGAGAGAGGCAACATGGACGCGTAGAAGTCTCGCGACCAACGCATGTGCGTCTCATCCTCCGCGGGATCGGTCCACGCCGCGCCCATGGTTGCGGCAAAGGCGGCATTGCGGTAGGCGTAGGCCGTCTTGTCCGTATCCACTCGACTCACCGCACCTCGGTAATGCTGGAGCGTCACGACCGAAAGCGGTGACGTCATGCGTCCGGCGTGCTCGACCAGGACCCGCATCCCGTCGTCGGTGAGGTCGTCCAGGAACACTGACTTGACATAGTATCTGAGACCCGGAGGCAGAATGGGGTCGAGCAGCGATTGGTGGACCGTGTACGGCATCGGGCCAATCACGTCGGCGCCGGGCGGGCCGAACTGCTTGAGCGGGCGCACAACTTCCAAGCCCTCGTCAATGTCACCTGCATAACACACGCCTATCGCGATGAGCGGTCGGCCGTGCATGTTCTCCGGAAGGAAGGGAGCCGGCGGTCCGGTGAGGAGCGCCACGACGGTGGTCAGGTCATCAGGGATGTGCGCGATGTACTCTCGGTAAAATTTCAACAGCTCCGCTGCTCGCTCGGCCGGCCAGAATGCCAGCCCGCCGACTACCTCGCCCACCTGGTGCAGCTGGAAGGTAAACGACGTGGCGATTCCAAGATTCCCGCCGCCGCCGCGCAGTCCCCAGAAGAGGTCCTCGTGCTTCCTTTCGCTGCATTGCAGGAACCGGCCATCGGCGGTTACCACGTCAACCGATAGCAGGTTATCGATCGTGAGCCCGAGCTTGCGGCAGAGCCAACCGACGCCGCCACCGAGGGTAAGGCCGGCCACGCCTGTCGTCGAGACATGGCCGCCAGTAGTGGCGAGACCGAGCGCCTGGCACTCCCGATCCAGCTCTCCCCATAACACCCCGGCTTGCACGCGAGCCAGGCGCTCTTCCGGGTCAAGCAGAATGCCTTTCATGGGCGAAAGATCGATGAGAATGCCACCATCGCACGCGGCAAGCCCAGCCCAATTGTGACCGCCGCCCCGGACCGCAAGTAGCAGGCCGGCTTCCTTCGCAAACGCGACGGATTGAATCACGTCTGCCACGCCGGCACAGCGGACGATAATGGCGGGCTTCTTGTCAATCATGCCGTTCCAGATCGTTCTGGCCTCGTCGTATCGGTCGTGCCCCGGCAGCAGCACCTCCCCGCGTACCGCCGCACATAATGCTTCGGTGCTCGCCTCGTCGATGGACCGCACTGATGTCGCTGTCGCCTGCTGTACCATTCTGGTCTCCTATTGGGTGACTCGACTTCTCCGAGTGTTTGTAGTCTAGACCGAAGAATCGGGCGGGTGCCGGGAGCAGCCGGGTGTCACCCGGCCGCTCCGGTGGTGTTATGCCCGCACCTCGTACACCGCGGTGAACGGGTCATCGATGGGCAGTCGGCGGAAGCTGGCGAACCCCGCGTCCCGGGCAAGCTCCTCGGCCTTGTGCGGTCCCATGGAGGTTCCGATCCCGGCGCCACCCTCGGCCAGCGACGTCGTCATGCAATACAGCGTGCTGGCACTGTAAGTGAACTTGCCGAGGTTCAATGGATTCGTGAGGTCTTCAGCCAGATTCCCGGAAACGTTGAACTCGGTCCAGAGCACGACGCCGTCCGGCGCCAGCGCTTTGCGGATGCCAGTAAGCGAGCCTACCGGATCCACCATGTCGTGGACAGTGTCAAAGATGGTGATCAAGTCGAACTCACCAGGAATGCCGTCGGCCGCGTCGTGGAGTTCGTAGCGGACGCGTTCTCTGTGGCCGCTGCTGGCGAGACGACGTCGGGCGTTGTGAATGGCGAGCGGATAGTCGTCGTAGCCCGTGAACACGGACCGCGGGTAGGCCTCGGCGAGGATGAGGCAAGCCTGGCCGTTTCCGCATCCGATGTCGGCAACCCGAGCACCCCTTTGTAACCTGGAATCGAGGCTCTCGATGGCGGGAATCCAGTCCTGGACGAGATGGTTGAGAAACTGTGCCCTCGTAAAGCGCTCGAAACCGTGCCAGAACTCATGGCCGTACTCGTTCTGCGGCACTCCCGTACCCGTCTTGAATGCATCTGCCACCTTGTGCGCGTTTCGGTACCAGGTGGGTAACATCTCGAACAGTCCGCTGAAGAACACCGGGCTGTCAGGATCGGCAAGGCAGAGCGCTTGCTCGGGTGGCAAGCTGAACTCACCCGTAGCTGGCTCGTACGACACATAGCCGCTGCAGGCCATTGCCGATAGCCACTCCCTCAGGTACCGTGGCGACTGACCGGTCTTCGCCGCGAGGTCTTCGGGTGTCACGGCTCCGGCGCCGGCCATGGAGGCGAAGAGACCGTTGCGGTCACCGATGTAGACGAGCGCGCTTGCCAGCGCGGCGTTGTAGTCGCTTACCAGGGAGCCGACCACGCTGTGCAGTCGCTCCATGTCGATCGTCGGGGCGGTAGCTGTTGTCATGTGCTCTGCTCCTTCTTCGTGTAGCTGGTGGTTACTTCGCTGTGTGTCTGCCCACGTACCCTCCTTTCGCTGGTCGGCACGCCTCCAGAGGCCGTACCGTCAGTCTGCGACGCGCCGGGGCAGACGACCATGAACGACCGGAACGAATGGGCACACGTTGCTCACACGTTTATCGCCAGGGGTGATATCATCCGATCAAGTTCGCCAACCGGCTGCCCGGATCGTGGGCAACCGCAGCTTGGAACGCAGGCATCCATGGAGACGCAGACCGTAGTTGGCTTCGGCGAGATGCTGCAACGCTTTCGCCTCTTGGCTGGACTCACCCAGGAGGAGCTGGCAGAGCGGGCGCAATTGAGCGCGCGAGCCATCAGCGACCTCGAGCGAGGAGTCAAGACGCGGCCCCACCTGGCCACCGTCCGCCAGCTCGCCGAGGGCCTGCAGCTGTCCACGGAGGAGCGCAGCCGACTGCAGCTTGCGGCGCGAGGTAGACCGTCAACCGCCGCGGGAAACCATCGGGCCGGGGTGCTGGATCCCGGTGTCCACGCGTTCCTGATTGCCGACGTGCGGGGCTACACCACGTATACGCTCGAGCACGGGGATGAGGCAGCCGCACGGCTCGCGACACATTTCGCGCAGCTCGTGGAGGAGGCTGTTGGTGCATGGGAAGGCCGGGTAGTCGAGCTCCGCGGCGACGAGGCCCTCGTTGTTTTCTCGTCGGCACGGCAGGCCCTCCGCGCTGCTGTCGAACTTCAGGATCGGCTGCGTCGAGGGAATGAAGCCTTTCCACTTGGTGTGGGCATCGGTTTAGATGCCGGCGAAGCGGTCTCGGTCCCGGGCGGCTACCGCGGGACCGCTCTCAACCTGGCCGCGCGCCTCTGCGGACTGTCCAAGGCGGGGGAGATTCTGGCGAGTGAGGGAGTCATTCACCTCGCTCGCAGAGTCGATGGTCTGGTGTACGGCGAATCCCGATCGGTCGTGGTCAAGGGCTTCGGTGAACCCGTCAAACTCATCCCAATAACCGGATCATCCACACGATCGCTGGCCGTCGAGCTGGAGAACGCACCGGAGTCGAAACAGCGGCTCGCGACTGGCGGCTTTCTGGGTTCGCTGCCAACGGGCACGCTGGTTGCGCGCGAGGAAGAACTGCGTCGGCTCGTACATGCTGTGGAGGCGGTTGCGCTGGGCCAGGGGCGCCTCGTCGTGCTCGCCGGTGAGCCCGGGATAGGAAAGACCCGCCTCGCGCAGGAGCTGACTCGCGCCGCGCATGCTCGGGATTTTCTTGTCGCGGCCGGCCGCTGTTACCAGCCCCAGCAGTCGATTCCGTACTTCCCTTTTCTCGATGCGCTGGCGATGGCCTACGACGCAGCACCCACTGGTATCCGCGACCAGATACCGCAGCGCTGGTCGTACCTGGCGCGTCTGTTGCCGGACCAGCTGGACTCGGCGGCTGTCGCTCCGTCCGACAGCCCCGAAGCGCACGAGCGCCTGTTTCGGTCGGTGTCCGCATTCTTGCTGGCGCTGGCCGAGGAGCGTCCAGTAATCCTGATGCTAGATGACCTGCATTGGGCCGACAGTGCGAGCCTCCAGCTGTTGCAGCACGTGGCCCGTCAGACGCGTGCCGGACGTGTGCTGCTCCTCGGGACCTACCGCGATGTCGAAGTGCATCCTGGACATCCGCTGGAGGCCACCCTGCGCGACCTGAGCCGGGAACAGGTGATGGAGCGCGTCGTGCTCAGGCGCCTGGACGAGAGAGCGCTCTCATTCTTGATCCGCGAGACCATGGGCGAACTGGATCAGGAATCCGAGCTGGCCGCACTGGTGTTCCGGCACACCGACGGCAATCCATTCTTCACGCAGCAGGTGCTGCAGGAGCTGGTGGAGAACGGCAGCCTCTTCTGGCAGAACGGCATCTGGAAGCAGCGCTCAATCCGGGACATCGACGTACCGGAGAGCGTGCGCTCGGTCATCGCCCAGCGCGTCTCGCGCCTTGGCCCGCAAGCACAGGAAGTGCTTCAGGAGGCGAGCGTGCTTGGTCCGGCGTTTAGCTTCGACGATCTCGTCATGATGAAAGTGCCGGTAGGGGAGAACGTGGAGCTCGAGGACGAGATCGACGCGGCTTTCATGGAAGCGGCGTCCATCGGACTGGTACGCACGACTGGCAACGACCGGTTCGCCTTCGACCACGCACTAACCCAGCAGGCACTGTACGCGAGCCTGTCACCGCGACGGCGACGGAGGCTGCACCTCGCGGCGGGTGGGTCGATGGAATCTCTCCCGGCACGCATCCGCGACAAGCGTGCCGCGGAGCTGGCGTGGCACTTCATGCAAGGAGACGACACGGAGAAGGCTGTGCAGTACTCCCTGCTGGCGGGAGACGGCTCCGAACTGGTGTTTGCCCATGACGAGGCTGAGCGGCATTTCCGGCTGGCACTGGAATTGTCGCGAGACACCGCCGACAAACGGCGCGAAGCGGAAGCGCAGGAACGGCTCGGAGTAGTGCTGAGAGTCATGGGACGGTACGAAGAGTCGCGAAGCATGCTCGAGGCTTCAGCGCGACTGTATGGCGAGGAAGAAGACCTCCAGGCGCAGGGTCGCGTCGTGGCGCAGATCGGACTCCTCTGCCAGATGACCGGAACGGCTGTTGATGGGATACGCAGCGTGCTGACTCTCGTCAACGCTCTCGAGCCGCTTGGACCATCTCACAGCCTTGCCCTGCTCTACGCCGCATTGGTTCGGCTCTTCGATCATACGGGCCAGAAGAGTGAGCAACTGGAAGCCAGCCGCCGGCTCCTCGATCTGGCGCGTGGCCTCCAGGATGACCGTCTCCTGGCGGAGGCTGAGCTCCACCAGGGGGTATCTCTCATGCACGCTGATAGTTTCGACGACGCGCTGAGCCTGTTACAGTCCGCGACAAGGCGGGCGGAGAGTCTGGGCGATCTGCACACGGTGTGTATCGCGCTCGATTTCTGCGGGATGATCTACCACGGCCGCCACCAGGTCGACCAGGCTGTGCTGTGTCACGACCGGGCGGCAGAAGTCGCGGAGCGCCTCGGAGATCCGCGCGAGAAGGCGCATCGCTCGGTAGAAGCTGCGTACTGCACCTTCCTCACCGGCGAGTGGAATCGCTCGCAGGCGCACGCTGAACGCGCCGTTGCGGCTGCGCTCGAACTGGACAGTCTCCGGGCGCTGGTTCAGCCGCTGTTCACGCTCGGGGAGCTATCCCTTTATACCGGAGCGTGGGAGGATGCTGCGGGCTACCTTCGCGAGTGTGTCACTATCGCAAGCCATTTGCATCTCGACGATCACCAGCGGGAGGTGCAAGCCCTCCTCGCCGAGCGGGACCTGCTCGAGGGCGACCCGAATGCGGCGCTCAACCGGCTGCAACCACTCCTCGAATCTCCGGGATGGGAAGGGCATCTGAGCTTTCTTCTTCAACTAGCGTCCACCCGGCTCGAGGTCGGCGACCTCGACGGGGCCGAGGATGCGATCGCCAAGGCAGTCGCCGATGCGACGCATCAGAGGCTTTCGCTGGCTCTGGTCGATGCGCTCCGCATCCAGGGAGCGATAGCCGATCGCAGAGCGACTCCAGAGGAGGCTGAACCGCGGCTGCAGCGTGCGATTCAACTCGCGCTCGACATCTCGTATCCCTGGGGCGAGGCCCGGGCACGGCACGAGCTCGGCTCGCTCCTGGCCCGCCAGGGCCGCGCCGGTGAGGCCAGGAAGCAACTCGAGGCGGCCTCCGCCATATTTGAGAGATTGGGAGCCAAGCCCTATGTGGCTCGCACGCGTGCCGCGGTCGAGGCGCTCACCCCGTAAGGCTACGCGCCTTCCGAGACTTCGTGGATCTCGTCGGCCACGTGACCGTGGGCCTCGCGGTGTACAGCCTCTGCGGCTTCCTTGTTTGGTGCCTCGACCAGGCAGTAAACTCGCCCGCTGACTGTGTCATACCAATAGCGGAGGTACGAAACACCGTGCTGCTCCTGGACCTCGAGGTCGCGGCGGTGCGCCTCCTGGATCGCCTCTCTGGTCAGACCCTCGATCTTCTCGTGGACATCCATGTAGAGTGGCATCTGGTCCTCCTTAGCCGTCGCTCTGTCGAAGCCTACAACCGGTGAATCCATGAGTCAAGTACCACCGGCACCGGAGAATCAGGTGCGGGAAGGCCGAGGCCGGGCCCGCTCACGCTTCAGATTAGATTGGGCCCTGCTGCACAAGCTGTGCTCGAAGCCATATCAGGTAGTCCTCACTGCCCGCTACGACGGGGATCGCCAGGACCTCGGGCACGTCGTACGGGTGAAGCTGCTTGATTAGCAGCTCGACATCGTCGTAGTGCTCGCCGGTCGTCTTGACCAGACAGAGCCATTCCTCCGCGGTCTCGATCTCCTCCTGCCACCAATATGTGCTGGTAATCGGACCGAGGATCTGCACGCAGGCCGCAAGGCGCTGGCGTATCAGGGCGGCAGCGATCGTTTGGGCTGTGCCAGGGTCGTCCACGGTGGTCATAACCTGGATCACGCCCGCCATCTTCTGCTGCCCTCAGCGCTCGATCGATGCGGCACTGAGCAGATCGCCGAGACGCGGATAGCGGGTCGAACACATGCCGAGCAAGCACACGAGCAGCTCTGCGGTCGCGCGTGCGTCGCCCAGCGCGCGGTGAGCGCTCGTCCGGACGATGGCATGGCGGCGGCAGCATTCGTCGAGACTGTGTTTCGGCACGAACGGGAAGAGGCGGCGCGATAGCGTGCAGGTGTTGATGTAGGGGACGGCGAGCCTGCGCCCCAGAGCAGCTTCCAGAAAGCCGACATCGAAGGCTTTGTGGCTGTGCTCGACCAGCGTGCCGGCGCCGGCGAAATTCAGAAAGGTGGGCAGCACCCGGTCAATGCGCGGCTTTCCAATGAGCATCTCGTTCGTGATGTGATTCACGCGCTGGGCCGCGAAGGGGATCGTCCGGTCGATGCCAACCAGCGTGTCGTATTCCTCCACGATTCGTCCATCGCGCACTTTCACGGATCCGATCTCGACGATGAGATCGCGCGCCGGGTCAAGTCCGGTCGTCTCGACGTCGACGATGACGAAGGTGACCTGCGCGAGCGGAGTCGAAAGGACGGCAGGATCGAAGGCGGGAGTTTCGCCGTGCGATCCCGCGGTGCGCCGCCGGACCAGGCCGGCGCCCATGCGTCTGCGGCGGCGGGCGAGATCGATCGGCTCAGCCATTTCCGCGGTTGCCAGGATTGAGAGCCTCGGAGAGGAAGAGCGGAAGGGCGGCATAGAAGCGGGCCGAGTCGATCACCTCCTGTGCCGGAACCTGATCGAGCACGGTGTGCGCGAAGCGCTCGTCGCCGGGACCAAACCCAATCGCGGGGATTCCGGCCTTGCCCATCCAGTAGATCCCGTTCGTGGAAAACTCCCAGCGTCCGATACCCGCCTGGTGCCCGAACACAGCGGCGAATGCCTCCTTGCCGGCGTGCACCAGCGCATGGTCCTCCTCGAGCGCCCAGGCCGGGAACACCTTCTCCACCGGAAAGACGAATCCGGTGTAGCTCGCCTCCTCGTAGAGCGGAATCTCAATGGTTGCGCTGCCGGCAGCCGGTAGAGCACGGACTTGCTCCAGGACTTGCTCTGCCGTTTCACCCAGCGTCACGCGTCGATCGAGGTACACCTCTGCCTCCGCCGGCACCGCATTGAGTGATGGCGTCTGCACCGTGACGTTCGTGGCGGCGATAGTGCCCGGCCCGACGAATGGATCATCAGGCAGTGACTGCCCCATCCGGCTGATCCCTTCCAGAAACGGCGCAACGCGGTAGAGCGGATTGTCGCCGAGCTGCGGCATGGCGGCGTGGGCGCTCCTGCCCTTGAATCTCGCGCTGATCTCGATCCTTCCCCGATGGCCCCGGTAGATGTTGAGCTTGGTGGGCTCCCCGATAACCACGAAGTCCGGACGAATTCTTTCGTGCTCGACCAGCGCGTGGGGGGCGATGCCGTCGCACCACTCCTCCATGTTGCCGAAGTAGTAGAGCGTCCAGTCGCCAAGCAGATCGAGCTCGATCAAGGCGGCGATGGCGTAGATCATGGGCGGCGTCGAGCCCTTCTCGTCGCACGCTCCGCGTCCGAAGATGATGCCGTCCTCTCGCTTCCCCTCGAATGGATCCCAGGTCCACTCGGCGCGATCGCCGATGCCCACCGTGTCGATGTGACTGTCGAAGAGCAGCGCGCGGTCCCCGCTCCCGGCCCGGCCGAGGATATTGCCCATGCTATCGAATCGAACATCGTCGAATCCGAGGCGGCGCATCCGCTCGGCGCATGCCTCGCCGACCGGACCGATCTGGGAATCGTAGCTGGGAATGCGGACCAGATCCCGCAGGAAGTCGACCATGTCAGCGGCGTGCCGATCTACGTAGGCGTTGATGGTCTCAAGGGCGCTCTTGTCAACCACTGCTTCTCCGATACGTTACCCGCGCCGCCGGCGTTCTCACGCCGAGGCGATGTGATGTGTGGCTCACTGGAATCCGGGGGAGTTACGAGGAACGCGACAGCCGGCGGCTCGCGCCTGGGCCAAGAATAGCAAAAGGGCCACGGAGTGATCCGTGGCCCGGGTTTCGGGGTGCGCTGGTGTGAGCGCGCCGCTACGAGGTCCCTCCGCCGTGCACCGCGACTTTCTCGGTTTCCACCTGACCCTGGCCCGACTGTCCGGGCTGGTCGAGGGTCTGCTGTCCTTGCTTCACCTGAATCTTGCGCGGCTTGGTGGCTTCGGACTTCGGCAAGGTCAATGTGAGAACCCCGTTGTTGTACGACGCGTCGGCCTTGTTCGCGTCTACCTGCGTGGGGAGCTGGAACGAGCGCTGGAAACGGCCGCGCCAGATCTCCTCGAAGTACGGTTGTCCCTTCTGGCTGTGGTGCTCGCTCTTGACCTCGCCGCTGATGGTGACGGTCTCGCCCGTCACCGAGATGTTGATGTCGTTCGGATTGGCGCCGGGGATCGCCATGTGCACGATCACCTCGTCATCGTTCACGTGCATGTCGGCAGTGGGGAAGCCTCCCGAACCTCCCAACGCGGACGGAGTGATGAAGCTGCCCTCGAACAATTGATCGATGGCCTCACGCAGCGGCAAGTAGCCGCCCGAGTATCGTCGACGATCGATTGACATACCGTAGCCTCCTGTTGCATAACCAGTGCGTTTTGTCCCTGGAAGGCCCGCCACCTTCCAACCTCACTTTAGCACTCTCGAGCCGAGAGTGCTAACGACCCGCGCCGTCTATTTCGTTCCCTGGACCACCACGATCTCGTTGACGAAGGGGTTCGGTAGCGGGTGGTATCCGGTGTCTCCCCAGCCGGTCATCCGCACCCAATCCACGGTCAAACCGGTTGCCTCGATAGCCTCAACTACCTCGCGAACGCTGTACTCACGTACGTGCTCCACGTAGTCCGTGGCGTCGGCGCCGGGCGGGAGCGCCTCGGGAAAGGGTTCAAGGAAGTTCTCGCCCGCGGCAAGCGATTCGATGTGATCGAGCCGCGCGACGTTTGGTGTGGTGACGAGCAGCCGTCCACCGTGCCGCAACACCGACGTCAGCGCCTGAAGAACGTGGACGGGCGCAAGCTTGAGATGCTCGAGCACTTCGGCGAGGACTATGAAGTCGAGGGACTCCGGTTCAAACGGCACCCGGTCCCGACCGATTCGGTAGGGCCGTACCTCGAGCCCCTCCGCCGCCGCAAGGCGGCACAGTGATGTGTCCTGCTCGGTGAGAATGGTCGTGATGCCGATCCGGCGCAGTGCGATCGCGAGGAAGCCCACGCCGGCACCGATGTCCGCGCCGGTGCTGCCAATCATGTCCTGCAGTGCCGTGACGAGCACGTTCATGCGCGGGCGTGCCAGATCGTAGACTCCCAGCAGGTCTTCGACGGTCAGGTCGTCGTCCTCGGGCCAGTCGAATTTCGCCGCTTGCGTGCGCACCTCCTCGAGCATGGGCTCGATTCGGTGGTCTATCCGCGCGTTCTGAACGCGGTCGAGCGGGAACAGGGTCATTGCACACCCCACGGCGAGTCTGTACCACGGTACACGGTGCGGGAGCCGGACGGCGCGGCGAGCTCGGGACCGTCTGTGATACTGGGTCGGTGCGGGTGATCCTGAGCAGGGGATCGTACGTACTCACAGTAGAAGGACCAGATAAGAGCGAATGGTAGCTGAGCCGAGGGGCGATGGCGAGCTCATGGCCGCCATCCAGGGCAGAGATGTGAGCGCGCTCGAAGCGTTCTATGACCGCCATCGCGTCCTCGCCTACTCGCTGGCAATGCGCGTGCTGGGCAGCCAGAACGAGGCAGAGGACGTCGTGCAGGAGGCGTTCTTGAACCTCTGGCGGGCCGCCGATACCTACCGGTCGGATCGGAGCAGCGCTCGCTCGTGGCTGCTGAGCATCGTTCACAATCGTTCGATCGACAAACTCCGGGGAAGGCGAACGCGCGTCCAAGCGGCGGCACTGGAGGCAGCAATGGACATACCGGACCGGACCGACGTATGGCGGGAGGTGTCACAGGCGCTGACCGGCCAGGATGTGCGTCGAGCCCTCGCCCAGTTGCCCCCGGAGCAGCGCGAGGCGATCGAGCTTGCATACTTCCAGGGCCGGACGCACACTGAGATTGCCGAACTGACTGAAGTTCCGTTGGGGACCGTGAAGGGGAGGATGCGCCTCGGCCTCCACAAGCTCCGGTCACTGCTCGAAACGAGTCAGACGGGGATGGCGCTAGAGTGATCGACAATCAGCACGACCTGGTCGGCGCGTTTGTCCTGGACGCTCTGTCTCCGGACGAGCGACTGAGCTTCGAGCGTCATCTGGCAACGTGCCAGGCGTGCCGCGCCGAGGTCGTGGAACTACGGGCGGTGACCAACCTCCTTCCGCTGGCGGTCGACCCGATTGAGCCGTCTGCCGGCCTTCGCGCCAGAATCATGGCGGGTGCGCGCGCGGAGCCCCTGCCCAACCAAGCCAGGCCGCAGCTTCGGGTCGTCCGGGGACGGTTGGCGCGACGCACCCTGGCCCCGATACTAGGTCTGGCGGCGGCGATTGCCATCGCGGCCCTCGGTGTCTGGAACTTCCAGCTTCGACATGACCTGGATCACCTCCGGTCGACTTCCGCATTCCAGCAGCAGGTAGACGCCCAGCTGGCGCGTGGCGCCACTGTCACCCGGATCGCCGGCAGTGGACCCGATGCATCCGCCGTGGCCGCTCTCGTCCAGCCGAGGCACGGCGCCGGCTACCTCATCGTGGACGGTCTGCGGTCCAATCCCTCGAATCGCGTCTATCAGGTGTGGCTGATGCGTGGCACGAAGCCACGCAGCGTCGGAGTCTTTAACTACGGACAGTCGCAACCCGCGATTGTTCCGCTCTCGACTCCCTCCTTCGGCTTCACCGTCGCGGCGGTCACTCTGGAACCAGGACCGTTGGGCAGCCGGCTGCCGACCGGCCCGAAGGTGCTGGTGGGCCGGCTCAGCGCCTGAAACGTCAGCCTGACATGCGAGCATCGGCGGCTTTTGCCGCGCACGCCGCGCGGCACGCGCGGTTGTGCCAGGAGATGAGCGGTCCCGGCAGCAAGCCCCGCGCCGGCAGGCGACATCCACTCGCCTGGCATGCCGGGTCCCACGCGCGGGCTTGGACCGGAGCCCCGCTGGCCGGAAAATGGCATGTATCTTGCCCCCCACTCGGCGCGGCCCGATTGCGTGGTTGTTCCGCCCGATCTATTCGATCGCACGGGCGCTCCAGCTCGATTCCCGGCCGCGCGATCGGGAGGACACCGTGCTCGCGGACATCCGCGCTCGGGAACGATTCGCACAAGAAGGGCTAATGGAGACGGAGAACCAGGGCAGATTCGACCAGTTGCTCGACCAGGCGGAAGAGCTGGGACATCTGACGCAGGCCGACATCATCGTGGCGTTTCCCCAGGCGGGGTCCGATGCCGACCTCATGGAAGACGTTACGCGTCGGCTTCGTGCCGAGGGCGTGGATGTCGTTGACGATGCCGAGGACGCCGACGAGGAGCTGGAGACCGGCCTCGAGCTGGCCGCACCGGGTGAGGGCGGCACGACCGACACAGTGCGGCAGTACTTGCGGGAGATCGCGCGCGCCCCGCTGCTTACCGCGCAGGAAGAAGTGGAGCTGGCCAAACGGGCCGAGGCGGGTGACGAAGAGGCTGTACAGCGCTTGATTCGCTCGAATCTGCGCCTCGTCGTGCACGTCGCGAAACGCCACCTCAATCGCGGCCTCCCGCTACTCGACCTTATTCAAGAGGGAAACTTCGGTCTGATGCGGGCCGTGCAGAAGTTCGACTGGAGGCGCGGCTTTCGGTTCTCCACATATGCGACATGGTGGATCCGCCAGGCGATGACCCGCGCGATCGCGGATAAGGCACGAACCATCCGGCTACCGGTCCACGTCCAGGACCGCGTGCGAGTGATGAACAATACATGGGAGGACCTGTCCCGACGCCTGCAGCGCGCCCCCAGCAATGCCGAGCTCGCCGAGTCGATGGGGATTACGGTGGACGATCTACAGCGGTTGCTGAATGCTCTTCCCGAGCCGATGTCGCTCTACCGTCCGGTTGGCGAGGAGGGTGAGGAAGAGCTGGAGGGCTTCGTCGAAGACCGCCACGCGGTTTCACCGGAAGAGGTCGCGGCGGAGCGCGTCATGCGCGCCGACATCATGAGCATTCTCGACACGCTGCAGCCCCGTGAGAAGGAGATCATCGCGCTTCGCTTTGGGCTCGGCGAGGACGAGCAGCCCCATACCCTGGACGAGGTCGGCCGGCTCGTAGGGCTGACGCGCGAGCGGGTGCGGCAGCTTGAGGCACGCGCCCTCAAAAAACTTCGCGAGCCTGAGCCCGCCGCGCGTCTGATGGTCTATCGCTAGCGTCAATAGACGTACGGGCTCTGGCTTTTCACCAGGTCGATGCGCTGTGGCTCAACCACCGCCAGGCTCTGTCCCTGGTAGCCGGCTGCTCCCATCGTGCCCCGTACCGTCACCCACTGGTTGTCTTGCAATGCGCCGTGCGACGTGTCCTTCACGACCAGCCCGATCGGTCGGGCATCGGCGATGCAACACGTGACCAGGTAACGAATAACCATGATGTAGCCGGGAGGCACGCTTGCCGGGTTGTGCAGCACCATGCCGGTGAGGACCACCGGCTTGCCGGTGTAATCGCGGGGATTCGGATCGGCCGAGATCGCGCCTACCCAATCCTCCAGCGTGAACGATCGAGTGTCGACCGACAGACTGACGCGCTTGACTGTCGCCGAGCCGTGAATCGGGGTGAGGCCGGCGATCTCAGCGCCACGTTGATTCGCCGAGAACGCGGCGAGACCGCGCGGCGGAAAGATCAGCGCCAGCAGCAGCGGAAAAAGGAGAAGCGCGTGCGTTGTCCACCGCGTGGACGGCGTCTCGCAGTCGCAGTCTCCTGTCGAGCAGCAGCCGTCGTGGCAGGCGACAGCGGGACGGCGGGCCAGCGCACCGAAGGCCAGGCCCACCAGGACCGCGCCGGCCAGCGTGGTCGGAGCGACATAGCTCGGGTTGATGTACCACGTCATGACATTACGAGCGAAGAGGGAGAGGATGAAGATGCCGTAGCCGGCGAGGACAAAAGACGGCAGAGAGCGATGAAGATCGATGCCGCCGATTCGGCCGGAAGCACGAATCCGCTCGAGCCGCACGGTCATCGCTCTATGCTCCCCTGGCTCGCGCGCTCCGTTGTTTCGATGCAGCGTCTGGGCCGGCTCCGCCGGGGCGCCGCGCCGGTCACAAGAGCGCTCCGCGAAGATTCAGCAGCAACGCACCGAGGAAGACCAGCTCCACGGTCACTGCCACCATGGCAAAGACGACGCGTGGCCGAAAGGCGGTGAGCATCATGCCAACCGACTTCATGGAAATCATGGGACCGAACACCAGGAACGCGAGGAGCGCCGGCGTCGCAAAGATGTTGGAGTACGAGAGCGCGAAAAAGGCGTCCACCGTCGAGCAAATCGACAGGACGAATGCCAGGCTCATCATCGCCACGATGGAGAGCACGATGCCTCCGCCCAACCCGGTGATGTCGGTGCGCGGGACCAGTACCTGGGTGGCCGATGCGACCGCGGCGCCAATCACCAGCACCTGCATCATGGTCAGGAACTCAGTGCCGGCCTGATTCGAGACCTCGGCGAGGCGCGAGACGAGCCGTGCGTGCCAGGTTTGGCCCTTAACGGGCGAGTGATGATGGTGGTGAACATGCTCCGGCGAGCGCTCGATGCGTGCCGCCAGAAGGCGCTCGCCCGCACCCGAACGGCCAATCAGGAGGCCGACACTGGCCGCGACCAGAAACGCCAGCCCGCCGCGCAGCCAGACCATTGACGGATAGTAGCGAAAGGCGGTGGCAGTGGCGAAGAGCGCCACCGGGTTCAAGATCGGCGATGCCAGCAGGAAAGCAATGCAGGTAGACACCGGGACGCCTTTCGCGAGAAAGCGCCGCGCCACGGCCACATTGCCGCACTCGCACACGGGCATGAGCATGCCGAGTCCCATCGCCGGGATGAGTGAGAGGACAGGATTCCTCGGTACCAGCTTCAGTAGCCGGTCCTCGCTGACGAAGACGTGTACCGTTGCTGAGAGAACCACGCCAAGCAGGAGGAAGGGAGTGGCTTCTACCAGGATCCCGAGAAAGTTACTTATCCAATCCTGCGCCTGCGGCGGGAGAACCATATCTAGCCCCTGAGCTGCTTCAACCGCCCAAGTATACGCGGTGGTCCCAGTCTATCGTAACGTGATATAAGGCAGGGTGCGGCATGCGGTATGCAGTATGGCTGGTAGAGGAGGGCGCGATGCCGGAGCTCAGCGAGCACCAACGAGATGACCTGCGGGACGACGACTTTGCGTTTCCGAAGGAGCGCAAGGAGCCCATCCAGGACGCGGCACACGTGCGCGCTGCAGTGGCGCGATTCGATCAGGTCGAGGGAGTGAGCAACCACGAACGTGACGAGGCGTGGAAGCGCATTCAGCGGGCTGCCCGTAAGCACAACGTGGAACTGGAGGAGAGCAACTGGCGCGATCTGTTCCGGCGAAACGGCAAGGACATCCCCGGGGACTGACCCTGACCGCGGCGCGACGACTCAGTCCAGCAGGGCAGGACGGTAGCCAGGTGCCGGGTCGATCACGCTTGCAGTCGCTACCCCAGCCTCGGCGCGGGCCGCGGCCTATTGAGCCCGGCGACGGCAGTGTCGTTGTTCTGCCGCTCGCCGGGGTCATAGCGGAAACCCCGGCCACAGCCCAGACACTTCCACTGAAGCTCGCGGCTGACCGGTGAGTCGACGTGATCAAGCAGCATCGACGACCGGCAGTGCGGGCACCGCGGCATGACGTTCCCTCTTTCTTCCACCCCATCGTGGAAACCCACCGAACGTGGGGCCGTGGATCAAAGTGTCGCCGGCTCGCTCCTTGGACGGGAGACAGAGTCCCCAGTCCCGGGCCCGCCGACCCCCTCCGGCGACCGATGCCCCGTCGGTCGCCCCTTCCGTCGCCTGCTTGTGACAGGGAAGGGATGAGGCAGACGTAGCAAAAGTCATACCGTCTCGTCTTGACATATCGATAGCGCACGCGGCGTCCGTTGGGTCCTGGAGGGTTCAACTTCCGCGCTGTCCGCCGGCTCGATTGGCGCCCCGGCTGCCCCGAGTACAGATGCGTGTCGGCCGTCGCTACGGGAGGCGGGGAGGCGAAATCGCGCCGATCGGCTAGATCTGGCCGAATTCACCTCTTGTCAGATTGTCGATTCAACGGTATAATCTGCTCGTTTTAGGACTAATCCGGCGCAAGTCGGAGGAGAGGGAGAAGCATGGCCATCGCGTACCACGATAAGACCCTGGTTTGTCGAGACTGTGGATCGGAGTTCATCTGGACCTCGGGGGAGCAGGCATTTTACGCCTCCAAGAACCTCGTGAACGAGCCCAGTCGCTGTCCGTCGTGCCGGGCGGCGGCGCGCGCCGCTCGTCAGGAGGGGCTTGGCGCTCCGGGCCGCCCGCGAGAGTTCTTTCCCGCGGTGTGCGACCGCTGTGGAGTCCAGACGCAGGTCCCGTTCCTGCCGCGCAACGATCGTCC
>DATGJB010000015.1:0-22224 GCA_035295425.1 Chloroflexota bacterium | reverse complement strand
CACCTCGCCCTCCGGAAACATCCACGGCATGGTGCTCTCGGCACTGGCCGGGTACGGTGACGGGCGGCTGACCGATATCGACGGACGCAATCCGAAGGTCGATCCGGCCCACGTCGCCCTGGTGGGCGTGCGCGAGCTGGATGAGGGCGAGCGGGACCTGCTGCGCCGCAGTGGCGCGGGCGTGTACACGATGCACGACATCGACCGGCTCGGGCTTCCGGCCGTGGTGGAGAGCGCGCTGGAACGAATCAGGGACGCCGACGGCATTCATGTCAGCCTCGATCTTGACGTTGTGGATCCGGTGCAGGCGCCTGGTGTGGGCACGCCGGTACTTGGCGGGCTGAGCTACCGCGAAACGCATCTGGCCATGGAAATGGTGGCGGCGTCGGGCCGTCTCGCCTCGATGGACGTGGTGGAGGTGAATCCGGTCCTCGATGCGCGGAACGAGACCGCGCGTCTCGCCGTGGAGGTCACGCTCTCCGCGCTTGGCAAGAGCATTTTCTAGACGCAGGTTTCGAAACCGGTCGGTGCCGTGCCCGCAATTGCCGGCGCCAGGGTTGCGAAACGAGCCCGGCCCAGGGACGGCGGCTGACGAGTCTGAAGCGGTCGCGCCTTCCGCGTCGCCCGACGCGGGTGTCGGGGTGAGCCGGCGTCGCGAAAGGCGACAGGCCTTTCCAAAATCCGGCAGGGCGTCGAGCACTCAATAAATAGGAGTGCGAGGGCGCCGCTTCTGTGCTACCATGTCTACTCGTCTGGGGGTAGTGTCTACCGGTGGTTCTCGAGAAGCGGCTCGTCGTCTACGGGCGCCCGAACAAAGAAGGGCCGGAGCTCGACGTGCTCCTTCGAGAACGGGGCTTCCAGGTGTACGCCGTCGAGCGCGAGGAAGACCTCTTCGACGCCCTCCAGTATTCGCAGCCGGATTGCGCGGTGCTGGCCGGCTCGGCCGATCTCTACAACCTGGCCCGAATGGTCGCGCACTGCCAGGCAGTAGGCCGGAGTCTTATCGTCGTGGTGCGAACCGGCATGCCGGTGGCGGACGCGGTGACGCTACTTGAGACCGGCGCCGACTACGTCTCCACCTCGTACCAGCCAGACTGGCTGGCTGCACAGATTCGAGCCGGCCTTCGCCGTTTCGGCCGGGATCGCAATGCCACCAGCCTGATCGAGCTCGGATACCTCTGCATCGACCTGCGGCGGCGCATGGTGACAGTCAACGACACGGACGTGCCGCTGACACGTACCGAATTCGAGGTACTCCGCGTACTCGCCGAGCGCCCGGGGACGGTCCTGGCGAGCGGCGAGATCATGCAGCACGTCATGGGTGTGCGGATGCCGGAACAGGAGGCGCAGGACCTCCTCAAGGTCCACATCCACCGCCTGCGCCAGAAGCTCGAGCACGACCTTGACAATCCGCGCTTCATCAAGACGGTCCGCGGCCAGGGATACATGTACGCCTTTGAGCGCCGCGCCCGGGACCGGAGCGAGGAGCCGCAGCAGGCGGTCGAGGCAAGCTAGCCCCGGGATAACTCCGTGGAGAACTTCGTGGATTAGCCACGATTCCGGGGGAAAAGTGACCCGAACAAGGGGTGAAGGAACGGAGTGTGTGTACCCGGTCCGGCTCTCAGGGGCAGCAACCGGCGATTCACAGCCGTTTACATAAACACTGGGCACATCGTTCAGGAGGGTCTTCGCCCGATTGACGAACGCCGGGAAATCTATATGATGGCGCCAGGTAAGTCGCAGACCCTCGGGGGATGCGGTAGAGGCGGGTCACAGCCGCGTGCTGTGGGATCATCTCCGGCCATCCCCAATCGCATTGCCTTTCCGTCCAGCCCGCCGGCGAGAAGTCGTCTCCTCTCCTCGCCGGCGGGCACCGCCGCATTTCGGGGACTTCACGCCGAATCGCCGGTCCGAAAAGGTTCAGTAGCTGGCCAGCACCAGCCCCTTCAAGCTCGGCACCATCTGCAGCTGCTCAACGATGTCCGCGACGCCTTCGTCCCCCAGGCCGCGCCGGAGCTGGGCGTGGATCGGTCCCCGGTCCTTGAGCGGAATAATGACGACGGTGCGCGTGTTGTCGAGGCGCACCGGGCCGTCGAGTCGATCCGGTGCAAGACGCGCCTGCACGCGACCGGTGAAGTCGGCAATGATCTGCTCGGTTCCCGTCGTCGACATCTGCCTCTACCTCCTATTCGTTCAGTGCCGTGGCCCCGGGCGATGCCGTCGCTCGCGCGGCGAGGAGCAGCTGACGCCTGAGACCACCGAAGTCTACGGTGAGGCGCAGCCGGCGCACCGACTCCTCGGTTGTCTCCAGATTGAAGACGCCACTCACGATCACCAGGTTGCCGGTCGGCGGGACACCGAGAAAGGGCCCGCGATGCGAACCGATCGCCTTGAACTCCACGTATCGACGGTCCCCCTCGGAAGTCTGGCGAACCGGCCGATACTGGATGTCGGGGAACGCGGCTCCGATCAGCTCGAGCTCCGAGACGAGCGCGGCGCGGCTGGGCTGTCCCGCTCCGGCGACTTCTTCGAACTCGAAGTCTGGGGCTAGCACGCTCTCGACGCCATTGACATCACCCGAGTTGAGCGCATCGAGAAAGGCCTGGACGGTTGATTCCTGCGTCACGTGGGCTCTCCATTTCCCGATCAGCGGTGCTACATGCTAGGAGTGCAAGCAAGGGATGTGCCAGGGAGCGGCTACCAGGAGAGGAGGGCGCGGCGCATGACCCCCGGGAACGGCTACGATGGCACATGCCATCCGTTGCCGACGGGTACCGCTCGACGCACCCGTTCGCGCGGTGGGAACGCTCGAGCGGGTACGCCGCTCCAGATGCCGGCTGACGCAGGTGTGAATGGTGGATCCGCAAGGCTTTGAGATAGTGGCCTCGTCACTGCGGGCGGACAGTCGCGACCTCGAAACGTTCGTGGAAGTGCTGGCGACGAAGCTCGCGGGGGCGTTGCCGACCCAGACCGCGATCGATCGACGGGGCGGTCTGTTCTCGCGTGACAAGCGCGTCCGCCGGATCCAGGTTGCGCTGGGAGACTCGCGTTACGATCTCGTGGCCGACGGTCCGCACCTGGAGACGTCGCGGGCAAAGGCGGTGCGCGGGATCGTTCTGAAGAATGAGCCGCTACCGCTCGACGAGTGGATCGACTCTCTGAGCCGCGATCTCGCCCAAGCGGCCAGCAGCAGCGAGCAGGCCCGGCTGGCCCTCGAGCGTCTGCTCAACCAGTAAGGAGCGCATACCATGCCCTGGTTTCACCGGCGGTCGGAGGAGGAGAAGCAAGACGAGGCAGCCGCGGTGGCGGCACAGCAGGAAAGCCTGGAGGCGTTGCGACGAGGCGGAATCCCTCCGTCGGCACAGCGGCGGCTCGACGAAGCGCGAGCAGGGAAAGGGCTCTTCACCTCGGACCTCAGCGTGAACGAGTTTCTCCTGGCGCGCGAGACGGGATTCCGCCCACTCTCGCTGGTGATGGGAAGCTCGGTGTACCACGTCGGCTGGCGCTACGTGAGCAACTGGTCCGGCTCGGGAGAGCTGGCAGTCGTGACCCAGGCCATTAACGACGTGCGGTCGCTGGCGCTGGGACGGCTTGCCGAGGAGGCGGAACGGGTTGGGGCGGATGTCGTCCTTGGCGTCCGTCTGGACAGCCGGGAGCTGGAGGGCGAGCGCCTCGTGGAATATCAGGCGTTCGGCACGGCGGCGCGTCTCGGCCTGGGCGACCCCCAGGGGCGCCCGGCGCTCACCAATCTCTCCGGTCAGGATGTCTGGAAGCTGCTGCGGTCCGGTTACGCCCCGCTGGGCGTGGTGGCGGGAAGTACGGTGTACCACGCAGTTCCGAGCTGGACCGGGATGCGCCAGATGTCGGGCTGGGGAAGCTGGTACAACCAGGAGCTCCCGGACTTTACCGCCGGGCTGTACCAGGCCCGCCACCTGGCGATGAGCCGCATGCACCACCAGGCAGAGCAGCACACCGAAGCCGCCGGCATCGTCGGCGTGTCGCTGCAGCAGAGCGAAGAGGAGTACGAGGTCGACCTGGGTAGCGGCAACAAGCGCACCGATATGATCTTCACCTTTCATGTCATTGGAACCGCGATCGCGGCGCGGCAGGAGGGGACACCCACGCCGCCGATCTACGCGACGCTCAATCTGAAGCCCTGAAGCTCTCCAAAGGAGTGCCTGATGACCTACGACCGGACGTCGACGGAAGGCCTTACCGAGCACGGCCGCGAGCGACTGCAGCGGATGCGCGGCGCTCTGTTCACCAGCGATCTGACAGTCAATGAGTTCCTGCTCGTCAAGCAGGCGGGCTTCGAGCCGCTAGGACTCGTCGTCGGGAGCTCGATCTACCACATCGGCTATCAGCGTTCGAACTGGAGCCAGAACCAGGAGATGGAAGTCCTGACGCAGGCGACCTACCACGCGCGCGAGCTGGCAATGACGCGCATGGAAGAGGAAGCCGACCAGCTCGGCGCCGACGGCATCGTCGGCGTGCGGCTGGAAGTGACCAGGTACGAGTGGGGAGAGCACCTCGCCGAGTTCATCGCCATCGGCACGGCGGTGAAGCACCGTGAGGGCGAGCTACACCGCGCGCCGAACGGCCGTCCCTTTACCAGCGATCTGTCGGGTCAGGACTTCTGGACGCTTCTCTCTTCGGGGTATCGCCCGGTGGGGTTGGTCATGGGGAACTGTGTCTATCACGTGGCCCATCAGAGCCTGGGGAACGTCTTCAAGCAGATGGGCCAGAACCAGGAAATGCTGAACTTCACCCAGGCTCTGTACGACGCCCGCGAGCTGGCGATGGAGCGCATGCAGGCGGAAGCCGCGGCGGCACAGGCGGAGGGCATCGTCGGCGTGCAGATCTCGGAGCGCAGTCACGGCTGGGGATCGCACGTCATCGAGTTCTTCGCGGTGGGTACCGCGGTCGTGCCAACCAGGAGCGACCATCAGATCACAGCTCCCACCATGGTGCTGAGCCTCAACGACAACACCCCGTAGATCGGTCCCAGGGTGGTACTCGTCGCGGCGGCGGGCGCCTTCATCGTCGGGGTGATCGCCGGCGGCTGGCTGCCGTCATGGGGCGTGGTTCCGCTTCTCGGGTCGGCCGGACTGCTCGCCACTGCCGTGCCGCTGCGGGGCCGGGCCGCCGCGGCCGTGCTGCTTTGCCTCGCCGCGGCCCTGGTCGGCGTCTGGCGGTCTCCGCATTCGGGACCTGTCACGCCGCATGATCTTGCTTACTACAATGGCCGGGTGCTTCAGGTAACCGGCCAGGTGGATGCCGAGCCGGACATTCGCGACACCGGGGCGAACTACGAGATCGCCGCGAGCGCCGTCACCCTCACCACCCGAACCGTTTCCATTGCAGGCAAGGTGACGGTGCATACCACGCGGGCGGTCCGCCTCGAGTACGGCGACCGCGTGACGTTGAGCGGCACCCTGCAGGAGCCGGCCAATTCGGCAGCGGTACCCTATCGGGACATCCTGGCGCGTCGCGGAATCGGTTCCGAGATGAGATACCCGCGCATCGTGGACAGCGGTCCGGCCAGCACCGGCCGGCTCGGCTGGCTGGTCCCGTTTCGCCAGCATCTCGAGGCGCAGATCGACCGCTGGCTGCCGGAACCGGAGGCGGCGCTGCTGATCGCGATCGCACTCGGCGCCCGTAGCGCCTCACTCGGCGATCTGGCGCCGGTCCTGATCGCGACCGGCCTCATCCACTTCATTGCAATCTCCGGCATCAAGGTGGCGATCGTGGCCGGCATCGTGCACAGCGTGGCACGCAAATCCGGCAATCGCTTGCTTGCCCTCGCGGCGGCGACCGGCACGCTGTGGACGTACGTGCTCGTGACCGGCGACACGGCATCCGGGATTCGGTCGGCCGCGATGTGGACGCTCGTCTTTCTCGCCTGGTATCTCGGCCGCAGCACGGTGACAATCGTGTCGCTGGCACTGGTTGCGGCGCTGATGGTGGGACTGGATCCCAGCCTCCTGTCGGACACCGGGTTCCAGATGTCGACAATCGGCACGTTCGGCATCGTTGCCCTGTCCCCGGCAGCTGCTTCGTTGGTCCGGTTCATCCCATCGCCATTTCGCGAGGCGTTGTCGGTAACGCTGGCGGCACAGATCGCCACGCTTCCGGTCGTGATCCTTGGCTTCCACGTCGTGGCGGTTTCCGGGCCCGTTGCCAATATGCTGGTCCTGCCGCTCCTACCGGCGCTGGTTGTACTGGGTTTCGCGCTCGGCGCGCTCGGAACGGTCGGAACTGTCGCGGCTCCGCTTGCCGCGGTCGCCTATGCGCTCCTGCACGCCGTGATCCTGGTCTCGACCGAGCTGTCCCAGCTTCCGGCCGCGCTTCCGGTCACATCGCTCCCGGCAACGCTCACGGGGGCCTACTACCTTGCCCTGGCGGGAATCGCGGCGCGTCTCCTGGGGCGCGCCAGCTGGAACCCGCTTGGCCGTCGCCCGGCGCACCTCACTGAGTCGGCGCTCGCCCTGGTGGCCGGAAGCTCGCTGCTCACCGGCACGCTTGCGTTCGGCTCTTCAGGTCCCGTCGACCGCGTGCGGTGGCTGGGAAGCGGCTCGGCGATCGTCATCCGGTCGGGTGGGATGACGGCAGTGGTCGACGGTTCCAGGCAACCGCTTCGGCTGCTCGAGCAGATCGCCGCGGTCGTTCCCTTCGACGACCGGACAATTGACCTGGTCATCGTGGACGACGCCCGCGCCAATAGCGTCACCGGCCTGCTCGAGCTGCTGAACCACTATGCCGTCTCGGAAGTGCTGGACACCGGCGTCGAATATACTTCCTCCACGTACGCCGCGTGGCGTGCCGAACTGCGCCGGCGGCACATCCCTGTATACGCGCTGCGGACGGGTGCGCGTGTCACGCTGGGTGACATCCGGATCGAAGCGCTGGGGCCGGATGCGCTGTATCCGAAGCCACAGGACTCAGCCGGCCTGCTCCGGCTCACGGTGGGCGGCCGGCGCGTGGTGCTGGCCGGCGACGCCAGTGCCCGCGAGCAGACAGAGGCGGTGTTTCGTTCAATCGATCTCCCGGCCGACGCTCTTGTGTGCGGGAGCGCTCCCTGCGCAGCGGCATTCCTTCAGGCGGTGCACCCGCGACTGGTCTACGGCCCCGCTCCCATCACGAGTGGGGCGCGGAGCATTGCGCTCCCCGCGGCGTCGGGCATGGATATCCGGCCCTGAGAGAGGCCGGAACACGTCCCGTGGAGGCGCGCTTTCTATCTGGCCGGATCAGCCCGGGGGGCGCAGCGCGAGGCGGTAATGGAATGGCGATGCCGGCCGGCGGCGCGACGCTGGTAAGGTGGAAAGGATGACAATCGCCCACGAAGAGAAGAGGGCCGGACGGAAGCGGTCCCGGCCACCGATCGAGGCGGAGCTGCAGCTCGCGGCGTGGACCGCGCGGGGCTCGGCGACGGCCCAGCTTGACGGTCGCACGGTGGCGATCGACCGGGGCATTCCCGGCGAGCGTGTGATTGCCGAAGTACGCCGCGAGCGCGGCGGCCGGCGCGGCGTCGTGCGCTCGGTACTCGAGCCGTCCCCGGATCGCGTGGCGCCGCCCTGCCCGTTCTTCTCACGTGACTGCGGCGGGTGCCAGCTCCAGCATGTGAGTTATCGGGCGCAGCTCGCCCTGAAACGCGACCGTCTGCACTCCGAGCTGCAGGCGGCGGGCGTGCCGGCGCGCATCGACGCCGTCCATGGCATGGACGAGCCGTGGCGCTACCGGCACACGGCCGCGATCGCGCTCGGCTGGGAAGCGGGCTTCCGCCCGCGCGGACGCCGCGGCATCGTCGCTCTCGACGACTGTCTGATCTCGCATCCACTGATCGGCGGGCTCGCCGCGCGCCTCAACGAGCTGCTTGCCGCCGGCGCGCTGCCGCGCTATCACGGCAAGGTCTGGCTCGACTGTGTGGTGACGGGTACGCGCGCCCAACCGACGCTTCAGGTCTTGATTCAGGGGATCGCCGGGCTCACGCTGGAAAGTCACCCTGAGCTGCGGGAGGTGGGCGGGGTGTTGGCTGGTCTCGACGGGGTGGAGTCGGTGGCATTTCGCCACCGATCCGGCGAAGCGCGCGCGCTCGCCGGAGATTTGTGGGCAAAGATCGAGCTCGATGGGAGATTGATGTACCTGCCGGCCGGATCGTTCTTTCAAACGAATCTGGCCATGCTGGAGCGGCTGATCGGCGCGATGCGAGCCCGGCTGACCGGCGATTCGGGCACGGTGTCGGCCGTGAGGCAGGCCGCCGACCTGTATGGCGGCGCCGGAACGTTTGGGCTCGCTCTCGCGCCGCTGGTGCAGCGGATGACGCTCGTCGAGCTCGACCCGGCGGCCGTCCAGGCGGCAACTCGTACCGCCGCCGAATGGGGGCTCGACAATATCGTGTCTGTGGCGCGGCACGCCGAGCGCGCGCTCCAGGAGCTCCGGGGGCTCGACCTGGCGATCGTCGACCCGCCACGCTGCGGCCTCGACGCCGCGGTCATCCAAGCACTGGCGGCGAACCGCGTCTCGACCGTCTTCTACGTGTCGTGCTCGCCGCCCTCACTGGCCCGCGACCTGGCCCTGTTCCTCGCTCGCGGCTACACCGTCAGGCGGCTCGAGATCTACGATTTCTACCCGCAGACCTACCACGCCGAGTGTTTCGCGGAGCTGAGCCTGTGACTGTGGTGCTCGCCTCCGGCTCGCCGCGCCGGCGGGAGCTCCTTACCCGGCTGGGCGTGGAGTTCGAGGTTGTACCGAGCAACGTGGAGGAGCGCGACCCGTCGCCGGGGGAGGATCCGGCGCTCTACGCTCTGGAGCTGGCGGAGTGGAAAGCGGCGGAGGTCGCAGCCCGGCGAGAGGAGGCTGTGGTCCTGAGCGCCGATACGGTGGTGGCAATCGACGGCGAGATTCTCAACAAACCGCTTGACGCCGCAGATGCCGCTCGGATGCTGGGACGGCTGAGGGGTCGCCAGCATACCGTCGTGACTTCGGTAGTGACACGATGCGCCGGAGACGTCCACCGGGAATCGGTGGCGGCAGTGGTCACCATGCGCGAGTATTCAGACGTCGAGATTGCTCGGTACGTGGCGACGGGCGAGCCCATAGACAAGGCCGGGGCCTACGCGGTGCAGGGTCGCGGCGGGGAACTGGTGAAGCGCGTCGAGGGATGCTACGAGACGGTGGTGGGCCTGCCGCTGTGCGCCGTGGCGCGGGGCCTTGCCCGCTGCGGCGTCTCTGTCCGCGCCGGCGCGTGGTGCCGGCATGAGGCGCAACCCGAGCGCAGGGACGGCGAGAGTGGGGCGGGCGGGCGAACCGAGTCCACCGACTTTGCACAACATTTCTGATCTTGTGCACACCGCCGGAAGGGGCCCCGCGACCTGCCGCGCCTCGCGCACGGGTGGCTCGTCGATGCTAGTACATAGGGCCTAAATCGCGCACTTATTGTCAAGTCTGTCGCCAAATTGTTGCGATACCCTAGTGCTACCGACACTATTCGGTTTCGCACGAGGTTGGGGTGGCAGAGCGTTTAGACATCGTTTCAACGCGCCGGAAAACGCGCGTGGCGCGCGGATCGGCATTCGCGCACGGCGAGGTCGCGACGTTGCCGTGCGCGCGGTGCAAGCGTGCGGAAGTGCCGTGGGAGCTTCGATCGTTTGGCGGCAAGGCGATTTGCCGCAGCTGCTTCGACGCAACGCTCGAGCTGGCGCGCGGCGCCATGGCCGCGATGCCCGCGGACCCGGCCAGGAAGTGCTCGTCGTGCCGCGCCACGCGCGATCCCTCGCTGGGCAGTGCCTGGTGTCCGCTGACCGAGCTTGGAGACAGTCGGGCCGTTATCTGCGCCAACTTCGTTTCGATCGCGGCGGACGCTGCCCGGCTGCGACTCTCGGCCAATCGGGTCTCTGTCATCGACGTGTGGCGAGCGGCCAGCGAGGAGCTTCGCGCCACGCTTGGCGAGCGGAGCTACGAGCATTGGTTCGGCGAGATCGAGGCAGTCGAGCTGCACGAGCGGGAGATCGTGCTGGCTGCGCCCGACGATTACACCCGCGACTGGCTGGAACAGCGGCTGCAGCCGGTGGTCCGCAATGCGCTGGCGGTGGCCGGGTATCCGAACCTGGTACCGACGTATCGAGTCGAGCCAGGCGGGCGGCAGCGCAATGACGCGGGGCGCGACGAGCGCAGTATCGCCAAGGCACCGTTCAACCCGCATTACACGTTCGCGGAGTTCATCGTGGGCGCCGGCAACCGTCTGGCTCACGCCAGCGCCCTGGCCTGCGTCGACAAACCGGGCCGCGTCTACAACCCGCTCGTCCTGTACGGGGGAGTCGGCGTGGGGAAGACGCACCTCTTGCAGGCCATCGGTCAGGAGGCCATAGACCAGGGGCGCGGCCACGCCCTGTACGTGACGTCGGAAACGTTCACCAACGAGCTCATCCTTGCTATCCGCGACGGCGCGACCGGCGCCTTCCGCGAGAAATATCGGAGCGTCGACTTCCTGCTCCTGGACGACATCCAGTTCATCGCCGGAAAGGAGGCGACGCAGGAAGAGTTCTTCCACACCTTCAACGCACTCCACCAGGCGAACAAACAGATCGTCATCTCGAGCGACCGGCCGCCGGAGGAGCTGAGAGTACTGGAGGACCGCTTACGCTCGCGGTTTGCCTGGGGCCTGACGGCCGATATGCAGCCGCCGGATCTGGAGACGCGGATGGCAATCGTGCGCTCGAAGGCCGCGATGCGCGGGCGCCGGCTGCCCGAAACGGTACTTGATGCGATCGCGTCGCGGGCCGGCAGAAACGTCCGCGAGCTCGAGGGCACGCTCAATCGCATTCTCGCGCTGGCCGACATGATGGAGCGGGAACCGGATATGGAGTTGGCCCGCACGGTACTGGGCGATCCGGATGAGATGTCCACATCCTGCCGCCCGGCGGACGTGTTGCAGGCGGTATCAGCTTACTTTCGCGTGAAGGCGTCCGATCTGGCCGGCCAGCAACGCGAACGCCGGATCGCGTATGCCCGCCAGATGGCGATGTATCTGTTGCGGGAGGAGGCGAAGCTGTCGCTGGTCGAGGTGGGCCACCAGCTTGGTGGCCGCAATCACAGCACGGTGATCTACGGCTGCGACAAGATCGCCGAATCCCGGGCTCGCGGGCGCGTCAAGCAGGACCTCGTGGCGATCAAGCAGTTGATCTACGGCGTGCGCTGAGCGGACCCGGCGCGCCAGCGGTCAGCGGCAGGTCCAAAAGCTTCCGACACCGGCACCGAAGCGCGCCCCACGGCTGTGTCAAAGGTACTCTCAGGGAACGAGCGTGGGCAGGTCGCGTGCCGGGCGCTCCAGAGGCGCGGCGTGCGAGATGGTCGGCGGGACATTGTGGTGCGGCTGGAAGACCAGCGCGAGAGCGAGCAGCCAGAGGGCGATCACGGCGGCGAGCGCTCGCTTGAGCGTCACGTCTTCGGCTCGAGCTCGGCCAGGACGGGACGCAGCTTTTCGGCGGTCGCGGCCAGCAGCTCGGGTATGACTTTCGTTCCGGCGACGACCGGCATGAAGTTGGTGTCGCCGTTCCAGCGCGGCACAACGTGGATGTGAATGTGATCGGCGACCCCGGCCCCGGCGACCTCGCCCTGGTTGATGCCGACGTTGAAGCCCTCGGGCTTCATAACCGTGGACAGCGCCCGAACCGCCAGCTGCGTGACGTGAAAGAGCTCGGCGCCGGTTGCAGACTCGATCTGGCTGAGCACGCCCGTATGCTGGTAGGGAATCACCATCAGGTGGCCCGAGTTGTATGGGTACCGATTCATCATGATGAAGCAACGGCCGGAACGGTGGACGATCATGTTCTTCTCGTCCTCGTTCTCCTCCGCCTTGGTGCAGAAGAGACAGCCGGAAACCGGCTCCGATTGCTGGATATAGGGCATGCGCCAGGGCGCCCACATGTGGTCCACGGTCTGCTCCCCTACCTCGCTGTCAGGTGATTATCCCGTATCGCGCGGAACCCTGCCCTATAATTGGCCCACTTTGCTCGCGACGGGAGGCGGGTAGCCGCGGCATGCCCGGGGATGACGGCACGAGACTCTCCATCGTGATTCCAGCGCTCAACGAGGAATATCGGCTTCCCCGCACGCTCACGCGTCTGTACGCTTACCTGCGCGCGCAGCCATACGCCTGGGAGATCATCGTGGTGAGCAACGGGAGCACCGACGGGACGGCGGACGCAGTGCGGACTGCCGCTGCGACGATGCCGAATCTGCGCTTGATCGAGATCGCGGAGCGTGGCAAGGGCCTGGCGGTTCGCACCGGGGTGCACGAAGCGGGCGGCGAGGTGCTGTTCATCTGCGATGCAGATCTCTCGATGCCGCCGGAAACGCTGGCGGAATTTCTGGCGGGAGCGGATCGTGCCGACGTCGTCGTCGGCTCCCGCGAGGCGCCGGGCGCCGCCCGTTACAACGAGCCGCGGTACCGGCACTTCATGGGCCGGGTCTTCAACCGGTTGGTCGCCGTGGTGGCCGTCAGCGGCATCAAAGACACCCAGTGCGGGTTCAAAGCGTTCCGGCGCCAGGCGGCCCGTCACCTGTTCGCGCAGCAAGTAGTGCACGGCTGGGGATTCGACGTCGAGCTGCTCTACCTGGCGCGCAAGTTTGATTACACTGTCGAGGAGATTGGCATTGAGTGGCACTTTGACGCCGACTCACGCGTGCGGCCCGGCGTCGACACCCTCAGCATGGTGAGCGAGGTTCTCCTCATCCGCATGCGCGACCTGCTGGGCCGCTACCGGCCCGCGCACTCTCCCGCCCCTTCCGGAGGCGACATTGTCAGATAACCGCCCCATCGGCGTCTTTGATTCCGGAGTCGGTGGTCTCACCGTGCTCCACGCCATTCAGCACCACCTTCCGAACGAATCGACTATCTATGTCGGCGATCTGGCGAGATGTCCGTACGGGCCGCGACCGCAATCGGAAGTGCGAGGCTTCGCCCTCGAAATCGCCGACCGGCTGGCGGAGCTCGAGATCAAGGCACTCGTCGTCGCCTGTAACACCGCGACGGCCGCCGCCTTCGACACGCTCAGCACGCGCTATGCCTTCCCGGTCGTGGGTGTGATCGCACCGGGGGCCCGCGAGGCGGTGCGGATCAGCGACAGCGGCAGGATCGGCGTCATTGCGACAATCGGGACGGTCGAGAGCGGCGCCTACACGCGGGCCATCCGACGAGCGAGCCCGGGCGCGGAGGTCGTGCAGGCATCTGCGTCATGGCTGGTACCACTCATCGAGCGGGGCGCACTGGCGCGGGCCGCCATCGCCGAGAGGCTCGAGCCAGCACTCGACGTGTTTCGATCAGCCGGAATCGATACGCTGATACTCGGCTGCACGCACTTTCCCATCGTGCGCGACATCTTTGACCGGGAGATTGGTCCGGGGATCCACGTACTGGATTCGGCGGAGACCACGGCACGTGAGCTGGCCGCCGTGCTCAGAGAGTGTAGTTTCATGGCCGGCGGAACGCCGCGGCATCGGATCTTCGTCACCGGACCCGCCGAGGCGTTCGCCGAACGCGCCCAGGCGATGTTCCGCGAATCGGTCGAGATCGAGCCGTGGGATGCCGCCCGCGGAGCGGCCGTGACTGTTGGATGCAGCCCGGAACATGACACACTCCCGTCGCCTGGTCCGGTCGAGCCGCCTCCCGATGCCGTGAGCGGCCCGGTCTGAGCCCGGCCGCGCCCCAATCGACCGTGGCGACCTGCCGACTCGACGTGCTCGTGGTGGAGCGCGGCCTCGCGGAGACGAGGGCCCGAGCGCAATCGATCATTCTGGGGGGCGGCGTTTCCGTCGACGGTTCCGTCATCACCAAGCCGGCAACACGCGTACCGGTCGACAGCACGGTGGCACTGCTGCGCGAGCCGCTGCCGTACGTCAGCCGAGGCGGCTTGAAACTGGAGAAGGCGCTGCGGGTGTTCGAGATCGAAGCACGCGGCGCCGTGGCGCTCGACGTCGGTGCGTCGACCGGCGGCTTCACCGACGTGCTTCTCCAGGCCGGCGCGAAGCGGGTGTACGCGCTCGACGTCGGATACGGCCAGCTTGCCTGGAAGCTTCGCAAGGACGAGCGAGTCGTCGTGATGGAGCGCACGAATATTCGGCATGTCCGGTCGCTACCCGAGCCGGTGGATCTGGCGGTGGTCGACGTCTCGTTCATCTCGCTTCGCATCGTATTGCCGGCGGTCCGGCGGCTCCTCCGTCCGGACGGCGACGTCATCTGCCTCATCAAGCCGCAGTTCGAGGCGGGCAGGGAGCAGGTGGGCAAAGGCGGAGTCGTGCGCGATCCGGCGTTGCGGCGCTCGGCCGTGCGCGGCGTGCTGGAAGCCGCGATCGCGGCCGGCTGGAGACTCGCCGGCCTGACCGCCTCGCCGATTCTGGGTCCGAAGGGCAACGCGGAATTCCTGGCCCACCTGACCCTCTCCACGGCGCAACCGGGTATCGACGTGGAGGCGGCCCTTGACCATGCTTTCGAGTCTCCCCCCATCCCTCCTGACAGTGAACCCGAGCAGGAATAGGGCGGCGAGAGTACCGGAGTACACTACCTTGGGCGCGGCACGCGCTCGCCATCAACTCGAGGCCGATTGTGTTACGCGATGTTGCCATTCTGTTCCACCCACGGCGGCGCAACGCCGTCGCAGAAGCGGAGTGGCTGGCGCTCGCGCTGAAGGAGCGCGGGGTTCGCGCGTCGGTAGCGAGTGCCTGGGACGGCGGAACTGTTGAACAGCTCTGCCAGGAGCGGGACCTGGCGATTACGTTCGGAGGCGATGGAACCATCCTGCGGGTGGCGCGTCTCGCCGCGCCGCTCCAGATCCCCCTGGTCGGAATCAATCTTGGCCGTGTGGGGTTTCTCGCCGAAATGACGCCCGAGACCCTGCACCAGTGCGTCGACGAGCTGGCGGAGCAACGCTACTGGATCGAACGGCGCACCATGCTGGAAGTGCACTGCGTGTCATCCGGCCGGCCCCTTGAGTACCTGAGCCTTAACGAAGTGGTGGTGGCGCGTGGCGTAGCGCCGCGGGCGATCCAGGTCCACACCACGCTTGACGGCCAGGACTTCATCAATTACACCGCGGACGGCGTCCTGGTAGCGACCGCGACTGGCTCGACTGCCTACTCCCTGGCCGCGGGCGGTCCGATCATGTATCCCGAGGCGAAGGACTTCCTCCTGACGCCGATCGCGCCGCATCTGCATATCGGCCGGTCGATGATCGTACCGTCCGACTCCACGCTGGAGCTGGCGGTGACGGCGGGGCGAGGGGCGGTCATGAGCATCGACGGTCACGAGGAGCGTCACCTGGACGAGCGGGACCGCGTGCGGGTGCGGCGCAGCGGCCTGGAGGCGTTGTTCGCCCGGCTGGGCGATCACCAGTACTTCTACCAGGCGATCGCGGCAAGACTCAGATAGGGCTGTCCTGACATGCTGACCGAGCTGACGATCGAGAACGTCGCAATCATCGATCGACTGTCCGTCCGCTTCGGAGGCGGACTCACCGTCCTCACCGGAGAAACCGGCGCCGGCAAGTCGATCATCATCGACGCGCTGCAGATGACGCTCGGCACGCGCGTCTCGTCCGACATCGTCCGTTCGGGCGCCGCGGCCGCGGCGGTAGAAGCGGTCTTTGAGATCGACACCGAGGTGCGGTCCGGATTATCGGCCGTTCTCGCCGAGTACGGGTTGCAGGATGACGACTGCCTCGTCCTGCGCCGCGAGATCAGCTCTTCCGGCCGCGGCACGGCACGGGTTAACGGCCGTGCGCTACCGGCCTCAGTGCTTGCTGCGCTCGGCGCATTGCTGGTGGACATTCATGGCCAGTCGGAGCATCTGTCCATCCTCCGACGCGACCGTCAGCTTGACGTGCTGGATCGCTATGGCGGGCTCACCGCGCTGCGGCGTCAGGTCGCCGATGCGTTGCGCGAGTACTCGCGCCTGCGTCGACAGCTCGACGAGCTCCTGACGGGGCGGCGCGAGGCGGAGCAGCGCGTTGACCTGCTGCGTTTTCAGGTGCAGGAAATCGAGGCGGCCCAATTGAAGCCGGAGGAGGAGGAGAACCTGGTGGCCGAGCGCAACCTGCTGGGAAATGCCGAGCGCCGGGCGGCCCTTGCCCAGGAGGCATTTCACGAGCTTCAACGTGAATCGGGAGGCGCGGTCGAAGCACTGGGCGCCGCCGCGGGCGCACTGCGCGATCTGGCCGCGATCGATCCGTCGCTCGCGGAGCTTCACGAGCGCCTGCAGGGTGCGCTGTACGAGGTGGACGATGCCGCTCAGGAGCTTCGGCGCTATCGAGACGCCGTGGAGTACGACCCCGCGCGGCTGCAGGAGATAGAGGAGCGGATCGACACCCTTACCCGGCTCAAACGCAAGTACGGACCGACTGTCGAGGAGATCATCGCGTTTGGCGACCGCGCGCGACGCGAGATGGAGGACGTCGAGAACATTGACGATCGTATAGACGAGCTGAGTCGAGAGATAGAGCAGGCGGGCGGCGAGGCCGGTTCGCTGGCCGCCGATCTTTCCGCGTCACGCGTCGAGGCGGGGGCTCGACTGAGCGCGGCGATGGCGGATGCGCTGCAGGGCCTTGGCCTGCGTAGCACACGTTTCGAGGTCCAGATCGAACGGTGCGAGGAGGAGGGAGGGCTGCGGCTCCCGGATGGCAAAGCCTACGCGGTAAGCGGATCTGGCGTGGACTATGTCTCCTTTCTGGTTTCGTTCAATCCCGGCGAGGCAATGCGGCCAATCGAGCGGGTTGCGTCCGGCGGTGAGACCTCGCGGTTCTTGCTGGCGTTGAAGAGCGTGCTGGCCGATGCCGACGAGACGCCCACCCTTGTTTTCGACGAGGTGGACGTGGGCGTCGGCGGGCGGCATGGTGGTGTCGTGGGCGCCCGCCTGCGCGACCTGGCGCAGTCTCACCAGGTTCTCTCGATCACCCAACTTCCGCAGATCGCGGCGATGGCCGACCAGCACCTGACTGTGATGAAATCGTCGGCCGGCGGCCGAACCGGCGTCGAGGTGCGCGCGCTGTCCGGGGAAGATCGAGTCCTCGAGATCGCCCAGATGATGAGCGGCACCGGAACCGACACGGCAAGGCGCAACGCCGAGGAATTGCTCGAAGCGGGTAAGAGACCTACTTAACGGCTGCCGGTGTCCATCCCTCCGCGCCTGGTCGGACACGAACCGTGCGGAAGCTCCGGTAGGTCACGCGGCCCGGCGGGCCGCCTGGGATCTTTCGAACATCGCGCACCAGCGCCACGTCGACGTCGACCGCGCTGTCGGAGCGGCCCTCGCTGAAGTAGGCGGCGAGCGCGGCGGCGGCCTCGACGACCTCGGGCGTCGGGTCCGTCCCTTTGAGCACGACGTGTGCGCCGGTGCGCTCCCGGGCGTGGAGCCACAGGTCGGTGCGCCCGCTCATTCCAAATGTGACCTCCTCGTTCTCGCGGGCGTTCCGGCCGACGAGCGCGACGTGTCCGCCCTTCGACAGACGCATCGGCCCGCGCGGCCTCTTGTGTCTCGGCGCCTCCTTTCGCTGCCGTGGAGGCTCGATCTGCTCGGCAATGTCGCGCAGCGCGGTCGGGGAGTCGGCAAGTCGCGCGAACACCTCGAGATCGCGGAGACGCGCATCTTCGGTCCGGGCATCGGCCAGAAGTCCCGGAATCCGGCGTGCCGCCTCCCGCAGCTTGCGGTACCGCTTGAAGCGTCGCTCGGCATTGTCGGCCGGCGAGAGCCGCGGTTCGAGCTCGATATGCGTACCAAGGTCGGGTATCTCGAGCGTTGTCGAACCGGGGGTGACGAGGTGCTGGTAGGCGAGGAGCAGCTGACCCTGCAGCATGATCTCCTCGGCGCCGGTTGCCGCGCTCAGGCCCTCCTCCAGGGCACGGATGCGGCGGGAGGTGGCCGACTGGTCGCGAGCGAGGCGAGACAGGATCTCGCGGCGAGTGTTCGCCAGCGGGTCGCGACTCTCGACGGCCCCGACACAGGTATCGACCGCGGCGCTGATGCTAGGAGCGGGGCAAACCGCCTCCATGCGCAAGGGAAGGTACGGGGCGAAACCGCATCTACCGCGCTCGTCGAGGAATGTACAGGGGTGCCAGTCGTGGGATTCGGGGAGGGCGTACAGCTCGCCGGCCGCCTGTGCCGTCTCGGTGGGGGCGCTGTCCGCGGGTGCCTGTGGATCCGCCCCGGCGCGATACGCTATCTGGTCGGCAAGGAACGGACTGCAACCTGGCAGTAGCCCGAGGAGGGCCACGCGCAGCGTGGCGGCGCGGCCCATCGTGGCGAGCAGGGCAGCGACCTGGTCCGGGTCTTCCCTCGGGTTCAGGCGCGGGCCCTCACCGTAGAGGGCCTGATCCCGATCGTGGGCCGGAGGCGGGGCGTACTCGCGACCCGGCAGGACCGGCCGCACCCGACTCCGCGCGGGCGGCACCATTTTGACCGCTCCGAGGATCGTACTCGTGCTCGACACGAGTACGATGTTGCTGTGCTTGCCCATAATCTCGGCGACCAGCTCGACCCGATCCTCGCCATGGATGACGTCGACGGTGAGGACTCGCTCGTACGGCGTCTGTCGCACCGATGTTATTCGAGCGCCCTCGAGGTATTTCCGGAGCAACATGACAAAGGAGCTGGGCTGATCGAACGCCTTCGCCAGCCGCTCCTCGCTGAGGACGACGCGGGCCAGCCGCGCGTCGGCGGAGACCAGCAACCAACGACGCAACCCGGAGGCGTACACCGCGAGGGCAATGGACGCCTCCGACGGCTGTATGATGCGTTGTATTTGACCACCGGCAATCGCCTGAGCTTCGTCCGTCACGGCCGCAAGGGCCATGCTGTCGAATGGCATCGGTAGCGCTTCTCCCTGCCCCGCTTGGTTCTCCCGCCGTGCCCAGTGTCGCATGCGTGGCGGCACCCTCTATGAAGCCGTCCGGCGGAGCGCCGGGTTGAGCATCGCCGGTCGCGCCCAGCCCGGGGGCCCGGCCGAGAGTCGCTGCCGACTGTTTGTCTTGAGCGGCCCTTCGGGGGTGGGGAAGGACTCGGTGATCCAGCGCCTGCGACACCGGGTGGAGAACCTGTCCATCGCGGTTACCCAGACGACCCGCTCGCCCCGGCCCGGCGAGATACCCGGCGTCAGCTACTTCTTCGTCAGCCGAGATGAATACAACCGGATGCTCGATGCGGGCGAGCTTCTGGCGCCTGCCGAGGTTCACGGAAACTGGTACGGCGCCCCGCTCGACGAGGTGCGCCGCGGATTCGCCGCGGGACACGACGTCCTCCTCAAGATCGACGTCCAGGGCGCCATCCAGGTACGCCGCCGCTTCCCGCAAGCGATCTTCGTCTTTCTGGCGCCGCCGGATGCGGATGTCTTGCTGCAGCGGCTGAGAGCTCGGCACACCGAGGCGCCGGATGAGCTCGATCGGCGGCTCGCCGACGCTCGCTTCGAAATGGAGCAGCTGCCGCAGTACGACTACGTGGTTGTGAACCGCGAAGATGACCTCGACTACGCGGTCGCCGGCCTGGAGTGCATCATCACCGCCGAGCGACTGCGCACGCAATATCAACCCATCGAGCTAGGAAATCGTTGACGGCTCGCACACCCAGGGTTATACTCGGCATGACAGCACTCTCATCCGGATCCTCTCGGTTCCTGCCGGGGTGCGGTTACGGCGGCTCCCACGCCGATACGCGCTCACAGTTCTCCCTCTGAGTGAGTCTTTGGCAAACACGACGCGCCGACCGTCGGCTAAATCCAGCGAACAGTCGACCGTCTCGACCGCCACGATAGCCACGGCGACTCATCCTCTGCAGCGAAACCTTGCGCTCGAGCTGGTGCGTGTGACGGAAGCAGCTGCGTTGCATGCCGCGCGCTGGATGGGACGAGGCGACAAGGAAGCAGCCGACCAGGCTGCGGTGGATGCCATGCGGGACGCGCTGCGCTACGTCGATATGGACGGCGTGGTCGTCATCGGCGAAGGCGAGAAGGACGAGGCGCCGATGCTGTACATCGGCGAGCGGGTCGGGACCGGACGGGCTCCGAAAGTCGACGTGGCGGTCGACCCGATAGACGGCACGAATCTAACCGCCAAGGGGCTTCCGAACGCCATCACGGTGGTGGCCCTCGCCGAGCGCGGTTCGATGTATTACGACCCTAACATCGTGTACATGGAAAAGATTGCCGTCGGGAAAGAGGCGAAGGGCGCAATCGATATCCACGCGCCGGTCCGAGACAATCTCATGCGGATTGCCCGCTTCATGGAACGGAATGTCGAGGATCTCACCGTCGTGGTGCTGGACCGGCCGAGGCACGAACAGCTCATTGAAGACATTCGCGCGACGGGGGCGCGGATCAAGCTGATCACCGACGGTGATGTGGCGGGCGCCGTGATGGCGGCGCTGCCGGGCGATACCGGCGTGGATGTGCTCATGGGTATCGGAGGCACGCCCGAGGCGGTGCTGGCGGCCTGCGCGCTGAAGTGTCTGGGCGGGGAAATGCAGTGCAAGCTGTGGCCCCGTTCCGAGGAAGAGCGGAAGCGCGCCGAGGCGAACGGCAATACCGATCTGAACCGGGTGCTGACCCTGGACGACCTGGTGAAAAGCGACGACGTGATGTTTGCGGCCACCGGTATCACAAACGGTGAGTTTCTACGTGGCGTACGTTACCGCGGAGATTACGCCGAGACATACAGCATCATGATGCGTGCGCGTTCCGGCACCATGCGCCGTTTCGAGACGCATCACGACATTGGCCTCAAGCGCGATCTCCCGTCAGGCGCGGCGTACGTTCCGGACTAACTCGCGATGTCCACGGAGCAGGCGCCTGTTCTGAACCTCGCCGAACTGGAGGCAAAGAACGTTTCCGAGCTACGCGAGTGCGCGCATGGGCTCGGAATGTCCGGCATCTCGAATCTCAAGAAGCAGGACCTTATCTTCAGGTTGCTTCAGGCCCAGGCGGAACATCAGGGAAACGTTTTCGGGTCAGGGGTGCTGGAGATCGCGGAGGAAGGGTACGGCTTCCTGCGGCAGAACCGCTTCTTGCCTGGACCGAACGATATCTACGTATCGCTCTCGCAGGTGCGAAGGTTCGGCCTCCGCTCCGGGGACACGGTAGCGGGCCAGGTCCGGCCACCCAAAGACAATGAGAAGTTCTTCAGCCTGTTGCGGGTCGAGGCAGTGAACGGCGTGGATCCGGATGCCGCACGCGTGCGTCCCCATTTCGACGAGCTCACGCCGATCTACCCTCAGGAGATGTTTCGCCTGGAGACGCACCCGGAGAGCCTGTCGGCGCGGCTGATCGACCTGGTCGCGCCTATCGGCCGTGGCCAGCGTGGGCTAATCGTGGCCCCGCCGAAGGCCGGCAAGACCATTCTCCTCCAGCACATTGCCAACGGGATCGCCGAGAACTACCCGGATGTCCATCTCATGATCATCCTGGTCGGCGAGCGTCCCGAGGAAGTCACGGACATGGAGCGCAGCGTGCGCGGCGAAGTTCTGAGCTCGACGTTTGACGAGCCCTCGGAGAACCACGTCCACGTCGCGGAGATGGGACTCGAGCGCGCCAAGCGCCTGGTCGAGGCGAGCCGGGATGTGGTTATCCTGCTCGACAGCATCACCCGTCTGGCTCGTGCCTACAACGCGGCGGTCGCGCCGAGCGGCAGGACGTTGACGGGTGGACTGGATCCGGTGGCGCTCTACCCGCCCAAGCGATTCTTCGGCGCCGCTCGCAACATCGAGGACGGCGGCAGCCTCACCATCATCGGCACCTGCCTGGTCGACACCGGAAGTCGAATGGACGATGTGATCTACGAGGAATTCAAGGGAACCGGCAACCAGGAGCTGACACTCGATCGCAAGCTGCAAGAGCGCCGGATCTTCCCGGCCATCGACATCCAGCGCTCCGGCACGCGTCGAGAAGAACTGCTGCTCGAGCCGTGGGTGCTCCAGAAGGCGTGGACCATGCGCCGCATGCTGGGTGCGGTCGGCCCCGTCGAGGGCACGGAGCTCCTGCTGAATCGCCTTCGCAAGACCGGACACAATCGAGAGTTTCTCGAGTCGCTGAACCGGGACGTGGCATAACCTGAGAACCCCTCCCTGCGGTGGTGACATCACGTGACTGTTGTCGCTCAGCGATTCTGACCGGTAAGCGCTCAGCGACTCTGTCACTTCGGGGTAGTGTAGCGCTGTCGCCAGGGATGGTCAGGTGGTGGTTTCCGCGACGT
>DATGJB010000014.1:0-13643 GCA_035295425.1 Chloroflexota bacterium | reverse complement strand
TGGAGCGGGTGATGGGATTCGAACCCACGGCTTTCTGCTTGGGAAGCAGACACTCTACCACTGAGTTACACCCGCTCGCCGGCATTCCCAGTTTAGCGCCTCGTCTAGTACCCGGCAAGCTGCAGAAACTCGGCGCGGGTGCGCTGATCCTGGCGGAAGCAGCCGCGGTTGACACTCGTCACGATCCGTGATCCGGGTTTCTTGACGCCGCGCATCATCATGCACAGGTGCTCGGCTTCGAGGATCACGGCGACGCCCAGCGGGTCCAGCGCGGCCATGATGGTGTCGGCAATCTGTCCTGTGAGTCGCTCCTGCACTTGCGGCCGGCGCGACAGGACATCCACCACCCGTGCCAGCTTGCTGATACCAACGACGCGGCCCCGCGGAATGTAGCCAACGTGGGCCGTGCCGAAGAACGGCAGGAAGTGGTGCTCGCACATGCTGAAGAAGCTGACGTCGCGTGCCACCACCATTTCGTCATGCCCTTCCTCGAACCCAATCTCGAGCAGGGGAAGGGGGTCGACACCCAGGCCGGCAAACACCTCCTCGTACATCCGTGCGACGCGCTGCGGAGTGTCCTGCAGGCCTTCGCGCTGCACGTCCTCGCCCACGGCGCCGATGATGTCCTCGACGGCACGCGCTATCCGGTCAGTTTCGATGACATCGCCTCCCATCGTGGTCGAGACCACGAGACTGGTGTGGCCCGGCGGGCCCGCTCCGGTTCCAGACCAGTCGCTGGTCGATTCGGTCCAGTCGCCTGTCCCGTTCTCCTTCGACTGGTCCTCAGAGCGCACGTGCCTCGCCCCATCGTACAGGGGGAGGGGCGAGTCTGGGGAGACTGCCTCTCACGGAGTGGTCACCCGCGACCGTCGAACCGTGCAAGTAGTGGTCCACTTCCACGCTCATCGCGTCCTTGCTGGAGCCCTGGAATCAGCGTTCACGTGTGCCGCTCAGCGGAGCAGCGACCGCGGCACAGCACGTGCACTGGCAAGGGGGAATGCGACTGGCTGGAGGTGACATGTGTCCAAGCCGGACACGATTGACGCGTTTATCGAGATCCCGGCGAATTCGAGCAACAAGTACGAGTACGATGACGAGCTGGGCGCCTTCCGGCTGTCGCGCGTCATGTTCCCGAGCGTGCGGTATCCCGTCAACTACGGCTTCGTGCCGGGTACCAGGGCCGGCGACGGCGACCGGCTGGATATCATGGTGCTCTCCGACGAGCCCATCCTGCGCGGAACGGTTCTGGCAGTGCGGCCGGTAGCCGTCCTGTGCATGAGTGATCAAAAGGGCCAGGATGAGAAGATTCTGGCGGTGCCGGGGGACGACCCGCACTTCGACAGTGTCCGCGAGTGCCGCGATATACCACCCAATCGACTGCACGCGGTCGAGCTCTTCTTCCGGCTCTACCGGCTGCCCGATAGCCAGGAGGAGGTCCAGATCGACGGGTGGGAAGCCGCGGATGAAGCCTGGCGCCTTATTCGCGAGTGCGCGGTGAGTCCGACGGCCGAGGACGCGATGTTTCGTGGCGCTGGATCCCCGAGCGCCCCAACGGCAGCGTCACGGTAAACACGGCGCCGCCGCCCGGCCCATTGGCGGCGACGATGTGCCCGCCGTGCGCCTCGACGATCCAGCGTCCGATGGCGAGCCCCAGTCCACTTCCCTTTCCGGTCCTCGCCTGGTCCGCCTGGTAGAAGCGATCGAAGATCCGTGAAAGGTCGGATTGGGGAATGCCGGGGCCGGTGTCCGAGACCACGAGGCGGGCCTGATTTCCGTGCGCGCTGAGCGACACCCCGACGGTGCCGCCCTCGGGTGTTTGTTTGAGGGCGTTGTCGAGGAGAATGAGCAGCAGCTGGCGCAGTCGAGTCGTGTCGGCGCTCATGCTGATGCCGGCCTGCACCTCGCTTGTCAGGCTGATGCCCTCCGCTTCGGCAAGTGGCGCCAGCTCAGCCGCGGTGTCGCCGACCAGCTGAGAGAGCGCAAGAGGAGCACGTTCGAGCGCGACGGCGTAGCTGTCGGCCCGCGCCAGCAGGGAGAGGTCGTCCACCAGGCGGGTAAGATGGCGATTCTCGGCAAGCATCTGTTCAATTGTTGTCTGTTGATCCTCCAGGGCGGAGCCGCCAAGCCCGACCTCACCGACCGTCCGCTGGATGGCGAGCGGCGTACGCAATTCGTGGGCTGCATCGGCGACAAAGTCGCGCTGTCGCTGAATCGCGACGTGAATCGGCTGGAGAGCTCGCCGCGTCAGGAGCACGCTGATGCCCGCCGACCCGGCGAGGCCGAGGAGCGTTACCAGGACGAGCCCCTGCAACAACGTGTTCATCGTCCCGAGATACTGGTGCTCCGAGATGCTGGTCTGGACGGCGCCGACTATTTTCCCGCGGTACACCAGTGCGTCACTGTACACGCGAAAGCTCTCGCCGCGATAAGTGACGGTCGTGCAGCACTGCGGCCGGCCGCTCCGCATTGCCGTCTGCGACGCCAGAGGATCGAGCAAAACAGAGCCCAGCACCCCGTCACCATGTCGTACGTGGTTGGCCGTGTCCACGTACACGGCGGACGCGTCGCTCGGCCCAATCGTGGCGTTGGCGCCCGTGGCGAGCGAGGCGCCGGCTCTTGGAATCGGGGCCGTTCCGCGCCCCTGTCCCGGCGCCGGTCCGCGCGCGCCGCCCGGGCCAAAGTCCGGGAAGCCGGACCCTCCGTTGGGCGAGCCACACGGCAGATTGAAGCTGCGGCACAGCGACGGATCGGGCTGGTGGGCACGCGCCTGCAGGGTGCTTTCCAGTGAGCTCAGGAGCGCGTGCTGGGTGATGGTGTACACGATCACCTCCAGGGCCAGCAGCATGACTAGCAGAAGAATCACGGTTTGCGCCGCCAGACGCAGTGCCACGCGGTGCAGACCCTCGTCCCGGGCCGCCGAAATCCGATCGAACCCGGTGCGAACGCGCCGCCAGGCTAGCGTGGCCATCACGCTTTGATCCGGTAGCCCACACCCCGAACGGTCTGGATGAGCTGCTGATCGTAGCCCTCGTCGACGGCTTTGCGCAAGCGCAGAATCGTGGCATCCACGACGTTGGCAAACGAGTCGAAGCCGTACTCCCACACGCGATCAAGGATCATCGTCCGGCTGAGTGCCTGGCCCGCATGGCGCATCAGATACTCCAGAAGCGCATACTCTCGTGGCGCCAGGTCGATGATCTGGCCGCTGCGCCGCACTTCGTGGGCGCGCGTATCCATCACTAGGTCGCCCACTTCCAGCACTTCCTCGGCGATGGGCGCGGCGCCGCGGCGGGCGATTGCCCGCAGTCGGGCGAGAAGCTCCTGGAACGCGAACGGCTTGATAAGGTAGTCGTCAGCTCCGGCGTCGAATCCCTTGATCCGATCGGGCAGCGCGTCCCGTGCAGTCAGCATCAGCACGGGAGTCTGGATGCGTTCCTCGCGGAGCTGGCGCACCACGCTCATACCGTCCAGGCCGGGCAGCATGACATCGAGGATGACGGCGTCATGTACGCCGCTTTCAGCCAGGTCGAGTCCCTCACGGCCGTCGTGGACGATATCCACGACGTGGCCTTCCTGAGTGAGGCCTCGCCGGAGTGCCTCGGCCAGAGACCGGTCGTCTTCTACTACGAGCAAGCGCATGGTTGTTGCTATCCTCACTGCCATCGTAGACCCGCCACATGACCGAATCATGACGGAGAGGTGACGGTCCCTTGCGGTCGTGAGTCCCTTCATGCGTTGCGGATTGCTCATCAATTCGTCATGTGTGAGCCGTACAGTGGGTCCATTGGGGCAGTCGCTGATGCGCCGACAGATAGTTTTCGTCCTTACCGCGCTCTGGGTCTCGGTGGCTTTGTCGTACCTGCCGGGGCGGGATGCGATTGCGCGGACCGCGCTCGGGGTGCCGTCCGGGTTCCATGAAGGAATCTACGCGCAGGGCCTGACCAATCCCACGGCGCTGGCAGTTGGGCCGGATCGCCGGGTGTACGTTGCCGAGCAGGCGGGGACCATCGTGGCGATTGGCGCAGGCGGTTCGACCGTGATTGCTTCCGGTTTCGCCACCATCCTGGGGCTCGCCTGGTACCGTCATGAGCTTTACGTGTCGTCGACCGGGCAGGTCGCCGTGCTGGTGCCTTCGTCGGGTTACCGAACGTTCGCGGCGCGGGTCATCGTCAGCGGACTACCAACGGGCAAACACCAGAACGACGGGGTCGCCTTCGAAGGTGGGTGGATGTACGTCGGCGTTGGCTCGACCTGCAACGCGTGTCGGGAATCCGATCCGCGGAGCGCCACCATCATGCGCTTTCGCCCGGATGGCTCGCGCGCCCAGATTTTCGCCCGGGGCCTGCGCAACCCATATGGACTGGCCTTCCGGCCGGCAACCGGACTGCTCTACGCGACCGACAATGGGAGGGACGACCACGGCAACTCCGTGCCCGACGAGCTGAATCTGATGCGTCAGGGTGGAAACTACGGATGGCCGGACTGCTGGGGCCGGGGAGGTGGTACGCGCTGCCAGGGAACGATCGCGCCGGTAGCACTCTTCGAACCGCACGCATCGGCCGACGGCATCGTCTTCTACGCGGGCGCCACCTACCCGCGGCGCTACCGGGGAGATGCGTTTGTTGCCGAGTGGGGTGACGATGTCACGAGCCTGGGGACCGGCCACATCGTCAAAGATGTGCACTTCTCGGGCTCGGGGGTGCGGGTCACGACCTTCGCCACCGGTTTCGTTCACCCGGTGGCGGTCGCCGTCGCCCCCGACAGCTCCCTGCTCGTGGCCGACTGGGGAACCGGCATCATCTGGCGCATCCAGGCGAACGGGCATTGAGCGCCGCTTTCCCTCGCCAATCGTCGTAACACGTCGTAACACGTCGTAACCCGTCGTAGCAGAGCCCTTTAGGGCGGGCACCGCATACCACACACCAAGCACTCGCGCCGTCGTCGTAGCGGAGCCCTTCAGGGCGGGCACCACATGCCGCAACGGCTCCACCAGGGCGCGTCCGCACCCACGACCGCTCCCTTTGACGAACGGCGCGGTCGACGGAATCTGTCTTCGGCGATGTCACCGATGTCGCATGCGGTTCCCGCCCTAAAGGGCTCCGCTACGGCGCCGGCTGGGGTACTCGATGTACATACCCGCCCGCCGACACGGCGTCACCGACGCACACACTCTGGCGACCGTCTTCAGGGCGGGCACCGCGCACCACAACGGCGCCATTAGGGCGTAACTGGCCACGCCATCGTCGTAGCCGAGCCCTTTAGGGCGGACAACGCCTGCCGGCACGCCCCCATCACCAGATCCACGTCCGACGACCGCGTATCGTGCGAAAGGGAGGGTAGGCGGTGCGGCTCGTCATCGAACGGTCACATTCGTCGCATGGAGCCCTCATGTTGCGTCTCTAGGCTGAAAGTGTGATCCGGCGCCGGCTGATACGGCAGGCGCGGGGAGCCGAAGAACAACAGTAGGGCAGCGCGCCGGGCATCAATGGCCGGCGCGCTGCCGGGTGAGAGAGCAGCATGAGTAGGGAATACACACAGGCTCTGGAGCTCGAGGGGCTCCATGCGGAGCGCCACGAGCGCGCGCTGCACCGGAGAGAACGGCTTCGCGGGCAGCCGGCCGCGGCCGTTTCCGACGAACGAAGCATTTCACGGCAGGCGATGCGAACGCTGTCCGGCTGGCTTCTGGCACTGGTCTTCGCGGCCAATGTCGCGATCATCACGGGATTGTGGCTGCACGACGGCGGCGTGACCGGCATCAACTCCGTCGGCGCCGCGCTGACAAGCATCGGACGAATCACCGGTCTGCTTGGCGCGTACCTGCTCCTGGTCCAGGTGCTGCTGCTCGCCCGCTTGCCCATCCTTGAGTGGGTGGTCGGGTTCGACCGCCTGACCGTCTGGCATCGCGTGAACGGGAAGCTCTGCCTGTACCTGGTTCTGGCTCACGTCGGCTTCATTACAGCAGGCTACGCCCTGCTGGACCGTATCTCGATCCCGACCGAAGCGTCCATGTTGCTGGGCAGCTATCCCGGCATGATGGCCGCCCTGGTGGGCACAGTCTTGTTGATTCTGGTCGTCGTCACGTCGATCGTCATCGTCAAGCGACGCTTGCGATACGAGGCCTGGTACCTCGTTCACCTCCTGGCCTACGCCGGCATCGCGCTGTCCTGGTTCCATCAGATCCCCACGGGCAACAATCTGGTTCTGAATCCCATGGCAGCGGCGTACTGGACCGGACTCTATGTGGGCTCACTGCAGCTGCTGATCCTCTTCCGACTCGTCCAACCGGCCCTCCGGAACTGGTGGCACGGCATGCGCGTCGAACGGGTCGTGACGGAGGGACCGGACGTGACGTCGATCCACATCACCGGGCGCCATCTCGAGTGGTTGAACGCGCGGGCCGGCCAGTTCTTCCTCTGGCGCTTCCTCTCGAGGGAGCGGTGGTGGGGGTCGCACCCCTTCTCGCTCTCGGCCGCGCCGGATGGCAAGACCCTTCGCATCACCGTCAAGAACCTCGGCGACTTCAGCGGCCGTCTGGCGGAGCTCAAGCCGGGAACGAGGGTCATCGCCGAAGGGCCGTTCGGGCACTTCACAGCCGAAGAGCGCTCGCGCGATCGAGTCGTGCTGATCGCCGGTGGAATCGGCATCACTCCTGTCCGGGCGCTGATCGAGGAGCTGTGCGGAGACGTCGTACTGATCTACCGCGCGGTGCACGAAGACGAGCTGATCTTCCGCGATGAGCTGGAGAGGCTGGGGCGGGAACGTGGAGTCAATGTCCGGTACGTGGTGGGCGACCATCGGGCGCCGGAGAACCGGCACCTCCTGTCCGCCGCTCATCTTCGACAGCTGCTGCCGGACATCGGGAGCCGCGAGATCTACCTGTGCGGACCGCCGGCCATGATGCGCCAGCTCGAGACCAATGTTCGCCACGCTGGTGTCCCGGCGCGCCACATCCATACCGACCGGTTCGCCTTCTAGGCGGCCGAAACATCGCAAGAGACGAGATACATCATGAAACGCTTCAGAGCACACCGAGTCATTCCGCCGCTGGCCGCCGCGGCCGGCGTCGCGGTCCCCGTACTGACGATGTTCGAGATCCTCTCGGGGGTCTCTCACGGAGGACCCACCGCCAGCGCCGGCCAGGTCGCGGTTTCAGCATCAACCCCGACGTCCACTTCCGTCGCGACGCGGCCGGCACCGGCGGCCGCCCGGGCGGCTCCCACCGCTACCGCCGTGAGGGCAGCGGCACGCGTCTACGTGGGCCAGGCGGTGTCAGACCAGTACGGAGCGGTTCAGGCCACGATCACGGTGGCCGGCAAGAAGATCACCACCGTGTCGATCACGGCGCCCCAGAACGACCCACGCTCGGCGAGCATCAACTCGCAGGCTGTGCCGATGCTGGTGAGCGAGACATTGCAGGCACAGAGCGCGAACGTCAACACCATCTCGGGCGCGACCGAGACGAGCAATGCCTACGCGCAGTCGCTGCAGAGCGCGTTGCAGCAAGCGGGGATCTGAGAGGTGCCGTCATCAATTTGTCATCTTCCGTGAAGCTCCTTCTCATCCTCGATCCGTACGCTGAAAGAGAGCGCCTTGCCGGCGCACTGCCGCGTGTAGCCAACAGAAAGGAAGCCTCATGACTCGCATACTCTCCCGGCGCAGCCTTGCGCCGCTCGTTCTGACCGGTCTCGCGGCGTTGCCAATAGAGACAATGTGGACCGGGGGCAAGGCGTTCGCCGCTGCGGCCAGAGCGAGCAAGGTGGTGACGTACAAGGGATCGACCGTCGATTCGTTTTACGGCCCGATCCAGGTCAGCATTCTGGTGAAGGGCAAAAAGATCGTCAAAGTGAAGGTGGGCAACTCGCCCGACACGGCGCGCAGCTTTTTCATTCAGGGCCAGGCCATTCCATTGCTGGTGCAGGAGACGATGCAGGCGCAGTCCACCAAAGTGGACGTCATTTCGGGCGCTACCACCACCAGCGCCGCCTTCCTGGACTCGCTGAAGTCTGCCGTGAAGAAGGCGAAGCGGGCGAAGGCACTGAAGTAGGACATGAATCAGCCGGCGCCCGCTACTCCAGGACTGCAACGCCTCGAGCTGATCATGGGCATGCCCATCCAGGTCGACGTACGCGACGTCGGAGTAGGCGAGATGGTGGTCGAGCGCGTCTTCGACTGGCTCCGCCACGTAGACGCCACGTTCAGCACCTACCACGCGGAGAGCGAGATAAGCCGACTGAATCGCGGGCTGCTGAGTCGTGACGGCGCCACTGCGGACGTTCGCGCCGTGCTCGATCGGTGTGAGGAGCTGACCTGGGAGACGGATGGATACTTTGACATTCGCGGTTCCCACCTGCCGGTTCCGGTCGAGACGGCAGCCGGAGAGCTTGTGACGAGCGGTATCGATCCCTCCGGATTCGTCAAAGGCTGGGCGATCGATCGCGCGGCCGCCATTCTCGACGACGCGGGTGCTCGCAACTACTTCATCAACGCCGGCGGCGACGTGCGCACGCGTGGGGGCGCGGTGCCTGAGGGAGAGTGGCGGGTTGGTATCCGGCACCCGCGTGAGCACGACATGCTGGCGGCGGTCGTGCCGGCCCGCGATCTGGCGGTTGCAACCTCCGGCGCCTACGAGCGCGGCGAGCACATCGTCGATCCCCATACCGGACTTCCGCCCCGTGGCGTGCTGTCCGTTACCGTGACCGGAAGTGAGCTCGCGACAGCCGACGCCTACGCCACGGCGATCTTCGCCATGGGAGAAGCCGGGCCTGCCTGGACCACGCGTTTGTATGGGTACGAAGCCATGGTGATTCTTGAGGATGATCGCGTGCTCTCTACTCGCTGGTTTCCCAAGGAATAGGGGCCGGCTCCGCGCGACTCTCAGGCCGGGTGGAGCACACTGATCAGAATCAAAACGAAGACCGATCCGAAGAGGAAACCGGCCGCAATCAGGAGTGGGAGCCGGCTTGCAGCCCAGCCCCGCAGCCTCCTCACGGCGCCCTCATGTCGTTGACCCTCTCTCGACTTCGTACGTATAATCACTGGTCGCGGGCGATTAGCTCAGGCGGCTAGAGCGCTGCGTTGACATCGCAGAGGTCACTGGTTCAAGTCCAGTATCGCCCACCAGCGGACAGAGATGGCGATCGGGAGAGTGCGCCCGGTCGCCATTTGTCGATTGCTATGAACCGGCGTACGCCGCCGGTGCTACACTGCAGGCAGGGGGTCGTGCGCCACATCATCCTCGACGGATACAACGTCATTCGCGCCGATCCACGCTTGCAGTCGCTCGAGCGCGTGAGCCTGGAGCACGCGCGGCAGGTGCTGGTTCAGACGCTTGCCAGCTCTCCCCGCCTCGCCGGCGATCAGGTGACGGTTGTATTTGACGGCGCCGGTGGCAGCCGGACCCACGTGCACAGCCACCGTCTGGGACGCATCGACACGGTGTACTCCGCGCGCGGCCAGTCGGCGGACGACCTGATCGTCTCGCGTGCCGAAGCGCTCTCCCGAGAGTCGGCAGTCGTGGTGGTGTCGAATGATGTCGCGGTGCGCGAGCGATGCCGGGCGGCCGGCTGCGAGGTAAGCGGCTCGGAAAACTTACTGTCGCAGATTCCCGGGCGGGCTCGCCTGAGCCACGCCGGCGCCCAGGAGGGCGATGACCGGCCAACGCTATCGACGGTCAAGCGTGGCAATCCGCAGCGACCGTCAAAGCGGGAGCGGCGCCGGCGAGAGTATCGGTTTTGAGAGGAGCCATGGACACCAACGACGGCAATACGATCTGGGATGTGCTGATCATCGGCGGCGGGCCGGCCGGTCTTGCCGCGGCGCTCTATGCGGCGCGCGCCCTGCGCTCGACGCTAGTTCTCGAAAAGGAAATGCCTGGAGGGCAGATCGCCACCACCTCGGAGGTGGAGGACTATCCCGGTATCGAGATGACCACCGGTCCGGAGCTTTCCATGTTGCTGATGCAGCATGCCGAGAAATTCGGCGCGGTAATGGACATTGGGGGAGAGGTCGTCGACGTCGACTTTCGGGACACCATCAAGTCGGTCACGCTCCTCGACGGCCGTCAGGTGAGCGCGCGCTCGATAATCATCGCGACCGGCGCCGCAGCTCGCAAGCTGGGCGTGCCTGGTGAGAAGGAGCTGGGCGGGCAGGGGGTGTCGTACTGTGCCGTCTGCGACGGGCCGTTCTTTCGCGACCGGCACCTGGCTGTGATCGGTGGCGGCGATGCCGCGTTCGACGAAGCGCTCTACCTCACGAAGTACGCCTCGAAGGTGACCATCATCCACCGGCGCGACGAGTTCCGCGCTCAGAAGGTGTTGGTCGACAGGGCGCGAAACAACCCCAAGATCGAGCTCATCACCAGCACCACGGTGGAACGCATCAACGATCCGGCAACCGGGCTGCAGAGCCTGACGCTGCGCAATCTCAAGACGGACGACACCTACGATTTCCCCATTCAGGGCGTCTTCGTCTACATCGGGAACATTCCGAGCACGGAGATTTTCCGCGAGTGCGTGGCGCGTGACGAAAACGGCTACATCATCGTCGACGAGAATATGGCCACCGACTGCCCGGGCGTCTTCGTGGCCGGCGACGTGCGCAAGAGTCCGCTGAAACAGGTGGTTACGGCCGGCGCCGATGGATCGATCGCCGCGCTCACCGCCGATAAGTACCTCGACGACCTGGACGCCGGCATGGCGCCGGTCCAGGCGGAGGCGCTGGCCACCTCGCCCGAGACCTGGAAGGAATCGTATTGAAACCCCATCGGCGCCGGGAATCAATCCGGCAGCCGCTCATGGAACGCTCTGCCGGCCGCATCCGCCGGGAGGGATGGTGATGGTCAGCACCGCGCTGCACCGGACGTTGAGTGCCGACCTGCCGGGGCAAGTAGGCCACCGCGCGCGCATCGAGGGCTGGGTTCACAACATCCGGAAGCTTGGTGCGGTGAACTTCCTGCAGGTGCGCGACCGCACGGGCATGACCCAGGTCGTGGTCGAGCCCGATCAACTCGCGAAGCTCGACGGCCTGCAGGTCGAAACCGTGATCGCGGTCGAAGGCCTGGTCGAGGAGGAGCCGCGGGCCGCCAACGGGGTGGAGCTACGCGACGCCGAAATCGAGGTGATCGCGCCTGTCACCGACGTGCTGCCTTTCGAGATCAACAAGAAAGTGTTGAAGCCGTCGCTCGACGTGTTTCTCAACAATGCTCCCGTCGGGCTCCGTTACCCCGCACGGCAGGCGATCTTCCGTCTCTTCTCGGACATCGTCGGCGCCTTTCGTGACTATCTCCTTCCCCGCGGCTTCGTGGAGATCCATACCCCGAAGATCGTCGGCGCCGCGACCGAGGGCGGGGCGAACGTGTTCTCCTTCGACTACTTCGGCAAGCCGGCCTTCCTTGCTCAGAGCCCGCAGCTCTACAAGCAGGTGATGGTCGGGGTGTTCGAGCGCGTCTTCGAGATCGGGCCCGCCTATCGCGCCGAAGAGCACTACACCGTCCGCCACCTCAACGAGTACACGAGTCTTGACCTGGAGATGGGCTTTATCAGCGGTCCGGACGAGGTTATGGACCTGCTGATCGAGCTGCTCGAGGCCATGGTCCTCACCGCCTGGGAGCGTCATCCCAGGGACTTCGAGCTACTCAAGATCGAGATGCCCCGCTTCGGCCAGGTACCACGCATCAAGTTCCGGGATGCGCAGCAGATGATCCTCGATCGATACGGCGAGAACCGGTTCGCCGAGCCGGATCTGTCGCCTCAGGACGAGCGCTGGATTGGCGAGTGGGCCGATCAGCAGTTCGACACCGATTTCGTGTTCGTCACGCACTATCCCACGGCCAAACGCGCCTTTTACACCCTGCCGGATCCGGAAGATCCCAAGTATTCGCTGAGCTTTGACCTGATCTACAAGGGTCAGGAGCTAGTAAGCGGCAGCCAGCGTATCAACCGCTACGACCAGCTGGTGGACGCAATCCGTTCGCGCGGCATGAACCCCGAGGCGTTCGAGGGCTACCTGCAAGCGTTCAAGTACGGTATGCCCCCGGAGGGAGGCTTTGCAATCGGCTCGGAGCGCCTCCTGATGCGGCTGGTCGGCTCCGAGAACCTGCGCGAAACCACGCTGTTCCCTCGCGACGTCAACCGCCTGGGGCCGTAGTCGTGCGTCGCGTCGCCTTTACCACGCTTGGCTGCAAGGTCAACCAGAGCGAGACCGACCTGCTGTCGCGGCAGTTCGCCGCGGCCGGCTACGCCTGCGTTGGATTCGACGAGCCGGCCGACGTCTACGTCGTCAATACCTGCACCGTAACACATGTGGCGGACCGGAAGTCGCGTCAGCTCCTCGGTCAGGCGCGGCGCTTCAATCCTGAGGCTCTGGTAGTCGCGACCGGCTGTTACGCCAGCATTGTCGGCGACCAGCTTGGCGACGAGCGCACGCTGGTGATCCGCAATCGGGACAAAGATCGTGTACTGACGCTGGTAGAGGGCCGGCTGGGGCACGAGCCGGCTGAGCTGCCATTTCACGGCGATGCAGAGAAGTATCTCGAAGTGTCCGGCGGACAGGAACGCAGCCGCTCAATGGTGAAAGTGCAGGACGGCTGTGACTCGCACTGCACGTACTGCATCATCCCGCGGGCGCGCGGCCGCTCGCGCAGTCTGTCGCCGGCGGAGGTGATCCGCCGGGTCGATGCGCTGGTGCGAGAAGGACACGCCGAGGTCGTCGTAACGGGAGTTGATCTGGGAAGCTACGGCGACGATGTGCCGGGCTACCCCGATCTGGGTGGGCTGCTCCGCCGGATTCTCGACGAGACCGGCGTTGGCCGTATCCGCGTCAGCTCCCTGGAACCGGGTGACTTCAGGGAGGAGTGGCTGGCGCTGTGGGACGACTCGCGACTGTGCCGCCACCTGCATGTGCCTCTCCAGTCAGGCAGCGCCGGCGTGCTGGAACGGATGGAGCGGTCGTACCAGCCCGCCGACTACGCAACAATGCTGGCGGCATGCCGCGCGGCCGGCGATATGACGATCACGACCGACGTGATGGTGGGGTTCCCGGGTGAGACCGACCACGAGTTTGACGAGAGCTATCACTTCATCCGCTCCATGTGCTTTGACGGTATGCACGTCTTCAAGTACTCGCGCCGCTCGGGAACGCGCGCCGGCCGGATGCTCGATCAGGTGGCGGAAGAGGTAAAGAGCGAGCGCAGTCGAATCCTGCGCGAGGAAGCCGCGGCCGGTGTGGCGCGGCTCCTGGACCGGCATCTCGGAAGGATCGTCAGCGTCGCGTGGGAGAGCGAGCGGGACGGAATCGCTCGCGGGCTCACCGACACGAACGTGCGGGTCTACGGGCCCGGCCCGGCCGACTCGGCGACGCTGAAGCGAGTCCGGCTCGGCAGCCCGTTCCAGGACGGACTGTGGGCCGAACCAGTGTTCGCCGATCTCGCGCTCGCCGCGACTCTGTAGACCGCGACCTGGCGCATCGCCTCCGCGAACGTGCCTATGCTTCCGCTGGACCGAAGATGCGTCGCAGATACGGAAGCACGGTCTCGACGCGCTCCTGAAACTCTTCCACGCGGACGCGCATGGAAGGGAGATCGGTCGCCAGCCCTACCGCTTCACCGCGCACCACCGCCTGGCTCAGCTCGAATTCCGCGATGCGCA
>DATGJB010000013.1:0-32976 GCA_035295425.1 Chloroflexota bacterium | reverse complement strand
GGACATCGCCGACACGGCTGCACCTGCTCTGGCGGTCTTGCTCTGTTTCCGCTGGCTTGGAAGAGTCTCAGGAAGTGCTGGACCGAAAAGGCCGTGGCGGAATCGCTTGTTCGACGCACCCTTTATGCTTGCCGCCGGCGTTGTGAGTTACAGCTCGGGATCGTTGGTGTGGGACTACTACGACCTGGTGCTCCACCAACCACCGTTCCCGTCATGGGCTGATGCGTTGTACCTTACCACGGACCCGATCCTTCTTATGGGTGTCCTATTCCTTCCCGTTCGCCGGCTGTCCCGCGTGTCGCGCCTGCGCCTCTCGGTCGACAGTGTGCTGGGCATGGCGGCGATGATCACCCTCAGCTGGTACTTCGTGCTGGGGCCCACCCTGCTCAGCGGCTCTGACAGTCCGTTCGAGCGAGCGGTTGGGGCCGCATATCCTGTGTGCGACCTACTGCTCGTCCTGTGCTTGATCCTGCTCACCGTCCGCATCCGGCACATCGGTTTGAGGCGAGATCTGGTGGTCCTGATCCTGGCAATGGGCCTTCTCGTCATCGTGGACTCCGCCTTCAGCCTCGAGACACTGCACGGTACGTACGATTACTCTGGTGGCAACGTTGTGGATGCCGGTTGGTCAGTCGGATATGCGCTGGTCGCGGTGGCCGCTGCATCCCTCCGGGCGCCGCTCGCGGCTCTGGCCCAATCGCCGGTTTTCCCTGACAATCCCGCCGATGTGGCTTTCTCCCCGCCATCTCCATGGCGCCCGCTTCTGGTCAACGGGCTCGTTCCGGCGGTTGCTGTACTGCTGGTGTCCGTATCGCTCCGTGGGGCCAGCCTGCCACTCAAGGTGGGCGTCTACATCTCTGGGATCGGGCTACTTCTCCTGGTGTATGGACAGCACATCATCTTGTTGGTCGAGAACAGCGCCCTGCGACGGCGCCTGGACGACCTGGAGGCGACGGTGCGCGTACGGAGCAGGCTTGACGAGGTAGCCAGCCTGGGCACTATGCCCCCCTGGCCAGGTCCCGAGGCAATGAGATCGCGGGCAGGGCGCACAGCGAGCGCAGAGCAGCCCGGCCAAGCGGATGGCGTCTACCGCGTGAAGCCTAGGGTGTATGGAGATGAGAACGCCGCCGGAAGGCGGCGGACGATCCGGATGTACGACAACGTCAGCTACTACTGGATCCTAGGCGTGTCGCCCGATGCGGCGCCCGCCGAAATCGAGCACGCATTCCGCCGTTGGGTCATATCCGAACACCCGGACAAACATGTGAATGATCCCGTCCGCCACCGTGAGGCGACCGAGCGTCTGCGTGATCTGAACATCTTCATGGACAAGTTTCACAGGGCGACTGCCAACCATTTCTCCTGAGCGCCCTCGCGGTCTGCGCAGCCCATCGAGGCACGTCACGAAGGGGAATCCACCGAACTCCCGGGCTAGGTTCGCAAATATAGGGTCCTCAACCTATGGGCAACCGGGCGATTGACCGGTAGAGTGCGTGTCATCACCGTTGTCACGAGACGCATTACCGAATGCGGAGTGGCACTGTGGTCAAGAGCGGACGATGGCATTGACACCTCCTCTTATGAGGGGCATGTTCTCCTAGCTGGAGGGAGAAATGACATCTCAGGACGGTATCGGCCTTATCGATTTTCCAGGGAGCGGGAACCGCTCCCTACGGCTCGGGGTAGGAAGTTCGCAGAGAGCGCGAGCGAAGACGATGCCACTTGATCTGACGGCCGAAGTCGCTGGTATCGATCTTGAGAGGGACGTCGTCCGACATCGGCCGTCCCTGACTCGAGTGCTCCATGACGTCGAGGGCTTGGCTGATACGAGCCGCCCTGACGTCCCTGGTTGCACCCGCGACCGCGTCCGTGATCTGCGCTGCATCGTGGAGCGTTTGTTCCTGGCTGAGGACGAACTCTGGCACGCCCGCGGACCAAAGCTGCCGTGGGATGTGGCGCGCTGGGGACATCATGCCGCAGCATTCCTGTCCGCCTGCCAGCGCGCCTCTACATACGCGACCGAGGCGCTGGACGCAGATGATGGCGAGGCAGCTGCGGCGGTGAAGAGCGGCATAGACTATGCCACGGAGGCTGCACTCTCCCTGTGTCGATTCGACCTCGAAGCACTGCGCTTGGATGAAGCTCTTGCCAAACAGATCGAGGAAGAGCAGGGCTGGTGTGACTCGCCAGATGACCTGTCCGCCCCCTCGGGCAGCTGACCCGGCTGACCGTTCTCGGCCAGGTCATTCGGTCCGCCGGGTTCTTAATTTCGGGCCCCCGGCGGGGTGCTGGGCATCGCCGCTCCGGCTAGAACCTCGGACCAGCTACAGACTCTGTTACGACCGTGCGCCTTCGCCGCGTACATCGCTTGGTCCGCCCGCTCTATGAGCTCCTCCCGTCCAGTAGCCTCATCGGGGTAGACCGCCACTCCCGCGGAGCAAGTGACGCGCCGCGCTCCGTGGATCTCCAGCTCGTGTCCGGCGAGAGCGCGGCGCACGCGTTCGGCGGTTGCTCGTGCCGATCGCGCGTCGGTTTCGGGCAGAATCGCGACGAATTCTTCTCCTCCCCATCGTCCTACGAGATCGCCCGTGCGCAGCTGCTCCTGAATGAGGCGTCCGACTGCACGCAATACGGTATCGCCCACCAGATGACCCTGCCGGTCATTGACCCATTTGAAGTGATCGATATCGACGAAGATCACGGCGAAACTATACTGGTGCCGGCAAGCCAGACTTACCTGGCGATCGAGCGCATCGCTGATCAAGCGTCGGTTTGCCAATCCCGTTAGCGGATCGTAGGAGGCGAGGGCGTCCAGCCGCTCGTTCATAGTCTGCAACTGTTCGTGAGAAGCCTTTACACGTCGGTGCAGCTGCCGGCTATCCCAGAGGACAATCACCTGGTGTATCGCCAGGGCGAGTACAAACAGCCCGACACCGGCATGCATACCCGAGTCGAGCAATGGATCGCCAATCCGGGTGGCCGCGAACCGCGCATCCCACACTATCAACATGCCAAGGGCTGCTAGCAGCGCATATGGGATCAGCGACCACACGAATGCAGCGGTTGCGGTCGTTTGATGCAACTCCTCGGCACTTGTGTCGCGGGCCCGTCGCTCCCAGAGATCCCGGATCGCGGACGGTTGCCAGAGCACGCTGACACCGAATGCGATAAGCATGTAGCCGAGGGGCCAGCACACGTCTATCAAGCTTCCAGGCGTATAACCCGCATGCGTAACCGCGTAGTCATACGCGCCATCGGCACCAATCATTACCACGAATCCCAGGACCATAATGGCGGCGGCAGGGCGCAGATAGAGAGTCTGCGAGTAGCCGATATAGAGAACCAGCGTGGCGAGCACGAGCAGGTCGCCGACGGGGAACGCGAGGCCGACTACCCAGGCCAGTGTCAGATCGTGAGGGGTGACCGACAAGGGCCCAAGGATGAAGTACCAGGCAAACGTACACACCGCGAGAGTAATGAGTAGGGCTTCGATGCCGATGCGAACGGTCTTGGTCGCCGTCACCTCACGGAACAGAAACATTCCCAGCGCCACAGCAAAGCACGGATATGCCGAGAGAAACAGGACGTGAGCAATCGATGGGAAGGCGTTGCTATGGTCTACGAGCGACTGATATGTGTACACCAGCTGGCCGGCAGCGTTGAGGATGACGCCGAGCACGAGCAGGCAGGATGGCACAACCAGCAAGCGATGCGGAGCATGCGGTAACCGTGCGAGGCGAACACGGGTCGTCCACATCTTCGTGCAAACCACCGCCGCGACTGCAAGCGGTCCGGCAGCTTGACCTAGGTCATCGATGGTGGTGTACGTGAGGTTGTCCACCGGCCGCGCCACAATCCACAATGCGAACGCCAGGACGTATAGGCCCAGGAAGATCAACAGCCAGTCCCCGGGCAGAAGCGCCACGGCCTCACGGGCTGACCGCGACCCAGTCGCCCACCGTCGAACTGAGGCTCCTTTCATGCGACCACCGCACCGCCCGATTGCGCCGTGGCACCGTCCGGGAGGAGAGTCAAACCAGTAAAGTCCTGCGCCTGTGCCCAGACGGTATACGCATCGGCGCCCATTGGCGGGCTAACGAAATACCCCTGAACGTAATCGCAGCCCAGGGCTGCGAGCGCGGCCCAGGTGTCGCTGTCCTCGACCCCCTCGGCGGTCACCTGCATGTCGAGATTATGCGCAAGGTCGATGGCGCTTCGCACGATGGCCAGATCTTGTGATCGCTAAGGAAGGACCCGGCCAAACGGCCGAGTAAAAGTCGGCCACTCCATACCGCCCTCTCTACGCTTGATGTGGATAAAGCGTCAAGCGGATGGAGGGACGAAAGGTGTACAGAGTGGCCCTTCGCGATGATATTCGAGACTGGGTGCTGGTGCAGGGACGCTCCCAACGCTCTGCGGCCAAGCAGTTTGGCATCTCCCGCGACACCGTCGCCAAGCTCCTGCACGAAGCACCCGAGGACCGTGAACGGCGCTACCGGCGGCGAATACCGCATCCGGCTCCAGTGCGTCATCAGATCCTGCCCCATCTGGAACGGTGGCTGGCTGAGAACCAGCGGCTGCAACGGATCGCGCCCAAGCAGCGCTGGACGGCCCACCGGATGTGGCTGGAGCTGCGCTCGATGGGCATCCCCGCCGGTGAGTCGACGGTGCGGCATCTGGTGCGAGACCTGCGACCTCGCCGCCAGCAGGCCTACGTGCCGCTCCGGTTCGATCCGGGCGAGCGCGGGGAGTTCGACTTCGGCCATGCCGTGATCCGAGATGCTGGCCGGCAGATCGAGCGTCCCTTCCTCATCGGCCGGCTCCGCTATTCCGGCATGCCCTTCCTGGTGTGTTTCCCCACCGAGCGGCAGGAGTGCTTTCTCTTGGGGCAGCGTCTGGCCTTTGAGTTCTGGGGTGGTGTCCCCCGGACCGTGGTCTACGACAATCTCAAGCCGGCTGTGCTGGCCATGCTCCAGGGTCACACCCGTGCCGAGCAGGAGGCCTTTGCCCACTTCCGCAGTGTCTACCGGTTCGAAGCGATCTTCACCAATCCAGGGGCGGGCTGGGAGAAGGGCAGCGTCGAGAACCTGGTGGGCTACGGACGGCGCACCTTCCTGGTGCCGATCCCTGAGGTGGCGAGTCTCGCGGGGTTGAACGCGCAGCTGCTGACCGCCTGCCAGAAGGAGCAGGAACGCACCATGGCCGGCAAGACGGTCTCAATCGGCGATCTCTTCGCGAGTGAGCAGCCCCATCTGCTTCCCCTGCCGTCCTTCCCGCCCCAGATCGGGCTGCTGCGCGAGGTGCTGGTGCGCAAGACCGGCCATATCCAGTTCCAGACCAACACCTACTCGGTGCCGGTGCGCTACGTCGGGCACCGGCTCACCCTGCGTGCCGATCCCTTCCGGGTCAGGCTCTTCGCCGGCGAGGAGGTTGTGGCCGATCACGCCCGGTCCTACGAGCGCGCCCAGGTCATCGAGGACTTCCGCCACTACGTCCCCCTGCTCCTGGAGAAGCCGTTTGCCGTGCCCTTCGCCTCGGCGCTGCGCGGCGGCGATCTCCCGCCCCACTGGGAGGCGTTTCGGCGAGAGCTGGTTGCCCGCCGTCCCGACGGGAACCGGGAGTTCGCTCGCATCCTGCATCTGTGCCTCACCTACTCGGTCGAGCAGGTGGGTGCCGCCCTCGAGCTGGCTGCCGCCAGCGGTGCCTTCACCGCCGATGCCGTCCGCCAGCTGCTCACCTGGGCCGACGAGGCGGCCCATCCCACGACACCACTCGATCCGGAGCGCTACCCCGACTACCACCAGACGCAGCCCATCCCCCAGCTCGACACCTACAACCGCTTACTCCAGTCGGTCCGGGAGGAACCGTCATGACCGAGGCGCAGGACGCCATCATCGCCGCCTACCTCAAGCAGCTCAAGCTCCCCGCCGTGGCGCGGGAGTATCGTCGATTGGCCGCGGACGCCGTGCGCCAGCACCTCGGGCTCGTCGACTACCTTCAGGCGTTACTGCACGTGGAGGTGACGCAGCGGGAAGAGCGCCAGCTCCAGCGCCGGCTCACCGCCGCCCGGTTCCCCTATGAGAAGCGCCTGGAGGACTTCGAATATTCGATGGTCACATCCCTCCACAAAGCCCAGGTGATGACGCTCGCACACGGCGGCTTCATCGCCCAGCATGAGAACCTCTTGCTGATCGGACCGAGCGGGATTGGGAAGACACACCTTCTGCTTGGTGTCGGCCGGGCCGTGTGCCTGCAGGGGTATCGCGTCCTCTTCCGCACCGCGGCGACCCTTGCCAGCGAGCTGGAGCTCGCCCACCAGGAGCTTCGGCTGCCCAAGCTCCTCACGCAGCTCCGCCGCTTCGATCTGGTCCTGGTCGACGAGCTGGGCTATCTACCCTTCTCGCAGACCGCCGCGGAGCTGCTCTTCCAGTTCTTCAGTGATCGCTACGAACGGGCCAGCGTGGCGATCACCTCAAATCTCGATTTTGCCCACTGGACGGAGGTCTTCGGCCATGAGCGGATGACTGCAGCGCTCCTCGATCGCGTGGTTCACCGAAGCACGATTCTCCTCCTGGAAGGGGAGAGTTATCGCTTTCGGCAGAGCCTCCAGCGCCACACCGGTGGTCATGCCGATCACCGTCCCGATCACCCGGCAGACCCTTCCGAGACGCCGGCGAACGACCAGGTACCATAGTTCCAGCCGTGGCCTGCTTTTGCTCGATCGAATGGCCGGCCTTTCCTCAATCGATCACAATTCTCCTCAATCGCTTCCGGGGCGACGTTTAAGGAGATCAGCCGCTCAAAGTTCCGTCCCATACCGGTGGCTATTGCGCCGATCGGGCTTGAGAGAAGGTTCCGAGATGCAGTCGACCCCATCGGGGATCTCGTTCTTAACCTCCAGCGCGCAAATGTAAACCTGCGACGGACCCGCGACCTGCTCCTCCCTCGCCTCATCTCCGGCGAGATCGACGTTTCGAAGCTCGATATAGGCGGCGCAGAGCCGGCAGCGTGACGAAGCCGCCCGAATGTCGACAGAGTGGCACCGCTGGCTCTCACGAATCGGGTTACTGATCAACGATCCGGCACCCACCTCCACGAACCAGAGGTCCACACTGCGGCGGCCGGCGTTGACTTTCCCCTGTCGTCATCCCACAATGAGGTCGAGACAACCTGGGCGGCGCGGTCCACGCGTGCTACCGAGCCTTGAGGGGCAGACGGAAGGGCGAAGGAGCTGAGTGGTGGCTGAGATCATGGCGTTCTCCCGTGACCAGGTGCGCCGGCTCACCGGACTATCGGACAAGCAGCTTCGCTACTGGGACGACACCGGCTTTTTCTCGCCGAGGTACGCCGAGGAAGACCGGCGGGGCGCCTACGCCCGTATTTACTCGTACCGCGACCTCGTGGGGCTGCGGGCGATCGCAGAGATGCGCAAGAGCGTCTCCCTGCAGGAGCTACGCCGCGTTGGTGAGTGGTTGTCGCGCAACTACAACGAGCCGTGGTCGAGCCTCACGTTCTACGTCGCGGGCAGGCGGGTGTTCTTTGACGACCCCGATACTGGTGAGCTGACCGCGGGGCGTCCGGCCGGACAGCGGGCCATGCGGATTGACATGGCCCGGGTGGAACGGCAGGTGGACGCCGCAGTGCAAAGGCTGCGTCGTCGCGGGGATGAGCAGATTGGGAAGATCATCCGGAACCGCTACGTGGTCCACAACGTCCCCGTCCTGTCCGGCACGAGGATTCCGACGGCGGCGATCTGGGACTTCCACGAGGCCGGGTACGACATCGCGGGGATCATGCACGAATACCCAACACTGACCACCGGCGACGTCGAGGCAGCCCTGGCGTACGAGCGCAATCTGCCGTCGCGGAGCGAGCGGACCGGTTAAACGTCCGACCGGCGCCGGCACATGCTTCCACCCTTCCTGACGGATGAGAGCATTCCGGACAGCGTGGGCGACATGTTGATGGCGCACGGCCGGGAGGTGCCACGCCCAGTCAGGACTGGCGTCCGTTCCGTCCCCCAGGATGGCATCGTCCCGGCCCATCATCCTGATACACGGGTAGTTCGGGTAGCCGTGCACAGGAGGCGCTTGTGAGTTTCCGCCTACCTCCCGCCGGCGTTGGGAGCGGCCAACGCGGGGACTTCCACTACCTGAAACCGCACCAGGACATCCTGCGGCGCGCCATCCATATGGGCGCGCACGCAGAAGCCGCCCCCAGATGGGAACCGGATGACGACCGGCAGGGCGATCAGAACTCGGAGCGGATCGCCGGGTATCGCCTGCGGGGAGCGGCCCGCCGTCACCTGTGCGTGTGCCTCGTAGATCGGCGGCAGCTCGTCCTGAGGCTCTATGGCAACTCGAATGGCGAAGGGCCGGTTCGCGTCGTTCCAGTCGATGAGAAAGGACGCTGCGATAGCGAACACGGTGGGTGGCGCTTCGTCGGCGTCGGACACCGGCACTATCTGGGCGATCTGCGACCAGCCGCCACCGAGGATGTAGATCTTGCCATCCTGCGTCGTCTGTGCCGAATCGCACAGCATGACGTACTCGATTCGGGTGTCCCGTGTGGTATGACTGGTTTCCGCTGGTTGTAGTACGGACGTCATACGCCTATAATACATGAGTGATCGGGGCGCCGTCACACTGCGATGCTGATCTTCGAGTTTGAGTGGGATGATGCCAATCTGGCGCATCTTGCCGAGCGTGGCCTGGCGCCTGATGACGTGGAGGCTATGCTGGAATCTCGAATCACCGTATGGCGTAACAAGAGGAGCGGCTCGGGTGAATACAAGTTCATCGGCCTTGGCCGCGCCGGTGTGCCGCTCACCATCGTGGTGGCGCGCACCGCGGTATCCGGCCGGTGGCGGCCCGTGACCGGCAGGAGGAGCACCGATGCCGAACGACGCATCTATGAGCGCTGAATACCACGACGCCCACCTCGACGACGAGGCCGAGTGGGATGCTGCCTCGCCCCAGGATGTCACGCCCGCTCCCTCCGGGATGACGGTCTTCTCCCTCCGGCTACCCCGCGAGGAATTCCGCCTGCTCAAGCAGCAGGCCGACCGCCGGCATACGTCGATGTCGGAACTGACCCGGGCGGCATTGCGGTTCTACCTCGCACCGCGGGCCACCGGAAGCCTCTCGGCGACGGCCCTGTACCACCTTCAGGTCACCACGCACACCCCAACCTGGACCGGTGGGATTGCCAGCCCCGCGCAGGTGGAGCTAGACAGGCGCTCAGCCGTCGGAAACATCACCCCGCGGTAGGCTGCGCCACCCCGACTCAACCAAACCGGGCAGCCGCGCGTGTCGAGCCCAGCCGCCGGCGCCCCATGAGGCGGGCTAGCCTGCGCACACGCCCTGGAGGTGCTACGCCCAGTCCGGGCTGGCGTCCGGGGCGATCGGACAGCCACCAGGCACGAGGCACGCGACTTATCGCCGTGCAGCCTGAATCAAACGCTTGACGCACCAGCCGGCTCAGACGCCGGCGCTGTCAGTGGGGAAGGTACGGACAGCGCAGACGCTGCGCCTCGAAGGTACCGGCACTAGAGATTCGGCATCGCGGGCGGACGAGGACAGGAGCCAATCGTTCCTACAGGTAGCGATCGCAGAGTCACTCGCTGGTCTGTCTCGGAAGCGGTTCCGCTTGCGGGCATGACCCGATTGATGCGTACTATCGCTGCGAATCACGTGGATCACGATGCCCGTATACCGGTGGCAGGAGCCGGGTAAGTGCCTACCTGCAATTGTTGAGAGCTACGTTTTCGCTGTGGTGACGCACGCGGCTGCCGAAGTCGCCGACGACCAGAGGACGACGGCCGCCCACGTGCCCGGATTCCCAGGAATCGTCGCGTTCGGCGCGGATTCCCACGAGTGTGCGCGCAATCTGTACTTCAGCCTTGAAGAGTGGGTGCGGACAGCTCTGACGCATGGCTACGTGCTGCCTGTAGTTAATGGAATCGACCTGAACGCCGATACTGGTCAGATTCTGGTCACCTATCACCAGGATTCCGGGGTGGCTGGGGCGCGTGGTGACTTCTTCGAGAATGAAGCGGCACTTGGGGCCAAACGTCGTTCCGGCAACGCTCGCGCTTCGTGAGATTCTAGGCAAGTAACCGCCGGTCGATGCACTCCAGAATGGGGAGATCCCGGCGGGATGAGATACCAAGAATCAGCTTGGCCTAGACTGGGCTGAGTTCGCGCGGGCATGAGGCAACCGGCGTTCCGCCCGCTAGAAGCGTCAGCGGCATGAGCGTCTCGAGAAAGTTCACCGAAGACCAGCTGGTCGAGCAGCCGGCAGTCGAGCTGTTCTCCTCTCTGGGTTGGGAGACGGTGAACGCCTACCATGAAGTGCTCGGTACCGAAGGCACGCTCGGCCGCGCCAGCCAGAGCGAGGTGGTGCTGTCGCGCCGCCTCCACCCCGCGCTCGCGCGCCTCAACCCCGATCTGCCGGCGGAGGCTCTGCAGGCAGCAGTCGACACCCTGACCCGCGATCGCTCGGCGATGAGCACGGTGCAGGCGAACCGCGAGCTCTACCGGCTGATCCGCGACGGCGTGCGGGTAAACGTCCGGCAGGAGGATGGCAGCGAGCGTCCGGAGATCGCGCGCGTGGTCGATTGGGACCGCCCCGCAAGCAACGACTTCCTGCTGGTGCAACAGCTCTGGATCACCAGCGATCTCTTCCGCCGGCGGGCCGACCTGGTCGGCTTCGTCAATGGACTGCCGCTGGTCTTCGTCGAGCTCAAGGCTTCACACAAGCGTCTGCGCGACGCATACGACCGCAACCTCCGCGACTACCGCGATACGATCCCGGCGATCTTCGTCCCCAATGCCTTCATCATCCTCTCCAACGGGAAGGAGTCGAAGGTCGGTACCGTCACCTCTGCCTGGGAACACTTCGCCGAGTGGAAGAAGATCGACGACGAAAGCGAGCCGGGCGTTGTCTCGCTGGAGACCATGATCCGCGGCACGTGCCAGCCGGCCCACTTGCTCGATCTGGTCGAGAGCTTCGTGGCATTCAGCGAGCAGCCTGGCGGCCCGATCAAGATCCTGGCGAAGAATCACCAGTACCTCGGCGTCAACGCCGCGATCGCCCGCCTCGACGAGCTGCGACAGGCGCCGCCCGAGGAGCGCCGCCGCCTGGGGGTCTTCTGGCACACCCAGGGCAGTGGCAAGACGATGTCGATGGTCTTCTTCTCCCAGAAGGTGCTGCGCAAGCGGCCCGGCAACTGGACCTTTGTCGTCGTCACCGACCGCGAGGACCTCGACGGTCAGGCCTACAAGGAGTTCACCGACGCCGGAATTCTGACCGAGGGCCACGTGCAGGCGACGAGCGGCGAGCATCTCAGGCAGCTGCTCCGCGAGGATCATCGGTACGTCTTTACCCTCATCCAGAAGTTTCGTAGCGAGCGCGGCCAGATCCATCCCGTCCTCTCCGAGCGCTCCGACGTCGTCGTCATGACCGACGAGGCGCACCGCACACAGTACGATGTGTTCGCCCTCAACATGCGGAACGCGCTCCCCAACGCCATGTTTATCGGCTTCACCGGCACACCGCTCATCGCCGGCGAGGAGCGAACCCGCGAGACCTTCGGCGAGTACGTCAGCCGCTACGACTTTGGCGACTCGATCCGTGACGGCGCCACGGTGCCCCTCTTCTACGAAAACCGGATCCCCGAGCTGCAGCTCGCCAACGATGCCTTCGACGCCGATCTGGAGCAAATCCTCGAGGATGCCGCGTTGAACGAGGCAGAGGAAGAGAAGCTGTGGCGGCTGTTCGGCCAGCAGTATCACCTGATCACCGCCGAGCACCGCCTCGACCGCGTCGCCGCCGACATCGTCGAGCACTTCCTGGGCCGCGGATTCCAGGGCAAAGCGATGGTCATCTCGATCGACAAGGCGACTGCCGTCCGCATGTACGACAAGGTCACCGCGCGCTGGGCGGCCCGTCTGCTGAAAGATCGGCGCAGGCTCAGCGACCCCTCACTCAGCGCGCCGGCGCGCGATGAACTGCAGCGGGAGATCGCCTACATGGAGCAGACCGACATGGCGGTCGTCGTCTCCCAGGGGCAGAACGAGGTGGCGGACATGCACGCGAAGGGCCTCGACATCCGGCCGCACCGCCGGCGCATGCTCGCGGAGGACCTGGAGAGCAAGTTCAAGGACGCGGATGATCCGCTCCGGCTCGTCTTCGTCTGCGCGATGTGGACCACCGGCTTCGACGTGCCCAGCTGCTCGACGATCTACCTCGACAAGCCAATGAAGAACCACACGCTGATGCAAACCATCGCCCGGGCCAACCGGGTGTTCCCCGAGAAGACAAACGGGCTGATCGTCGACTATGTCGGCGTCTTCCGCAACCTGGAGCGAGCCCTCGCCATCTATGCCATCCCCTCAATCGACGACGATGGCTCGATGCCGGTGCGCGACAAGTCCCAGCTCGTCGGCTGGCTTGTCGAGGCCGAGGCACAGGCCGACGCGTTCTGCCGCGAGATCGGGATGGACCTCGATCCGCTCCTCGCGGCGGAGGGGTTCGAGCTCATGAAGCTCGAAGGGGAAGCCGTGGAGCGAATCCTGCGCGACGAGGAGACGAAGTCCGCCTTCCTTGCCCACGCCCGCCTCGTCAACCAGCTCTTCAAGGCGATCCTGCCCGACAAGGAGGCCAATCGCTTCGCGCCGTTGCGTTACGTCCTGAACCATCTGGCCGAGCTGATCAACAATCTGAACGACCCGGTCGACGTCTCGCGGGTAATCGAGGACGTGCACACCCTCATCGACCAGTCCGTCGCCGCCAACCCCTACGTCATCCGAGAGCGAGCGGATGCCGGCGACGCCGGCCCCATCGATCTCAGCCGCATCGACTGGGAGGCCCTCGCCAGGCGGTTCCAGGCAGGCAGGAGGCGAACCGAAGTAGAGCGTCTCCGGACCGTTGTGCGTGCCAGGGTGGAGGAGCTGGCGCGGCTCAATCCGACCCGCGCTGAGTGGCTGGAGCGCTTCCAGGAACTGATAGACGAGTACAACGCCGGCAGCCTCAATGTCGAGGAGTTCTTCCAGCAGCTCGTTCTGTTCACTCGGGGGCTCCAGGAAGAGGAGCGACGTGGACTGGCCGAGGATCTCGACGAGGAGCAGCTCGCCGTCTACGACCTGCTCACCCGCCCCGGACCCGACCTGAGCGACGACGAGAAGCACCGGATCAAGCAGGTTGCGCGCGGACTGTTGGCCACGCTGAAGCGGGACAAACTCGTGCTCGACTGGCGCAAGGGGCAGCAGACGCGCGCGGCGGTGCGCGTCGAGATCGAGAAGGAGCTGGATATGGGGCTACCGCAGAGCTACAGTGCGACGCTCTTCCACGAAAAGGCCAATGCCCTCTACGGCCACATCTTCGACAGCTACTGGGACGATAAACGCAGCATCTATTCGGTGGCTGCCTGACCACGGGACGGGGGGTACGCCGGGCGAATGGCTCCGGCCGCGCCTGCCCCGGCGCAGCGGGCGGAACAGATGCCACAAATCTCAAGCGGAAACGGGCGGACCGGCGCTCACTCTGCTAAGCTCGGAGACACGGTCAGCCGCCGCCGCTTCCCGGGCGCGGCGAATCTCGTACTGTAGTCGCTCCGGACTCAGGGCGGCCCACGTCTCGCACCAGCTGCCCAGGCGAACGAACGTGTACTCGCCCCGTAATCCCTCCTTCACCCGCCGCATGGCATCGTCGCCGATGATCTCGAACTGGCGGCCGGACATCGGCGTGAGCTGGGCTCCCCCGAGGTTGTAGCCAACGTCCGGGATCCCGAGCGCCATGGCGGCGCTGTACACCTCAGTGGACTCGAACGCATCGTAATCTTCGCCTGTAAATGGCCACACCAGCTCCTCCTCGTCCCACTGCGGCTCGTAAACGAACGGAACAACGTCGCGATACGGGTGAAACGCCTCGAGTGCCTGGTCGCTCGTCATGTCTCCGGCTTCCACCGCTGCGGTCAGGACGTAAATAAGCAGCTCCGGTTCGGCAAACACGCTATACGAGCCGGACTCATCCTGGGCACAGGTCACGACATAGGGACTGCCCATGATGCCGGTCGCGGCATCGTACCCCGCCGACGCCCGCTGCTCAGCCTGCATCAGCCGCAGCGTCTCCGCCCCCTTCTCCGATCGATCAACACGCCGATCTACCCTCGCGTAGGGATCAATTGGCCCCGACGACTCCGTGGAGGATGTCATCCAGGTACGCGGCGTGACGACAACGTCAAAATTCGTCGGGGCGCCAAGCACCGCGAACGCCTCATCGCACAGCTCGGCCACGGCAGCCGGCTTTGGCATCTTGAATCTTGCCTGATAGTTCGGGTTCGCCTCCGGCTGGAACCCCAGGGAGACAAGGGCGCCAATCTGGTCTTCCGTCAGTCTTGGCAGCGCGTCCGGGCCACCGTCGTAATCACGACTGGAGACCTCGAGCACCAACTCGCCGGCGGTCGCGCTGCAGGCGAACTGCACAAAGTTGTCAGGTTGACCGCGTTCCTCGAAGATCACAAAGCCGGTGGGGTCGCTGCCGTACTCGGCAAGCGCCTCGGCCATACGCCGCCTGCGTTCCTTGCTGTTCATGGCTTTCTGTCCTCATCTGCTCCACAGCCGCGGAGTCAGCCGGCCCCGCCGACCGCCGCCGTAAGCATACGCACCAGCGTGGGAGAGAACCATCGGTCGAGCACCCGATCTTCTCGGACCGAGGGCTGCGGGGAAGCCCCCGCCTCCGTCACCGGCCGCCAGAACGACGTCCCAGTCCACCTGGCCGTAGGCTAGAAGCCGTACTCCTTCACCCGCTCCACGGTCAGGCGCAGCGTCACGCGGTGCTCGTTCGAGAACTGATCGCGCATCTGTTGCTCAGCCCTCTCCGGGCCGTGGTAGCGGGTTGAGAGACGCCGGATATCCTCCTGCGCAACTGCCTGGTCGTCGATCAGCGTGACGGTGCCGCGGATGGTGAGATAGCGGTAGCCGTCGTCGATACAGATCGAGCAGCGGGGATCGCGGCGCAGGTTCCGCTCCTTGATCCGGCCCGCCTTCGTGTTCATGAGGATCTCGTCGCCGTCGAGATCGTACCAGACCACCGATTGCTGCGGCGTGCCGTTGCGGTTGACGGTGGCAAGGACGGCGAAGCGCTTCTCTCGCAGGAAGGCACGTGCCGTGGAGCTCAGCTCACGTTCGGCCATCGTTACCTTTCCGCGCGTCGATGAATGCGTTCGGTCTGTGGGTACCCGTCGTCGATGCAGGGCGGGACGTCGCCGCGGGGTTCACCGGGGGCGGATGGGGTCCGTCTGACAGCGAGGCGGCCGCTACGACTGCGCAACGCCCGGGATCAGACGCGGCGGGCGACGCCTCGCTTGTCGGCGACGCTCTGGCAGGAGACGCACAGCGTGGCGAAGGGGAGCGCTTCGAGACGGCGCGGCGGAATGTCGCTGGAGCAGTCGGCGCACACGCCGTAACTGCCGTCAGCGAGCCGCGCCAGCGCCAGGTCGATGTCGCCCAGGCGGTTCTGCAGCATCCGCATCAGCGCGCCTTCGCTCTCATGCCCCGATGCGGAGATACCGTCGCTCTCCGGCTCGAAGCTCAGCGCATCCTGCGTGATGACCTCCATGCGGGTAAGGACCGCGCTGCGCTCGCGCGCCAGCATCTCTCGTACCGTCGCGTAGGGATCGCCATTAAGGGTGGGCATGACTTGTACCTTTCTGGACGGGTGCCGGGGCACCCGCGTATGCAATCGGGCAGCTATGCTAGCAAGTTCCGTGCCACCCTTATCCCTCCACCAGGAGGAGCCCGGGGTCTTCCAGCAACTCCTTGATGCGAACCAGGAAGCGCACGGCCTCACTACCGTCGACGATGCGGTGATCGTACGACAATGCTAGGTACATCATAGGCCGAATCTCAATCGCGCTGCCCACCGCGACCGGCCGTTCCTGAATCTTGTGCATCCCAAGGATGCCCACCTGCGGCGCATTGAGGATCGGCGTCGAAAGCAGCGAGCCGTAGATACCGCCATTGGTGATCGTGAAGGTCCCACCCTGCAGGTCAGGAAGGCTGAGCTCGCCGCTGCGCGCCTTTGCCGCCAGCGCGCTGACCTCTCGCTCGATCTCGGCGAAGCTGAGCCGGTCGGCGTCGCGCACCACCGGCACGACCAGTCCCTCGTCGGTTCCGACCGCGATCCCGATGTCGTAGTAGTACTTCAGGATCATCTCGTCGCCCTGGATCTCGGCGTTGAGCCGCGGGTACTCCTTCAGAGCGGCAACAACTGCCTTCGTGAAGAACGACATGAAGCCGAGCCCGACGCCGTGCCGTTCCTTGAAGGCGTCGCGGCGCCGCGCGCGCAGCTCCATGATCGCCGACATATCGGCCTCGTTGAACGTCGTCAGCATGGCCGCCGTCTGCTGCGCCTCGACCAGGCGGCGTGCGATCGTCAGGCGGCGGCGCGACATGCGGATCCGTTCCTCGCGGCGGCCTCCGGGCAGCGTTTCCACCTCGACCTGCACCGCGCTTGGCGCCGGCACCGCCGGCGGTCGCTCCGGCGTGGCCGTGCCGCCCTGACTCCCCTGAACGAAGGCGGTCACGTCGTCTTTCGTCACCCGCCCGCTCGGCCCGCTGCCCTTGATCTGGCCGATGTCGACGCCGTGCTCGGCGGCAATGCGCCGCGCCAGCGGCGTCGACCGCGCCGGCTCATCGGCGCCATCCGGCGTGGAAGCGGCGGACGCGGCCGGTTGCGCGACCGCCGCCGGCTGCTCTGCCGGCTGGGCTGCCGGCGTCTCCGCCGCGGCGTCAACCGCGGCGCCGATCGTGCCCAGGACGTCGCCGATCCCCACCGTCTCACCCTCTTGCTTGACGATCGACGCCAGCGACCCGGTCTCCGGCGCTGCCACGTCCATGTTCACCTTGTCGGTTTCCAGCTCGACCAGCGCCTCGCCCGCGGCCACGCGCTCGCCAACCTGTTTGAGCCAGCGTCCGACCGTCGCCTCGACGATCGACTCACCCAGCTGCGGGACCTTGACCTCAGTCGCCACTTTCCGCTCCCTGCGTCTGTGTCTCGATGTTGGCAGGCCGCTCGCCCTCGAACGCGGCTTCCACGATTCTCTCCTGCTCCCAGGCGTGGGCTTCCTGCGACCCCTCCGCCGTGCTGGCCCGCTCCGGCCGGCCGATGTAGCGCAGCGACACACCGTCGGGCAGCAGCGCCGGGAGATGCTGCGACATGTAGGTCCACGCCCCCATGTTGCGCGGTTCCTCCTGCAGCCACACCACCTCTTCCAGATTGGGGTAGCGCTCGATCACCCGACGCAACGGCTCATCGGGAAACGGGTACAGCTGCTCCACGCGGGCAATCGCCATCCAGCCCACCCGGGCGCTGTCCGCCTGCGGGAGGCGGGTGGTGGCGAGATCGACCGCGACCTTGCCGCTGACCAGCACCAGCCGCCTGATGTTCCCGCACTCCTCCGGCGAGCAATCGTCGTCGATGACCGGGTGGAACCGTCCGCTGACCAGATCGTCGAGACCGGCGCCGGCGCGGGGATGGCGCAGCAGGCTCTTCGGCGTCATGATCACGACCGGCCGGCGGGCATCGGAAAGGAGCAGCTCGGCCTGCAGGCGCAACGCGTGGAAGTACTGTGCCGCCGTGGTGAGGTTCAGCACCCGAAGGTTGTCCTCGGCCGCCAGCTGCAAGAAACGCTCGAGGCGGGCGCTGGAGTGCTCGGGGCCGGCCCCTTCGTAGCCGTGGGGCAGCAGGAGAACGAGGGCCGGCTGTCGCCGCCACTTGGCGCGGGCCGGCGCGATGAACTGGTCGATCAGCACCTGGCCGGCGTTCGCAAAATCGCCGAACTGCGCCTCCCAGAGGACCAGCGACTCGGGGGCGTGCACGCTGTAGCCGTACTCATAACCGATCGAGGCGGCTTCCGTCAGCGGACTGTTGTAGATCGCGCACGACGCGCTCGCCTCGGGCAGGTGCTGCAGCGGGATGTACTCCGCCCCGGTCTTCGGATCGTGCAGTACGAGGTGACGCTGGCTGAACGTGCCGCGCTCGACGTCCTGCCCGGTCAGCCGGATCGGCGTCCCCGCCATGAGAATGGTGGCAAAGGCCAGCAGCTCGGCGTGCGCCCAGTCGATTGCACCCTCCCGGTCGAGCGCCTCGCGCCGCCGTGCCAGCAGGCGCTCCAGTTTCGAATTCGGCGTATAGCTATCCGGGCGCGCCAGCAGCTCCTCGTTGAGGCGGCGAAGTAGCTCGGGGGTGAGCGGTACCACGCTCGGGTTGCCCCTGATCGATCCGATCCCGCCCCCCGGCTCGGAGCTGAAGGCCGCCGCCGGCGCCTGCGGCTCATCCCGCGCCTGGCGGAGGGTACTCTCGATCTCTTCCTGGGTGGCACGCACGCCATCCGCCGTGACCACACCCCTTTGCTCGAGCCGCTCGGCGTAGAGCGCGCTCACCCGTGGGTGGGCGGCGATCTGGCTGTAGAGGCGCGGCTGGGTGAAGGCCGGCTCGTCGGTCTCGTTGTGCCCCCACCGGCGGTAGCCGATGAGATCGATCAGAAAATCCTTGTGGAACCGCTGTCGATAGGCGAAGGCGAGGCGGATGACGTGAATGCACGCCTCCGGATCGTCCCCGTTGACGTGGACGATCGGAATCTCAAACCCTTTGGCCAGGTCGCTCGCGTAGAGCGTCGAGCGGCCGGCCGCGGCGGAGGTGGTGAACCCGATCTGGTTGTTGACGATGATGTGAAGCGTACCGCCGGTCTGATACCCAGGTAGGTGGGAGAGATTGAGCGTCTCCGCGACCACGCCTTCCCCCGGGAAGGCGGCGTCGCCGTGAATCGCGACACACAACGCGCGGTCGATGTCCTGCCCCGGAGCGCCCGGCCGGCCGCGCTGATCCTGCGCCGCCCGGGTGAAGCCCTCCACCACCGGATTGACGAACTCGAGGTGGCTCGGGTTGTCGGCCAGCGTGACCCGGATCTCGCTATCGCCGGATCGAACGTTTCGATGCCAGCCGAGGTGATACTTCACATCCCCGGTCCACCAGGTGAGCCCGCCTGTATCGGGCGGCGCCGGCTCCCGCTGCACCGGACTGTGAAACTCGGAGAAGATCGCCGGGAGCGGCTTGCCGAGCACGTGGGCGAGCACGTTTAGCCGGCCACGGTGCGCCATCCCGATCAAAATCTCTCCGATGCTCGCCTCCAGCGACCGCGTGACGATGTCGTCCAGCATCGGGATGAGCGTGTCGTTCCCTTCGAGCGAGAAGCGCTTCTGTCCCTGGAACACCGTGTTCAGGAAGCGCTCGAACGAATCAACCTCGATCAGCCGGCGCAGGAGCGCGCGCTGCTGATCGGCGGAGAGCGGCGTGCGGAAGGTGCCGGATTCGACCGCGGTGTGCAGCCAGGCACGCTCCGTGAAGTCCTGGACGTGGTCGAAATCGTAGCCGATTGGGCCGGAATAGATCTCCCGCAACATCCGGATGGCGTCGAGGCAGGTTCCAATCTCCGGTCCGGCCGAGGGCCAGACGATGGACGGAGGGAGGGCGCGTAGATCGTCATCGGTCAGATTGTGAGTGGCGGGATCGAGCATCGGGTCGCCGGGCCGCCGCGCCCCAAGCGGATCGATCGCGGCATCGAGGTGGCCGTACTCGCGGATACTTCGCGCCAGCCGCGCCGCGTGCACCACCTTGATGACATCGCCGGCGTCGAGCCCCGGCGCCCGCGTTTCAGGGGCGGGCGTACCGGGCCGGCTGCCCCGACCGGCCTCGAACGGCGGCGCCGTTCTGCCGTTCGATCCCGCCGCGGCAGTCCTGGTCATCGGCCGCGCCAGCGTTGCCACCGAACCGGCTCCGCTCCGGCGCCACTCCGGTCCCTCGAAAAACGCCCGGGTCGCGGCGTCGACCGAGTCCGGATCGGCCAGGTACCGCTCGTACAGCTCGAGCGCGTATCCGACGTTTGGCCCGTAAAACGCTTCGCGCGGACTGGTCGCTCCCGGTCCCGGCGCCGCATCATCCGGCACGCCGGCGGGCGCGCCACGAAAAGCGCGCGTTTCCTCGCGCGCCGCGGACACCTCATCCATCTTTCAGGTTACTCCTCGCGTTATCTCGTTCAGTTGTGGTCCCGTCCCCGCTCGCCCCCGGCTCGACGGCAATCGCGGCCGCCCCCAGCAGCCCGGCATCCTCACCGAGGACGGCCGGGACAATCTCAACCGCGTCGCGCGGGATGGGAAAGGCGTACCGGGCAACCGCCCGCCGAACCGGCTCGAAGAGCAGCGGGCCGGCCCGCGTCACTCCTCCTCCGAGGGCAACCACATCCGGATTGAAGATGTGAATGCAATTGACGACACCGGTACCGAGCGCCTCGGCCGCATCGGCGAAGACGGAGGCGGCGAGCGCATCGCCGGCGGCGGCGCCTCGTGCCACGTCAGCAGCCGTGACCTCCGGCTGGCTGCCCAATTGTGACACCAGTCTTTGACCATTGTCAAGTAGCGCTTCCCGGTAGCGCCGAGCGATCGCCGTCCCTGAGGCAAGCATCTCGAGGCAGCCGACGTTTCCGCAACGGCATATCGGACCGTGCCGGTCAATCGTCATGTGGCCGATCTCCCCTGCGGTGCCCGACGTCCCTTCCAGCAGCTTCCCCTCGACCACCACTCCTCCGCCGATCCCCGTGCTGACGGTCAGATACACGAGGTTCGCCTTGCCGCGCCCCGCCCCGAAGTGCAGCTCGCCAACCGCCGCGGCATTGGCGTCGTTGACCACTTTTACCGGGAGCCCGAGCCGCTCCTCCAGCCACGCCCGGAGCGGGACCGTGGTCCAGCCCGGCATATTGGGCGGCGAGAACACCACACCGGTCTTTCCGTCGAGCGGACCGGGCGAGGCAATCACCAGCCGCCCCAACGCTTCCCACGAGAGTCCCGAACCGTCCACCAGCGAGCGAGCCATGCGCGCGATCTGATCGGTCACGCCGGCCGCGCCGCGCGCATGGTCGGTGGCTTCCTCGACGCGTGCCAGCAGACGCGGCGAATCATCGGTCAGCGCGGCCCGCAGCCGCGTCCCGCCCAGGTCAACCACCAGGTTGTACGACGCAGACGGCGCTGCAGTCACCTCTTTACCCCATCCGATTCCTGATGTATCCTTACGATTATGTCTGGGGACCGGCGACAGTGAAGGCACGATTGTGGGCGGCGCTGAAGATGGCGCTGCGCGGCCCCCTTGTCCTGGTCGCACTCCTGGTCCTGGTCGCCCTCACCGCCTCCGGAGAGCCGGCCCGCAGCTCGACTGCTCCTCGCCCAGCGCAGCGATGGGTTCCGGTGGCCTTCGCGCCGCTGGCACCGTTCACCGACCTGCGCACCGGGATGGAAGCCCAGGTGGTCACCGCCCGACTCGTCACCCCGGATCCGGCGAGCAGGCCGGCGCCGAATGAGCGCTGGCTCATGGTGCAGATCACCCTTCGCAGCCTTCGGGCGACTGCATCCTACAGCTTTGGCGACTTCTATGCGATCGATGCAGCCGGGCACAGTCAGGCCGCGCTGGTAACCGATCCGGCGCTCCCGCCGCTCGGCGCCGGCCACCTGGCTCGCGGAGCGCGCACCACCCGCTGGATCGGGTTTACGGTGACGTCCGGCCGGCACACACTCGAGCTCGTCTGGAACGATGGGGGGCAGCTGGCGCCGCCTCAGGGCCTCGCCACGATCACGGTGTGAGCGCCGACCGCCACTGACGCCCGGCGTCACTGCTCCTGGTCGGCGCGGTACCGGCGCGCCGGTCTCAGAAGTCGCCCAACGCCCGCTGGATGCGCACGTAGCCCCGCACGATCCGCGCGATCTTGTCCGCGTTCTGCGCGACGGAGGCGAGCACGACGATATGATCGGGGTCCTTCACCAGCGAGTCGGTGACGTATTGCACCGCCTGCATCTCCTCGGTCGAGACCTCGTCGGCGGGCAGATCCGCCAGAGCATGTTGCAGTGCCTCGTGCTGCCGGACGGTTTGCTCGAGCGCGGAAATGCGGGCGAGCATTTGCTCGCGTTCCGCCTCGGCACCCTCCAGCTGGCGCACCAGATCCTGAACCAGCTCCGACCACTGCTGCGTCATCTCCAGCGCGCGCGCGCTGAGTGATCCTTCCTCGGTCGCGGCCGCCGACGGAGCGGTCGAGGTCGCGGCCTCCTGCGTCGATTCGCTTTCCGCCGACGCCTGGGCGGGAGGGGCAGGAACGGGCATGTCCCACGGTGACGACTCAATCGCCGGCTCACTCGCTGGGGTCTCGGGCTCGGCCGGGCCGGACGGCTTGTCGTCGGGCGGCCCGTCTCCCGGCGGTGGCGCCGCGGACGAGCCTGACGCGTCAAACGCGGCCTGCGGCTGGGGAATCGGCGACTGCGGCGCCGAATCGGCCGGCTCGCCGTTACCGGCTCTCCCGGTCGTGGCGAAGGCGTAGCGGCGGATCAGGACAGAGCCAACCAGGATCGCCAGGATGCCGGCCAGCAGCAGGTTGATGTCGAGCGAGGGAAAGACCCGTCCATCCCCGCCACCGGTAACCGGCGCCGTGCCGACGCCGGGCGAGCTTCCACCACGGCCGGCCGGTGTGCTCGCGGGCGTGGGTCGAGGCGTCGGGCTGGGCGCGGCGACGGTGATGCGCGCCGCGGCCTGATGCGCTCCCGGAAACGCCAACCCATTCCGGCCCACCAGGTAGGCGATCAGCGAATGGGTCCCGGGCTTGAGCCCCTTCCAGGTGTGACTGAGCATCGAGGCCACATTGGTCGCATTATAGGTAGTCGTAGCGTCCAGCGAGTACACGACGCGTCCGGCGTTTCCCCGTATCCGGGTCGATACACCGGGCGCGACCAGCGTGAAGTTGGAAACGGCAACGCGTACTGTAACCGACGGTCCGTGAACTACCGCGCCGTTCGCAGGGCTGGTGATGGTGATCGACGGCGTCGGAGACGCCAGGGGCGCGGCGTGCAGGCCCGGTGCGTTCCATGCCGCAACCAGCACGAACAGGACGAATGCCAGCCCCGGTTTCATGGTATGCTCCCCAGCCTGCCTTACTGCCGGGTCTATCGTACCTTCTCTCCTGCTGAAATGCCACAGGATGACGCGAATTCGCGCCTTTCCCGGCTCTCACCGGCGGCGGTACGTACGGTAGCATGCAAGTACACACGGCTCTATCGATCGCCGCACTGTCTGGCAAGTGTGTCAATGCCCCGCGCGAATCGAGATCTGAGGTTCTGATGTCGATGTCGGCGCTCCGGAAGCCTCGTGCCGGTAGGAGGCCTCGTCCCCGCGGAGCGCGCGAGGTGGTGTGGGACGGACTTGAAGTCGTCCGCTCGCTCCTCCTCGGCGCGTACTTGCCCTTTGAGCTGTACGCGGTGCTCGGCAAGGCAGGGCTCGATGCCACGCGCCCGGCGTACCTGGCGATCATGGCCGTGCTCGTCGCCACCTGTCTCGTGATCGTCGTCCAGGGACTCTGGTCGCTGCGCTCCTCCCGTCCCGTGCCGGCCGGCGGTGCGCCCTTTTTCTTCGACCGCGGCGTGGTGACGCCGGCCACCATGCAGCTCCCCCTCCGGGACCGGTTCACCGGCCGAATGGAAGCCGAGCTCGGCTTCCTTACCGGTCCCGCGACCGATGTGGACGGCGTCGAGCGGCCGCTGTCGGCGATCGACCGCTTCGCCTGGAGTGTCTGGCGTCCCGCCTATGTCTGGCTCTCACTGCAAGTGCTGCCGCTCACCGTCTACTGGATCTGGCATAAAGGAACGCTTACCGGCGCGAGCTGGAGCATCCCCCTCCTGATCCTCGGTGCTGTCTACCTGCTCCACAACGCCCCCGCGCAGACGCTCTTCGCCTATGCGCGCGCCGGATCCCCCATGCGCCGGCGACCGCTCTGGTTCCTCCAGGATCTCGCCATCTCCATGGCGGTAGGCGAAGGCATGCGGAACACCATCGCCCGCGTTGCCCAGCTTCGCATCATCCTCGTCGAGCAGCCGGAAAGTTCGTCAGAGACCCTGCCCCGCGAGCCGAGAATCCTCCGGCCGCGCTTCACTGCGGAGCCCGAGACGTCGGGCGCCGCCGCCGAAGTGCAGCCGGAAGCGGACCGGGACGTGCTGGGTGCAGAGCCGCAGATCGTGCCGGAGCCGGCGGATGGCGTCCTGACGCCGGTTGCGCCCCCGGCGGAGCGGCCGGCACGCCTCACTGTTCCGCCCGGCGCCGGCCCCCGGCTCACCCGGGCGCTGCGGACCCTCGCGGAGATGGAGGGAAACGTGCTCGTGCTGAGCGAGCGAGTGGACGCCTGGCACGCCGAACGGAGCCGCCTCGCCGCCCGCGTCGGCGCTCTTCGCTCCACGCTCGGTCAGGACGAGCTGGTTGTGGAGCGAATAACGAGCCGTCCCGGGCCGGCCGACCGAGATGTGGAGCTGCTGCGAGCGGCACTCGACAGACTCGCCGCCGACAACACCGATCTGAAAGCTCTGGCCGCCATCGCGCGCTCGGCCGAGACCCTTGCCGCCGTTGTGGATCGCTACGCCGCCGCCCAACAGCTGATCGGGCAGGCGCCTCAGACCGGTGCGGAGCTCAGCTCGTAGCCTCGGCCCTCTCTTCCCAGAACTGGCGAATGGCGTCGTAGACCTCGTCGGGGAAGCGCAGCTCGCGGTAGACGTCGCAGCCGTTCGGATCCTCGGCGTCCGGGCAGATCGGAAACTCTTGCTCGGCCTGCCAGGCCAGGATACGCTCTCGCTTCGGCGGGTTGTACCCATGCGCTTTGACCTCGGCGACGAGCGCTCGCGCCTTCTCCGCACCGAAGTCGGGCTCCCGAGCGAGAAGCTCGACGAGCTCCTCGTCCTCCATGAAGTAGCGAGCCACCATGGTGAACGTCAGGCGTCCGTAGTGACCGATGTCCTTCCCGGCGCGCAACGACTCGATCAGGTGCGCCATCATCGGCGAGTCCTCGAGATTGTCGCTCTGCGTGACCGTCGCGTCGATACTGTCAGCCGTCTGTGCCATCACATCCTCCTCGTTGGTAGAGGGCCCTTCCGTACTCGCAGGCCGGCGCCTCCGCCCCGACTCCGGACGGTTCGGAACCCTCGGTTAGAACATGTGTTCTTACTGCAAGGAGTGTGCCAGCCGGGCGACGCAGCGCGGCGTGGCTGGAGCCCGCCACGCCGTGGCTCAGTCAGACGAGATGATGCGGCCGGCGCCGCCTACTCCAGCTCGCGCAGCCGGGCAAGCGCGTCTTCGACCGAGATCTTGCCTTCTTCCAGATCCTTCAGCACCGCGGTGGTGTCGCCATGGCGGGCGCTCTGCTCAACTGCCGGCCGGTCCGACGCTCGATCCTCAGGCGTAGACATATCCGGTGGTGTTGGCGGTGTCGGCGGTACCGCCGGCACGGGCGGCACCGGCGGCGTTGCCGTCAGCTCCGCCTCCAGCGTCGAGCTGGACCGCAGTGCCAGGTCACCGCTCACCGTGGTCATTTCGACATTTGCCCCTCCGCCGTTGATGCGCCCCTGCCAGTGCCGCCGCCCTGCCTTGATGATCTCGGCGGGAAGCTCGGAGTGCACGTCGCCGCTCACGCTCTTCAGCTGGACGGTGGCGCCGGTTCCGGCCGGAACCAGCAGGGTGAGGTCGCCGCTCACCGTCTGGGCGCGGTAGTGCTCGCCGGCGGCGAGCGGTGTCTCGATCGTCAGGTCGCCGCTCACGGTGTGACAGTTGAAGCTGGACAGCCGTGAGTCGGTAAGTTCGACACTTCCACTGGTGGTATTCAAGGCGAACGCTCCGCTCATGCCGCGTCCGGAGACATCACCGCTCACCGTCGTGATTCTGGCTCCCCCGGCGTCCGCGACGTCGACGTCGCCGCTCACACTTTCGACCTGCAGCGCGCCGCGTGCCCCATGAACCGACACGTCGGCGCTCACCGCCTTGGCATGCACTGCGCAATCCTCGGGAACCGTGATCTCGAAGTCCACCGCGGCAACCCCGCCGGTGACGCTGCCCAGCAGTCCGGCGGCATCGGACCGGACCCGGGCAGTGACACGGTTTCCTTCCTGTTCGAGCTCGATACGCGTGTTCTCGACCGCTCGCTCGCGGCCGTGCTTCCTGGCCCGGACTGCGATGCGGCCGGTCCCCTCGCCGCGCACCCGGATGCGACCCGAGACGCAGCTGACGGCGAGCTCCGAGCCGGCCCCTACCTCGAATTCCTGTTCGACCAGCTCATCGGTTGCGGTTGCCATGATTGACCTCCTTGTACCTACCAGAAAACGACCGGGGTCGGGCGTCACTCCCGCTCCCGGAGAAGTCGAGCCGCTTCGGCGGCGCTGAGCGTTCCATCCTGAACCTGCATCAGAATCTCGCGGCGCCGATCGGGATTGACCGGCACATCCTGCGATTCCGGTACCTTGACCCGGTCGCCGTGGCCGAGCGCGATCAGAATGTCGTTGAGCCGGTTGTTGACGGTGGGGTAGCTCATATTCAGCTCCGCGCCAACATCCTTCAGGCTGCCCCGGGCGCGAATGAAGGCCTCGACAAAGCGGATCTGGTCCCCGCTGAGCCGCTGGAGGGGACCCAGGTGGAACGCGCCCTCGATCGTCGTGTCGCAGCCCCGGCAGTGCAGTTGCGTGACGCTGAGCTCATCCCCGCAGATCGGGCACCGTCCTATCACTGCATGCATTCTAAACTCCTCACTGTATGTAGCATTATCGTAAAGGCACCATAAATATATTGCAACGTCTTGACCAACGCGGACCACGCCGCAGCCGGCCGGATGCGCTCCCTCCGGGCCTGGCTCGCCCTGCGCGCGACGTGCTACTGTAAGCCGCACAATGGGGCATGAGGGGAAGGGCGAGCCTTTGATGGAAGCCACACCGGACATCGAGCTGCGAGGGCAGCGGGCACGCTGGCGCATCGAGCCGCAGATCCCGGACGAGATCCGGGCCGAGCTGGCCGGCGAGAGCGTCATGCTCGCCCACCTGCTCTACTGCCGGGGCTTCACCACTGCAGAGCAGATTCGCGCCTTCCTCGCCGGGGGCACGATCTCGCACGACCCGTTTCTACTGCCGGACATGGATGCCGCCGTCGAGCGTATCGCCACGGCGATCGAGCGCGGCGAGCGGGTTGCCGTCTACGGTGACTTCGACTGCGACGGCATTACGTCGGCGGTGGTGCTGGTCGAGACGCTGCGGGCCCTGGGTGGCGAGCCCATCCCCTATCTGCCCTCGCGCGAGGACGGCCACGGCCTGCATCCCGAAGGGCTGGCCGCTCTGTCTGACCAGGGCGCGACGCTGGTTGTCACCGCCGACTGCGGAGTCAGCGCGATCGAGGAGGTGCGTGTCGCCCGCGGCATGGGCATGGACGTCGTGGTTACCGATCACCACGAGGTCCGCGCCGATCTCTCCCTCCCGGACTGCCCGGTGGTCAACCCCACACGCCACGACTCCGAGTATCCGTGCCGCCATCTCTGCGGCGTGGGGGTCGCATTCAAGCTCGTCCAGGCCCTGTCGCGGCGAATGCCGGGACGGGTCGATCCGGACTCGCTGCTCGATCTGGTCGCGCTGGGCACCGTGGCGGATGTCGCCTCGCTGGTGGATGAGAACCGATCGCTGGTGATTCGTGGGCTGGATCGGTTGCGGAGCACCAGACGCCCCGGCCTCCTCGCCCTGTTCGAGGTCGCCGGCGTCGACCCGGCGAGAATCGATCCCATCTCCGTCAGCTTCTACCTTGCGCCGCGCATCAACGCCGCGAACCGCATGGCGTCGCCGCAGCTCGCCTACGACCTCATCACCGCCGGCGACCCGGCTGAGGCGATGCGACTGGCCCACCGGCTCAGCGCCCACAATCAGGAGCGCCAGCTCCTGGTGGCTGAGACCTTGCAGGGCATCACCGCGCAGCTGGGTGACCCGGAGACGGTTGCAGGCGAGATCCGGGCGGGCCGGCGCCCCCCACTGCTGATCGTGGTGGGCACCTGGCCGGCCGGCATCTCCGGGCTGCTGGCCGCGAAGCTGGTCGACGCCTACGGCGTGCCGGCCTTCGCCGGCACCGATGCCGGCGCCGGTACCATCTCCGTGTCGGCACGAGGCGTGCCGGGCGTCCACATCGACGAGCTGATCGAGCGCTGCGAGGCTGCCCTCCCCGCCGGCCTCTTCCTCGGCTACGGCGGCCACGCCAGCGCCGGCGGATTCCGGATCGAGGCGGCGAAGCTGCCCCAGGCCCGCGAGCTCCTCGCCGAACAGAGCACCGCCAGCATCCGCATCGACGAGATCGGCGCCGCGCTGACCATCGACGCCGAGGTGGGGCTGCGGCGGCTCACGCTCGATGCCGCTCGACGGGTGCGATCGCTGGCGCCCTTCGGTATGGGATTCCCCGAGCCGCTCTTCCTCACCCGCGGGGCGCGACTCAAACGTCTGTCGGCGCGGCAGGATTCAGCGCACGTCAAGCTCACCCTGCAGCAGGGCGACGGCCTGATCGACGGCATCTACTTCAACGCCACCGACGAATTCCGCCGGCTGCCGATCTGGAGTGCCCTCGACGTCGTCTACCATCTCCAGATTGATCAGTGGCAGGGCCTGCAAAAGCCCCAGGCGTGCATCCGCGACTGGCGGGAGAGCAGTCAGGTCTGAGGAGTATGTAGGCGTCCCCTCGTGGGCGCCGTCCCTGCCGTGCGGGCCGACCACCGGCCAACGCGACCGGCCATGCAGGTCCCCGGAAGCGAGGCCGATGCTACGTGGCAACCTCGACGAGCGTCGGGCTGGGATCCGTCCAACGCCTTGCCGTCCGCTCCGGCACGTTCTCGCAATGCGTCCGCTCGCTTGAAGGCGTATGATGGCGCCAGAGGAATCGCGACATTTCGCCATGGCGACCGACGAGCGCTCCTTTGGCTACCTGCTGCGGCGCTACCGGCTGGCGGCGCTGCTGACCCAGGAGCAGCTGGCCGAGCGCGCGCACCTCAGCCACCGCACCATCAGCGACCTGGAGCGAGGAGCCAAGCACTCCCCACGGTGGGATACCGTCCTCCTCCTGGCCGATGCCCTCGAACTGTCACCGGGAGAGCGTGCCGCCTTGATCGCGGCCGCGCACCCTACGGATCCGCGACTTCACCGCGCGGAGACGCAGGCCGGTCCGGAGCCAGCGCGGACTGTCCAGCATCTCCCTTTCCAGACGCGCCTCCTTACGTTCCTCGTCGCGGATCTTCGCGGCTACACAAGCTTCACTGAGGCGGAGGGCGACGAGGCGGCTGCGCGACTATCTGCACAGTTTGGCGCCCTGGCGCTCGCGTGTGCCGACGAGTATGAGGGACATCTCGTGGAGACCCGAGGCGATGAGGTGCTTGCGGCGTTCCCTTCGGCCGGGCAGGCGATGCGCGCCGCGGCAGAGCTTCAGGATAGGCTCGCTCCATCGACGGGGAGCGAGTCCGTCAGTCCGCTGCAGGCTGGCATTGGTCTCGATGCGGGCGAAGCCGTCCCGGTTGGGACTGGCTACCGCGGCGGCGCGCTCAACCTGGCTTCCCGGCTGTGCTCGCTGGCAGGCCCCGGTGAGATCTTCGCCTCTGATACGGTCGTCCATCTGGCACGACGCGTCCCAGGGCTGGTCTCTGTCGATCGCGGACCGGTCCAGCTCAAGGGACTGCGGGAAGCCCTACGGGTGAACCAGATAGGACGCGAAGGACAGCTACCGCAGGAGCTTGCTCCACTCCAGCCCATGCTGATCACACCTCCAACCAACCTCCCGGATGACCCAACTCCCTTCATTGGCAGAGACCGCGAGATCCGAGAGGTGCGGGCGCTCTGTGCGGAGCCGACCATCCGCCTGGCGACACTAGTTGGGGCGGGCGGCAGCGGGAAGACTCGCCTCGCCTTGCAGGTGGGAAGCAGTCTGCTCCATGGCTTCCGCGATGGCGTCTTCTTTGTTGCCCTGGCGACAGTCGCCGATCCGCTCCTTGTACCCGCAGCCATCGCGGACGCACTGGAGCTCAAGGAAGAAGCAGGCAGGCCGCACCTGGCCACCCTGAAAGAGCACCTGAAGGACAAGGATCTGCTGCTGGTGCTGGATAACTTCGAGCATCTGCTGGCTGCGGCATCACTGGTCGGAGAACTGCTCGATGCCTGCCGACGGCTGCACATTCTCGTCACCAGCCGGATCCCCTTGCATCTGACCAGAGAGCATGAGTACCCGGTTCCGCCGCTGCCTGTTCCCGACCCGCGGCATCTCCCCGAGCTGAATGAGCTCCGCCAGTATGACGCCGTGGCCCTCTTCATCGAACGAGCGAGGGCAGTCAAACCAGACTTTGCGGTCACCAGTGAGAACGCTCCCGCCGTGGCGGAGATCTGCGCCCAGCTCGATGGACTGCCCCTGGCCCTCGAGCTCGCCGCTGCGCGCATCAAGCTCTTTCCTCCCGAAGCCCTCCTGCGGCGTCTGCGGAGCCGGCTAACGCTCCTTACAGGGGGCGCGAGGGACAAGCCGGCCAGGCACCAAACCATGCGTGCGGCCATCGAGTGGAGCTACTCCCTGTTGCCCGCGGCGGAGCAGACCCTCTTCGCTCGGCTCTCCACCTTCGTGGGCGGCTGCACGCTCGAGGCCGTCGAGGCGGTGTGCAATCCGGACGGAAATCTTGACACGCTGGGCGGCGTGACCGGTCTGGTGGACAAGAGCCTGCTGCGACAGGATGGAGCAGCGGAGCCGCGCTTTCTCATGCTGGAGACGGTCAGGGAATTCGCCACGGCAAGGCTGACCGAGCGCGGGGAGGATACACGTCTACGCATCGCCCATGCAGAGTATTTCACCACCCTGGCAGAAGCGGCTGAGCCAGAAGTGATCAGAGGGCCGCAACAGGCCGGCTGGCTCCGCCGACTGGAGCGTGAGCACGACAACCTGCGGGCAGCGTTCACCTGGGCGCAGCAGTCGGAGAGCGACATGGAGCTGCGACTCGCGGTCGCGCTCCTGTGGTTTTGGTCTGTGCACGGTCAGTACACCGAGGGGCGAGTCTGGCTGGAGGCCGCGGCCACCGCGGGCGAGGAAAGGCAGGAGAACGCGATCCTGCGGGCGAAGGCACTGACAGCCGCGGGGGTCCTGGCGACGGAGCAAGGCGACAACCAGCGCGGGAAGGAGCTGCTCGAGAGGGCGTTGCCGCTCCATAGAGAGTTCGAGGACCACCGGTGGACGTGGCTCGCGGTACTCTACCTGGCGGGCATTGCGGCTTCGCACGGCGAGTATGAACGGGCAGAAGAGCTGTTCAACGGGATTCTGGCGCACAGCAGGGAGCAAGGGAACACGAGGGGGATGGGGATCGTGCTCACGAACATGGGCCTCATGGTGGCTTTTCGGGGTGAGTATGATCGGGCTCAGGAGCTTCTCGACGAGGCTCTGGCCCTCAGGCGGGCACTGGGGGAGGGTCAACGATACGGGGTGGCATTCGCACTCGACAAATTGGGCTTCGTGGCACTGCGGCAGGGTGACCACCAGCGGGCGAAGGTGCTGTACGACGAAGCGCTAGGAATTACACGCGATCTGGGGGAAAGGCGCACGACGGCGGCCGAGCTCGTCGGCCTGGCCGCTGTAGCCGCATTTGAGTACGAGCATGAGCGAGCGGCACGACTCCTCGGCGCCGCGGACACCATCTGGAGGGACAGTGCGGTGGCGGCTCTCGAGCCGTACGAGCGAGAGATGGTGGAACACGCGTCCCAGTCTGCTCGCATCGCACTCGGCGACTCGGTCTTCCAGGCGGCGTGGGAGCAGGGGCGAGCCATGAGCAGAGACGACGCGCTGGCGTACGCCCTCGGTGAGAGCACACCCAGCCAGGCGTTGGTGGCTCGCGGGGAGCCGTGGCACACGTGAATGTCGACGAGCGCTCCTTTGGCTACCTGCTGCGGCGCTACCGGCTGGCGTCGCTGCTGACCCAGGAGCAGCTGGCCGAGCGCGCGCACCTCAGCCACCGCACCGTCAGCGACCTGGAGCGAGGCGCCAAGCACTCCCCCCGGCGGGACACCGTCCTCCTCCTGGCTGATGCGCTGGAACTGTCACCGGGAGAGCGTGCCGCCTTGATCGCGGCCGCGCACCCGGTAGAGGAAGCGGCGAAGGCTCGGGGCTGCCCGGGCTGCGGCGCCAGGCTCTCGCACGGCGAGCGGTTCTGTGGAGTGTGTGGCATGCAGTTGGAGCCGGACGTAACCCCGTCGGCGCGGTCCGCGCCACCGCCCGCACTGTCCGCCGTGCTGCAGCCCACTGTCAGCTCGCCGGCTCCCGTGCCCCAAGCCGAAATCTCTCCCCCCTCCGCTGCTATTTCGCGCGATCCAGAAGAACGCCGCCTGGTCACGTCCCTGTTCTGCGATCTGGTTGGCTTTACCCAGCTCACCGAGCAGCTGGACCCGGAGGAGGTACGGGAGATCCAGGCAGCCTACTTCTCGGCCATGGGCGCCCACATCACCCGCTACGGCGGCACCATCGAGAAGTACATCGGCGATGCCGTCGTGGCCATCTTTGGCGTTCCTGCCGTGCACGAAGATGACGCGGAGCGGGCGGTGCGCTGCGCCCTTGCCATGCAACAGGCGATTGGTCCGGTTGCCGAGGACGTTCAGCGCCGCCATGGCGTGGCGCTTGCGCTGACGGTGGGAGTCGACAGCGGGGAGGTCGTGACCGGGAGCTGGGATGTCGCGGGGCGTCAGGATGTGTCCGTGACCGGAGGATCGTTGAGTGCCGCGCAACGCATCCAGGCGGCTGCCGCACCAGGTGAGGTGCTGGTCGGCGTGGCGACGATGCGGCTCACCGAACGATGTGTCGAGTACGGGGAGGAGCGGCTTCTCACGCTCAAAGGCATGACCCGGCCGGTGCCTGCCTACTCTGCCCTCGGCAGCGTCGAGCCGGTAGGGGAGCGCGGAGACAGCATCCGCCGGCTGACCCCGCTCGTGGGCCGGGAGCATGAGCTGGCAGAGCTGCTCGCGGCCTGGAACCGGGCGACGAGCGGCGAGGGACAGCTGCTCACGGTGGTCGGCGAGCCGGGAATCGGGAAGAGCCGGTTGCTTG
>DATGJB010000012.1:0-25453 GCA_035295425.1 Chloroflexota bacterium | reverse complement strand
TCGCATGCCCAACGTCACTGTCTCCTTCATGCTTCCGACAGTGACAAAATCGCTGAGCGCTTAGCCCGGACATTTTCCCTGAGCGTTCACATTCGGCTCTCTCTTCCTTGACGTTTACTGTGCCATCGTTTATAGCTAGAGACGTTGGCGCGTCGTACCAGGAACACGTGCCGGAAGGAGTATCGGGTGTACAGGTTGTTTTGCGTCTCCGCGGTGGCCACCGCACTCGCCTTCAGTACGCTGCCGGCGCAGGCAGCGCCCGCAGTTCCCGTGAGCCCGCCGGGGAAGCCGCTCGGCATCGTTCCCGTCCACGGCGTGCAACCGGCGCGCTGGAGCTCGAACCTGCTCTACCACAGCGGAGGCTCGGTGCAGACAGGAACGCATCACACCTTCGCCGTCTACTGGAATCCCTGGGGCTCGAGCTTCAGCGGAACCTATCAGACGCTGATCAACGGCTATTTCGGCAACGTGGCAGCGGCCAGCGGCGCCAGCTCGAACGTCTACGCCATCGACACCCAGTACTACCAGAACATCGGTCACACGACCTACATTCAGTACAGTGAGAACTTCGCCGGATCGGTCCAGGACAGCACGACGCCAAGCTCCAGCGGTTGCAGCTCGACGTCCGGCGGCCGCCTCGGCTGCGTGAGCGATGCGCAGATCCAGCAGGAATTGCAGAAGGTCATCACGGCGAACAAGCTTCCGGAAGGGCTGGGCTACGAGTACTTCGTGTTCCTCGGGAACGGAGTGAGCACCTGCTCTGGAAGCAGCTGCTTCGTCTCGACGTTCTGCGCCTATCACTCGAACTTCACCGACGGCAACACCGGTCAGACCGTGCTGTATGCCAACATGCCCTACACCGGCTACAGCCTGTCGGCGTGCGGCAGTGGGCAGTATCCAAACAACGATCCGGCCGCCGACTCGACCATCAACGTGACATCGCACGAGGCGAATGAAACGATAACCGACCCGCTCGGAAATGCCTGGTTCGACCGCTCCGGGTACGAGATCGGCGACAAGTGCGCCTGGAACTTCGGGTCGTCCCAGGGGTCGACGCAGTACGGCCAGTACAACCAGACCATCAACGGCGCCCACTACTACATGCAGCAGGAGTGGACCAACAAGAGCTCCGGCTGCGCGCAGCATATGTAAGCTCGACTCCAGGAACCCATCGACCCCGGGGGCTCTCACGTCCTCGGGGTCGCATTGTATGTGGTTCACCTGGCCGGCAGGATGAATGCGAGGGCAGCGAGCCGGCAAATGCCGCCGGGACCGACGCTGCTGTGCCCGCCTCCCCGGCGCCATCATCCACGCTTCCAGAGGGACCGCGATGCCGGCGCACCCCGCGCGCTGTCCTAGCATAGTGAGGAATCGCAATGGATACCCTCGTTTTGGCCCGGCACGGTGAGAGCGTCGCCTCCGCCGCCGGCCGCTCGAACGGTGACCCCGCTGAGGACCTGGGGCTCACCATCACCGGGCGGCAGCAGGCGCGGTTGCTGGGTGGCATGCTAATCGGAGCGCCGATCGCGCTGGCGGTCAGCAGCGCGTTCCCACGCACCCGGCAGACGGCTGCGATCGCGCTCGAGGGGCGCGCTCTTCCGCATCTCGTCCTTCCACAGCTCGACGATATTCGCTACGGGAAGTTCGAAGGCGGCAAGAAGGAGAAAGCGCACGCCTGGCTCTCCGAGCATCCACTGGACAGAGCTCTACCCGGCGGCGGGGAGAGCCGGGTACAGGTTGCGCATCGAGCCTGCACCGGATTCGAGACGATCCTGGACCGGCCGGAGCCGATGGCGCTGGTGGTAACCCACGAGCTGATCGTCAGCGATTTGCTGTTCGCGGTGGCGGGGCAGGACCCGCTGCCGGCGCACCTCGACATCCCGTATGCCACGCCGTACCGCTTCTCGGCCGAGGCACTTCGCGACGCGATCGTGCATCTTCAGCGCTGGATCGCGAGCTTCGAGTAGTAGGCGCATACTCGCCGCGCCGACCTCTCAGGCCCCGCAGAGGTTGAGAGACACCGGCGTGTGCGGACCACACAGCTGGAGCCGCTGCCGGTGGCCGGGCGCTCCCCACGTCATGAGGAGCGTGCCGTGCGGGTGTACCTGCAGGACAATCGACGTCCCGTCGAGGCTGGAGGTTGCGCTGGCGTAGATCGTCCCGCTGACCTGCGCAGCACCGGGATTCTGCAGGCGAGCGTACCAGATGCCACCGGAGTAGATCGCATTGCCCGCAATCCGGTCGCAGCCGTTACGCCGATGCGCTGAGCACCAGACGTAAAGACGGTAGACGGCGTAGGCGTTGCCACCGGGCGTCACTTCGAGGGTGAAGCCGTGCAGGTACCAGGCGCCGGAAAACGGTCCGTACGAGGCGGCGCTGGGCGCCGCCCGCAGCGGCGACGCGGCCGGGATCAGGAGCGCGAACAGGACAGCGGCGAGCATGCGAGTCATACGAGCCTCATCTCTCTCGAGCCGGGTGGAATGGCGACAGCACTCGATTGTTCCTTACCGCGCTGCGTGGGTCAAGAATCGGGATCCAGGGAGCGACTCGTGATCGTGGTGAGAGAAGTAGCGGTAGCCAGGGCAGAGCTTTCCGAGATGCGCTCTCTCTCCCATCCAATCCTGGTATGAAGCGGGGCTCCTGCAGCCGGCTCGAGGTCGCCAGTCACATCACGTCCCTCCATCCATGCGCTGCACTGATCCGCCCTGAGCGATGGGCTCGGTTGTTGTGCGCCTGCACAATGCCCGTCGCCGGCACGCTCCAAATGTTCGGGCATTTGCCTAGTGTAGCGATGGACCACGCGCAATACGCTGGAAATAGAGGAATGGCAAGAGATGGAGGGAAAGCGGTCTCGTGTTTACACTCGGCATCAACGCAGCGTTCCACGATCCTTCGGCCTGTCTCGTGCGGGACGGGCACGTCATTGCCGCGGCCGAGGAAGAGCGCTTCACCCACATCAAGCACGGCAAGCGCCCGATTCCCTTTTCCACCTACGAGCTGCCGTTCAATGCGATTGACTACTGCCTGAGCGAGGCCGGCATCTCCCTGGTCGACGTCGACCATGTCGCCTACTCCTTCGATCCATTTCTCATTCTGGGGGAGCGAGGGCGGGAAGCCACGCTCCACATCCCGATCGAGCCGAGCGCTCATCCGACGCCGGAGGAGTGGAGCTTCGCCTGGGAGCCGCTCTTTCTGTCGCATATCGTCAACGCCCCTCGGCACCTGGCCGGCGGCGCACCGCTGCACCTCCAGGCTCGCTTCCGCGGCGCGCGGCCCAACGGTCCCTACCAGTGGCACTTCGTCCGCCATCACATCGCCCACGCCGCAAGTGCGTTCCATCCTTCTCCCTTCGACGAGGCAGCGGTGCTCACGCTGGATGGCCGCGGCGAGGTGGCGACGACCAGCTACAACGTGGGGTGCGGCACCAGGCTCCTCCCGATCGGTGAGGTCCGTCTTCCGCATTCCCTCGGCCTCCTCTACGAGGAGATCACGGCTTATCTCGGCTTCCTCCGTTCCTCAGACGAGTACAAGGTCATGGCGCTCGCCTCCTTTGGTAAGCCGGCGTACCTGGACGAGCTCCGTGATATCGTCCGGCTGGGGCCGGATGGCTCGTACACGATCGAGCCGCTCCGCCTGGTCGAGCGCTTCGGACCGGCACGGCTCAAAGGGGGGCCGCTGGAGCAGCGCCACTTCGATCTCGCCCGCTCGGTGCAGGCCAGTCTGGAGGAGACCGTCCTTGAGCTGGTTGCCTGGCTCCGCGAACGGACGGGCATCGAGAACCTGTGCCTGGCGGGCGGTGTCGCTCTCAACTGCGTCATGAACGCCCGCATCCGGGATCACGGTCCGTTCAAACGGATCTGGGTGCAGCCGGCTGCCGGTGACGCGGGGACAGCTCTCGGCGCAGCGCTCTGGGTGGACGCATGCGAGCGCAGAGCCGACGAGCGCCCGTATCGCATGACGCACGCCTTTCTCGGACCGGCGTACGGCGATGAGGAGATTGAAGAGTTTCTCGCCTGGTGCAAGCTTCCCTGCCGGCGGCTCGACAACGTGGCGGAGGAGGTGGCCGACATCCTGGCGGGCGACAGAGTGATCGGCTGGTATCAGGGCCGCAGCGAGTTCGGCCCCCGCGCCCTCGGCGCGCGCTCGATTCTGGCGTCTCCGCTCCATGCCGAGATGCAGGCACGCCTCAACGAGATCAAGGACCGGGAAGACTTCCGCCCCGTGGCGCCGGTTGTGATCGAGGAGGAGGCAGCGAGCTGGTTTTCGGGAGCAGGGGAGTCACCATTCATGCTGTTCGTCCACGACGTGCGTCCTGAGAAAGCGGATTGTATTCCCGCCGTACGCCACGTCGACGGATCAGCCCGCATTCAGACCGTCCGGCGCGACCAGAATCCGCTCTACTACGATCTCCTGCGTGCCTTCGAGCGACGCACCGGGGTGCCGGTACTCGTCAACACGTCGTTCAACACCCGCGGCGAGCCCATCGTCTGCACGCCGCGCGATGCGGTCGAGTCGTTCTGGACCTCCCCGCTCGATGCGCTTGTCATCGGTTCCTTCCTGCTCGAGAAGGGGTGCCGGCCGGCATGAACCCCGCCGTCTCGGTGGTCGTCCCGACTCACCGTCGTGCCGATCTGCTGGCGCGCTGCCTGAATGCATTGCTGGCTCAGGATCTCGATGCCGGCTACGAGATCCTCGTCGTCGACGACGCCCTTGACGAGGCGACTCGCCGGCTGGTGACGCACCTATCACGCCGCGCCGGTCCACAGAATCGCTGCCTGCGCTATCTCCCGAACGCTGGACGGAGCGGACCGGCGGCGTCACGCAACGTCGGCTGGCGCTCGGCGCGAGCCCCGATCGTCGCCTTCACCGACGACGATTGCGTCCCCCAGCCGGGCTGGCTGCGGGAAGGACTGGCAGCCTTCCGGGACGGAGTATCGGCCGCCGCGGGACACATCGTCGTCCCGCTGGGGGAGCGACCGACCGATTACGAGCGTAATGCCGCCGGGCTTTCCGGGGCGGTGTTTGTCACCGCCAACTGCTTCTGCCGCCGCGCTGCGCTGGAACAGGTCGGAGGATTCGACGAGCGCTACGAGGTCGCCTGGCGCGAGGATTCCGACCTGCAGTTCGCGATCGAGCAGCGTGGCCTGACCATCGCTCGCGCCGGGCAGGCGGTGGTTGTTCATCCGGTCCGTCCCGGAACGTGGGGCATCAGTCTGCATCAGCAGCGCAAGAGCATGTTCAACGCCCTGCTGTACAAGAAGTTTCCCGATCGTTATCGGCGCCAGATTCAGGCCGCCCCTCCGTTGCGCTACTACGCCATCCTGGGCACACTCGCTCTGAGCCTCTGCCTGGTGCGGCGAGGCGGCAGAGCGGCCGTCGCGCCGCTGCTCCTCTGGGCGGCGCTGACCGGACAGTTCTGCGCCAGCCGATTGCGCGGCACCTCGCGGAGCCCGTCGCACCTGGCCGAGATGATCGTCACCTCGATCGCCATGCCGCCGCTGACCATCTACTGGCGGCTGCGCGGCGCTCTCAAGTACCGGGTGGTGTTCTTCTAAGACTCAGCCACTCAGCCGATCCGCGTCCGGAATGAACTTCATCCAGCTGGGATCGTAGCTGCCATGCAGGTGCTGGTGGACCCAGTAGTAGCGGCTGACGTGCGGCTGGCACGGCTCCCGCAGCGGCATCATGCGCGCTTCCTCCAGCAGCTTGCCGCCCTTGCGGTGGTTGCATGACTTGCAGGCGCTGACCAGGTTCTCCCAGCGATGGGGCCCACCGCGGTGGCGCGGCACGACATGGTCGACCGTCAGCTCCTTCGACTGCTTGCCGCAATACTGGCACGTGTAGTTGTCGCGGAGGAACAGCTCCTTCCGCGTCAGCTTGGCCACCGGATGTACTCGCTTGATCAGGTAGAGCAGACGGATGACCGACGGGCAGTCATAGGCTCGCGATGAGGTGTGCACTACCGCCATCCCCAGCTCGATGACCTCCGCCTTCCCGTTCCCGACCAGCACGAAGGCGCGCCGCAGCGGACACACGTTCAGCGGCTCGAAGTTCTGGTTGAGGACGAGGACGCGCCCGTTCACGCGAGGACTCCTCGGATAACAAAAACCGACACCACCTCATGCGAGGAGGGGGCATCGGTGGAATACAGCGCATTTTACCATCGGATTCAGCAACCCACAATGCAATCGTCAGCCGTGAAGCAGGACGAGCACCTGCGGTAGCGTATGAGGATACTGTCACATTTCCCCGCCCCCTTGCGTTGTACGGGTGAACGACATCCGATCGAGGGGGCAGCGGGTAGACGCGTGACAGGGTGATAGCTTCACTGCTGGAGGTCCGGCTCGTGCCGGAGGCCCGCGATCGGATCGAGAGTCAGCTCGTCGAGCTGATGAACGACTATGAACGGCCCATCTACAACTTCCTGCTCGCGCTCCTACACGACAGCGACGTGGCGCTGGACTGCGCGCAGGACACCTTTCTGCGTGCCTACGAGAACCTCCGCAAGGGCCGGCCGGTCAATGCCGCGTGGCTATACACCGTGGCACGCAATCGCGCAATGGACGAGTTCAGACGAAACCGCAAGCTCCAGACCGATATCGACACGCTCGAGCAGGTGCCCGTGCACGAGCACCCGGACCGAGCCCTGGCGGTGCGCGCCGTGCTTGAACAGCTCTCACCCGCCGACCGCGAGGTGCTCTACCTGTTTGATGTCGCCGGGTTCAAGACCGATGAGATCGGCGCCATGCTGGGGATAAAGGGCAGCGCCATCCGCCAGCGCCTCTCCCGCGCCCGGGAGCGCTTCCGCGTGCTGTATGGAGCGGAGGCATGAACGAGCACGATCGCCTGCGTGAGATGCTGGCGCGCCGTAGCGAGCTGACGCCGGGGGAGGAGACGCAGCTGCAGGAGCATCTGGCAGGCTGCGACGAGTGCCGGTCACTGCACACGGTCTATGCCCGGCAGGCCGCGCTTCTGCGCTCGCTCCCGGCGGTCAGCGCGCCGCCCGCACTGCGCGCCGGCGTCCTCGCCGCCATCGAGCGCAAGAAGCGGCCACGACGCTGGGTCCTGCCCCGCTACCTGATACCCGTGCCCGCTGCCGCGTTCGTCCTGGTGGCCGCCGTTCTGGCCTATGAGAACCGTCCACAGGGCGCGCCGTCGCACACCGCCCTGACGCGCATCACGGCTCCCGTGCTCACGCAGCCGGCAACCACCGGGGTGAGACGCGGCAAACCGACCGCCGTCCCGAAGCCGCGACGCACCCCCGTAACCCGGCGCCACCACCACAGCACACCACTACCCAGCACACCGCAGGGAGCACCGCCGGTGGTCGCGGTGGGGCCGTCGCCCGCCGGGACACAGGCGTCGCAGAGCGGGCCGGTCCAGCCGCCCACCACCTCTGCGACCTCCCTTCCGGCGCTCGGCACGCCGGTCGTGATCGCCGTGCGCTCGCCCGTGACGACCAGCCGACGCCAACCGCCGCCGACCGCACCGGCGGTCAGCACGCCGGTGCATGCGGCTTCGACCCGTCCGCCAACCGCCACCGCCGTCCCGACCGCGGCTCAGCTCGGGTCCCCTACACCCGTCAGCGCAAGTGGCCCGCCGCCGACCGGCACGCCAACCCCTTCCGCTCCTCAGCCACCGGCGCCCGGGCCCTCCCCCAGTCCGACTCCGAGCCCGACCAGCACGCCGTAGTCATCAGGCGATTGACCGCCGCCGGGTGACACCGCATAATGCGGGTACCAGGCCGGTGGCGCATGTGCCGGCCACCCGAGGGAGCCATGGTCCAGCACGTGGAACGGAGCAGGCCGCCCGGCAGGAACGACCCGTGTCCCTGCGGCAGCGGCAAGAAGTACAAGCGATGCTGCCTGCTGCGCGACTCCCCAACGGTTGCTGTCCGCCAGCTGCGCGACGTTCTGGCCGAGCTCAGCGGCGTCGATGCGCTTGGTGACCGCCTCGCCGCCATCCAGGTACTGGAGGATGCGCGCTCCGGACTGCACGACCCCGAACTCGACACCATGCTGGTGGAGCGCTATCTTCAGCTCGACCCGGCGGATGCGGAGGCCGGCTTGCGGCGCTGGTGGGAGGCGGAGCGCGACCGATACAGCGGAGCCGGCCTCGCCCAGGTGCTGATCGACCAGGAGCGCGCCGATGAGGCGCTGGATGTGCTGCTCGAGAGCCAGGGCGCCGGCGCGCCACCCGAGTACTGGCGCCTGGTGGCGACGCTGCACGAGGCACGTGGCGAGACCGAGGCGGCGGTCGCGGCAATGGAGCTGTATACGCGGCTCGCCGCGGAGAGCGCGGACGCCTGGCTCACGCTTGCCGACATGCATCTCCGTCTTGCCCAGCATGATCGGGCGCTGATCGCCCTGCGCCGCGCCGGTGACCTCCGACCGGACCAGGCCCTTCCCAGGGTGCAGCGGCTCCGCATTCTGGCTGCCGACGGCCGCTGGCGCGAGGCGCGGGACCTGGCTGAAGCGCTGCTCGAGGGCCGGTACGAGGACACCACCCCCGAGCTGCTCTACGAGCTGCGCGACCTCCTCGCCCGATCCCACTTCGTTCTTGGCTATTTCGAGGCGGCACGCCGGCTCTGGGAAAGCCTGCTGGAGGAGCACCCGACCGACGTCGAAGTGCGGTACCAGCTCGCCTCCCTCGATCACATCGAGCAGCGCCATCACCACGCACTGCTGGCGCTCGGCGGCTGTCCGGACGCCGAGCTCGAGTGGCCGCAGCGGCTCCGGATTCTCGACCTTCGCCTGCATTCCCTGCTCGCGCTGCACGAGTACGATGAGGCCGCCGACGTGGCGCTGCAGATCGAAACCATCGATCCGGCGTTGCGCGTCACGCCACTCGTCACCGCATCGCGGGCGATCACGGGCCGGGAGTATGCCTGGGCGCTGGAGCAGCTCGAGGGCGAGGCGCCCGAGCGCTACCGTAACCTCTGGTACCAGCTGCGGCTGGACTGCCTGGCCCAGCTCGGCCGCTGGCAGGAAGTGATACCGGCGCTCCGCGGCGTGAGCCAGGCCGCGGAACGTCTCTTCATCGATACCGCGCTGCTCGCGATGGCCGCTGGAAAGATCGACCTGGCGGAGCGGCTCCTCGAGAAGATCGACGATCAGCAATCCCCTGAGGTGCGGGCCCTCACTGCCCTCATCGGTCCGCTGCGGCAGTCGCGCCGCGCCGCCGAAGTACGGCGCCAGCAGCAGGTCGATCAGGCTGAGAAGCAACGCTGGTCCACCGAGAACCGCGAGCTGCGCCGCCAGATCCGTGACCTGGAGCAGCACAACGCGGCCCTGGCCGACGCTCTGGCCATCTCTGAGTCAACGCTGGAGCGGGTGCTGGAACGCGTCGGGGTAACGGCCGACGACAGCGGCAAGAACTGGGAAGCGCACATGCAAGGCATGGCAGAGCGTGCCCACAAGCACGCGCTGGAGCAGGAGCTCCAGGGCGCCGAGCGCCGCCTCCGCACCATGCTGGGTCAGACGCTGTGGGAAGGCTTCTCGGAGAGCGTGCGGGCCTCGCTGCGCGAGGGCGAGTGGCTGTATGCCGCGGTGGAAGGCGAGGATCGGGACTATGGCGCTGCCCTACTGGAGTTTGCCCGCGGGCTGGAGCGTGCCTATAAGGACGCGATCTTCGTCCCGGCACGAGCGAGCTGGCAGCGCCGGCCGGGCGCTGCCGACCGTCTGCAGGACGAGGGGCACGATCCCTCGCTCGGTCCCTTCGTCCGCTGGGTACTGCAAGGAAGTCATCTCACCCTGGGGAGCATGGCGGCCGCGCTCGACCGGATGAGCGACATTCGCCGGCAGGGCGTGGCGATCAATCTGCTGCGCCGGCACCTGCGTATCGATCCCTACGACGAGCGCACCCTGGCCGATTGGAAGCGCATCGCCGATCGCCTGGCCATGGCTGCCGACGCCCGCAACCAGCCGGCCCACGCCGCCACCGTCAGCCGCGAGTCGGTTCGCGAGTTCCGAGAGCTGGTGCTGGGCACGAATGGGCTGTTGCGCGCCCTGGCCTGAGCGCGATGCCCGTCAGAGGGCAGTGATGGTGATGGTGGTTGGGGCGGTCTCGTATACCCAGGCCGCGCCCCCGACGGGGATGCGGTCGATCACCTCATACGCCTGAGCGGGCGGGCTCCAGTAATACGCGGTCAACCCCTCCGGCAGCCTGGCAACCAGGCTGAACGGGTTGCCGACCAGATTCCAGCCGGCGCTCAGCGTGCAGGTGTGGGTGTCGCCCGAGTGACTGGGAGCGGGCAGAGTGACCGCGGTGACGGCCGGAAAGTACGCCCAGTAGCCGGGGCAGTCGGGAGCATCGCTGCCGATATCGCCACGCTGCTCGGTAACGTCGACATAGGCCTGGGCGGTCCGGTCCCAGGCGAACATCGCTTCGGCCTGCGAGAAGTTGCTGTGAGCGGGCGCTCCCGCCATGTTCCAGCCGTTCGGGGCGGTCTGCGCCGCCGCCGATCCCGGCGCCCCCAGGGTAAGCGCCAGCACCGGCACAATCCACATCAGTCGGCGTCTCATGCTTCCACTCCTTCGGGATTGATCTTCCTCGCGGTGGCCCGCGTTCCGCGGCGCTCCCACCCGATGGCCACTCCTCCTCCAGGCGGCACAGAGCAGTCGTGCGGGACGGGCCGCATCTGCATTCAGCTTAGTCTCATGCCTCAAAGACGTCAAGCGCCGCGGAGTGCCGTCCGGTGTGCCCGGGCTCCGGAAGCCGACCCTCCCGGCGCTCGAACTGCTATACTATACGAATGATAGTAATTGTGTTGGAGGGCGTGGCCGCGCTTGCCGGCGCCTCCCCGTCGCATCGGACACGGAGGGTCGGGTAATGGGCCGCGGTGGCCACGTGGGCCGCGGCTTCCTCCTGGAGAAGCCGGCACAGCCCGCCCGCAAGGGAACGCTGCGACGCATCGCCGGCTACTTCAAGCCATACCGTCTGCAGGTCGGACTGGTCCTGGCTTCGATCCTGGTCACCGCGGTGGTCGGGCTCGCCAATCCGCTGCTGCTCAAGCTGATCATCGACCAGGCGATTGTGCCACGCAACCTGCAGAAACTCACCCTGTTCGCCGGGCTGATGATTCTGATTCCGTTCGTCACCGGGTTCATCGGGGTGGGCCAGACCTACCTTAATAACCTGGTCGGGCTCCGGGTGATGCGCGACCTGCGCAACCACCTTTACGAGCATCTCCAGGCCATGTCGCTGCGTTTCTTCAGCGGCACTCGCACCGGCGAAATCCAGTCCCGGCTCTCCAACGATGTCGGCGGCGTGCAGAGCGTCATCACCAACACCGCGACCAGCCTGGTATCCAACATCACGGTCGTGCTCTCGACGATCGTCGCGATGGTGATTCTCTCCTGGCAGCTCACGCTGATCGCGCTCGCTCTCTATCCGGTGTTTCTTTACATCACGTACCGGGTCGGCAACATCAGGCGCGAGATCAGCCGCAACACGCAGCGCAGCATGGCCGACATGAGCGCTCTGGCCGAGGAGACGCTATCTGTCTCCGGGATCCTTCTGACCAAGGCGTTCGGGCGGCAGGCAGAGTCGAGCGCTCGCTTCCGTGGCGAGAACCAGCGCCTGGCCGACCTCGAACTGCGGCAGCAGATGGTCGGCCGCTGGTTCTCGATGCTGATTCAGACCTTCTTCTCGATCTCGCCGGCCATCATCTACTACGTCGCCGGCCGCATCATCATCGGCACACCGCCGCACCACTCGGCGGCGATCTCACTCGGCGGCATCATCGCATTCACCACCCTGCAGCGCCAGCTGTTCTTCCCCATCGCCTCGCTGCTCAACATGCAGATCGAGATCCAGGGCGCACTGGCGCTGTTCGACCGGATCTTCGAGTATCTCGACCTGCCGATCGAGATCACCGACAAGCCGACCGCGGTGATGCTCGATCCGGATAGGGTACGGGGCCGCATCACCTTCGACGACGTCTACTTCAAGTACGATGCGGACGCCGAGAGCTACACGCTGGACGGTGTCTCATTCGAAGCGGAGCCGGGGCAGCTCGTAGCGCTGGTCGGTCCCAGTGGCGCAGGCAAGACGACGATCTCCTATCTCGTCGCTCGTCTCTACGACGTGACCGGCGGCTCGGTACGGATCGACGGCATCGACGTGCGCGACATCACGCTCAAGTCGCTGGCTGAGTCAATCGGTATCGTCACGCAGGAAACCTACCTCTTCCACGCCTCGATCCGCGAGAACCTGTTATTTGCCCGGCCCGACGCCACGGATGAGGAGATCCTCGCCGCCTGCCGCGCCGCCAACATCTACGACCGGATCATGGACCTGCCGGAAGGACTGGACACGGTCGTCGGCGAGCGCGGCTACCGCATGTCCGGGGGCGAGAAGCAGCGTCTCGCCATCGCCCGGGTGGTGCTCAAGAACCCGCACATCCTGATCCTCGACGAGGCGACCAGCTCGCTCGATACCACCTCCGAGCGCCTGATCCAGGCGGCGCTCCAGCCCCTGACGCGCGGCCGCACCACGCTCGCCATCGCCCACCGCCTCTCGACCATCCTGGCCGCCGACCAGATTCTGGTGGTGGACCACGGCCGGATCGTGGAACGCGGCACGCACGCCACGCTCCTGCGCGAGAACGGCATCTACGCTCGCCTCTACCACGAGCAGTTCGCCGATGGCCGCATCGAAGCGCAGTGTGAGGACGGGACGGTCGAGGCAGCGGCCTCGTAGGGACGCAGCTCCTGGAAGCCCGCGGCGCACTCTTCGTCGTACGCCAGGGCGCTGGAGATACGTGCGGCACGCGTCAGAGCAAGGCTCGCCGCAGCCACCAACGACTACTCGCGCGCTTCACGCCGCCGTCGGCGGAGCGCTTGATCGTCGAGTTACGTCACGTTCGCGATGCTGCTGCAGGAATCCATTGAGGGAAGGCGTGCGGCCACGCCGCTATCCTCCCAGCAACGGAGACACCTCGGTCTTCAAGAACCCATCGTCCACCGCGCCCAGCTTGATCGCCTTGATCGTTCCATCGCGCCCGATGAGGAACGAGGTCGGCATGGCCGAGACGTTGTAGGTGGCAAGCAGATCGCCGCTTCCGTCGAGGGCGATCGGGTAGGAGAGATGGTAGGAGCGGGCAAACGCCGCGGCCGCTGCAGCGCCGTCCTGCTCGCTCACCCCCAGCACCACGAATCCTCTTTTCTTCAGCTGTCGGTACCACTGGGCCAGCAGCGGTGACTCGCGACGGCAGGGCGGGCACCACGTGGCCCAGAAGTTCAGGAGAACCACTTTGCCACGGAAGGCGCTGAGCGTCAGGGACGGTCCTTTGAGAGCGGCCAGGGTGAGATCGGGTGCCGGGTGCCCAACCTCGGGGGCGGCAACCTGCCGTGGCCCCCGGAGCGACACCGGAAGCCCGCTGAGAATGAGCAGATCGCGCTTCAGCTCTTCCTGATCGAGCGCGCCAGCCCGCAGCACCCGCTCTCGGCCGCGGCTATCGATGAGGTAGGTGGCGCTGGTGTGGGCGTCACGAACCGCTGCCGGCGCGCTGGCCGGCGCCACGTAGAGGAAGTACGCACGCCAGATCGGCGCCAGCGCCGTCCGGCTGGCCGTCAGATAGTGCCAGGTGTGGAACAGGCCGTGCTGCTGCGAGAAGGTACGCACCGCCGCCGGTGTGTCACCTTCCGGGTCGACGCTGATCGCCAGCACCGCGATACGCTTCGCCGCCGGTCCCAGCTGCAACAGCGCGTCGTGGATGGACTGGGCTACCAGCGGACAGAGCTCGGTGCAGTGGGCTTCCATGAATGTGAGGACAACCGGGCGGCCGCGGAATTGGGCAAGCGACACGGTCCGACCGAACTGGTCGTGCAACCGGAAACCCGGCGCCGGGGCGCCGTTCAGAATCGTGCCCACCAGCTTCGGGGCCGGCGCGGGCGCCGAGGAGGCGCGCGGAATCGTCAGCGCCGCGAGACCGCCGATCACAATCAGCGCGACCAGCGTCCACGGTGTCTTCAGCCAGCGCATGAGCCTCCTCCCATCACATTCCGCATACCGGTCAATACTACCCCTCATCTCCGGAAGAATTCCTTCGGTGTCGCCGGTCCGTCGCGTCCCGGGACACGTCGGCGCACTGGCGGACCATCCCGATTCATCGCGCCCGCCGGCCGGATCCATTTGCTGCTTGGTTTGGCTCTCGGGCCCATGTAAGGTAGAGTCGGGCGGCCACGACCGGGCCGCGTTTCTTTCTTGCGGACATGAATAGCACCTCGCCCACAAGGACATGAACGTCTCATGACAGCACCTATCGACACCTCCCGGCCGCAGCCGGCTGTCGCAACACCTGTCGTCGCCGCCGACCGGATCTCGCGCCGCTACGGCGCAGGGGACACCGCAGTCGATGCGCTGCGCGACGTCTCGGTCGAGTTCCGATCCGGCACCTTCACCGCGGTCATGGGCCCTTCGGGCTCCGGCAAGTCGACGCTCATGCACATCCTGGCCGGCCTGGACACGCCGACTGCCGGCACGGTGCGCATCGACGGCACCGATATCACGAGACTCAAAGACAAGCAGCTCACCCTGTTGCGGCGGGAGAAGGTGGGGTTCATCTTCCAGTTCTTCAACCTTCTGCCCATGCTGACGGCGGAGGAGAACATCACGCTGCCCCTCAAGATTGGTGGGAAGAAGATCGACCAGGCCTTCCTCCAGCAGCTATTGCAGACCATGGGCCTGACTGACCGGAGCACGCACCGCCCCGCCGAGCTCTCCGGCGGTCAGCAACAGCGAGTCGCCATTGCCCGCGCGCTCTTCAGCCGGCCGGCAGTGGTATTTGCTGATGAGCCGACCGGCAACCTCGATTCGGCGACCGGGCATGAGGTGCTGCGCATCATGCGTGATGCGGTCGACCAGCTCGGTCAGACCATCGTCATGGTGACGCACGACCCCCGCGCCGCCGCCATCGCCGATCGCGTCATCTTTCTCGACGACGGCCGGATCGTGCGCGACGAGGGCCATCTGACGATCGACCAGATCCTCGACCAGGTCAAGCGCATCCAGGGAGCTGCCGAGTGACGGCGATTGCCCTGCGCAGCCTGCTGAGCCGCAAGCTGCGTACTATCCTGACCATGATCGCGATCGTGCTCGGAGTCTCGATGATCGCCGGCACGTACGTCCTCACCGACACGATCAACGCGGCATTCAACCAGATTTTCAGCACCGCATACCGCACCACGGATGCCGTCCTCACCAGCAAGTCGCCCATTGGGAACAGCAACGTCAGCCGGGTTCCGCCGCTGCCCGCCAGTCTGCTTCCCATCGTGCAGGGAACGCCGGGCGTGGCCGCGGCGGAGGGCGAGATCGGCGACACAGTAACCCTATTCGACGCCCACGACAAGCAGCTGGGCGGTAGCTCCGGTCCAACGCTCCTCTTCAGCCGGCCGTCTATCCCGCGCTTCCGAACCCTCACCATTGTCAAGGGACACGAGCCACAGGGGAACGAGCTGCTGATCGACGAGCATTCGGCAAGCAAGTATGCCTTGCATCTGGGGCAGGTAGTCGGCGTGGTCGGCGCCGGTCCGCTCGAGCATTTCACCATCGTCGGCATCACCCGCTTCGGCAACGTCAGCTCGATTGGCGGCGCCAGCATTGCCTCCATGGATCTGGCGACCGCCCAGCGCATTACCGGCAAGGTCGGCAAGTACGATCAGATCTCGGTGGCGGCACAGCCCGGCGTTACCTCGACCACCCTGGTGCAGCGACTGAAGGCCCGGATTCCACCCGCCATGAAAGATCGGGTAGATGTCAAGACATCCGCCCAGGAGACGAGCGATGCGGTCGCGGCTATCAACAGCAGCTTTCTCGACGTTCTCACCTATGCCTTGCTCGCATTCGGCGGTATCGCCGTCTTCGTCGGTGCCTTCATCATCTTCAACACGTTCTCGATCACTGTCGCGCAGCGCCTGCGCGAGTTCGCGCTGCTGCGGACGCTCGGGGCGATGCGGTCCCAGATTCTTCGTTCCGTGATCCTGGAAGCGCTGGTGGTCGGTCTGCTCTCCTCGATCATCGGGCTGCTGGCCGGCCTTGGCATCGCCCGGGGGCTGAACGCCCTCTTCCAGAGCTTTGGTGCCGATCTTCCGAATACCGCTCTGGTGGTGCAGACGCGTACCATCGTGGTGGCGCTCGTGGTCGGCATCCTGGTGACGGTGACCGCCTCCCTCTGGCCGGCGGTTCGTGCCACCCGCATTCCGCCCGTTGCCGCGCTGCGGGAAGGGGCCACGCTGCCACGCGGGCGCTTCGCGCGCTGGACGCCATTCATCGCCGGCGCGGTCACGCTGCTCGGCCTTCTCGTCCTGCTCTACGGCATCTTCGCCTCGATCTCCTCGGGCGGGCAGCGCCTGCTCGTCATCGGTCTGGGCGCGATCGTCCTCTTCATCGGCGTGGCAATGCTCAGCCCGAAGCTGGTCGCTCCGCTCGCCTCGATCGTCGGCTGGCCGATCGAACGCCTGACAAACATCACCGGCCGCCTTGCTCGCGAGAACGCGGTCCGCAACCCAACGCGCACCGCCGTGACGGCGGCCGCCCTGATGATTGGCCTGGCGCTGGTGGGCTTCGTCACGATCTTTGCCGACGAGCTGCGGACGACCGTCAACGACGCGGTCAGTCGCGAGCTGGCGGGGAATTTCGTCGTGTACTCGCAGCAGCAATTCATCCCGGAGGCCGTGGCTCCTGCGCTGCGAACCGTGCAGGGCGTGCAAACGGTGAGCGCCTACAAGGTAGATGCCGCTCGGATCGCCGGCATCGGCGTCCAGGACACCGACGGCATCCAGCCGGCCACGCTGGGCGCGGTCTATCAGATCCAGTGGAAACAGGGATCGGCTTCGACGCTGGCCACCATGGGACCGTACGATGCGATCGTCTCTGACCACTTTGCCAGCGACCATCACGTGCTCGTCGGCAACCACCTGGGCGTCACCACGCCGACCGGCGTGCACCGCACCTTTACCGTAACCGGGATCTACAAGGCCGCGCAGTTCCTTGGCGGCTTCTCCGTCCGCTACGACACGATGCACCGCGACTGGGGGCAGTTCAGGGACAATGCCGACATCATCGGCGCGGCGCCGGGACAGAACCTCACCACCCTGGAGAACCGGATCAACGCGCTCCTCCAGCAGCGCTATCCCGTCGCCAAGGCCTACTCGCAGCAGCAGGTCAAGGACCAGCAGAGCGCGGGCGTCAATCAGCTCCTGGCTCTGATCTATATCCTGCTGGCGATGAGCGTTCTCGTCTCGCTGTTCGGCATCATCAACACGCTGGTACTCTCCGTGTACGAGCGCACCCGCGAGATCGGGATGCTACGGGCGATCGGGACGACACGCCGCCAGGTCCGCTGGCTGATCCGTTGGGAGAGCGTGATCACCTCGGTCATCGGCGCGGTACTCGGCCTCGTGCTGGGAATCGTTCTCGCCTACCTTATAACCACGGGCCTGTCGAGCCAGGGGATCGAGCACACGCTCCCGATTGGCCAGCTCCTGGTGTGGGTGGTCTTCGCGATCGTCTTCGGCATCGTCGCCGCCGCCTTCCCGGCTCGCCGCGCCGCCCGGCTCGACGTGCTGCAGGCGATCGCCTACGAGTGACCGGTCGATGACGATTGCCAACGATCTTCTCGAGTCGCTGCTCAGCGTTCCAATGCTGGGAAGCGCCGACGTCTCGCCGGACGGTCGATGGGCGGCCTGGACCTGGTCGGGCGCCGGACCGAGCGCGGACGTCTACGTTGCCCCGACGAATGGCTCGAAAGCAGCCACGCGGCTGACGGCTTCCGACGAAAACACACGCTTCGTCTCCTGGTCGCCGGACAGCCGGTCGCTCGTGGTGGCGCAGGACCATGGCGGCGACGAGAGGGTCCGGCTCTTCCGGGTTTACCTCGATCGTCCGGGAGAGATGGAGGCGCTCACCGAGCCAGCGCCGCCGTACTACCTGCGCGGCGGAGAATTGCATCCAAATGGGCGCTGGCTGATCTACGCCATGAACTTCGACGTGGCGGCAGATCGGGAGATCGAGGCGACGTGGGTGTACCGGCACGACCTCGCGACCGGAGAGCGGCGAGCGCTGGCACGCCCGGCGAAAGCGACTTACGCCGAGCCGGCGCTCAACGACCAGGGGACGCACATCCTCTACAGCCGGCAGGATCTCGATCCCGGCGGCTACCAGGTCTGGCTGGTTGATATCGAGGGTCGGGAGGATCGCGAGATCCTCAACTTTGGACCGTCGGCAAAGGTCTTTGCCTCGTGGTTCCCGGACGGCCGGCAGGTGGTCTTCGTGGCCCAGGCCGGCTCGTATCGTCGTGTCGGCGTCTGGGACCTGGCGAGCGGCGAGACCCGCTGGCTGATCGACGATCCCGGCCGCAACATCGAGATGGCCTGGGCACCCCGGGGGACCGACCGGCCCACAGTGGTGGTGGAAGAGATCGTGGCGACTCGGGTCCGTTGCTCGCTCCTCAACCCTGCAACCGGAGAAGAAACCGCGCCGGCCGACCTTCCCGGCAATCTCGTACCACTGCGACCGCTTCCGGCCGGCGGCTGGATCGGCCGATACTACAGCTCGACCCGGCCGGATGACCTGGTCTGCTTCCAGCCGGAGACCGGCGAGCCGCCGAGTGACGGCATCACCGGCCTCTGGGATCACACGGCATTGCTGCCCGACGACCTCGCACCCGCCGAGGAATTCAACTGGCACTCGGACGACGGTCTGGCGATCCAGGGCTGGCTCTACCGACCGCGGAGCGCAGCGGGCAATCCATCGCCCGCCGGCACCATCGTCCGCGTGCACGGCGGACCGACCGCGCACAGTGAGAACAGCTTCGATCCTCAGACCCAGTACTTCGTGTCGCAGGGCTTCACCGTCCTCCTTCCCAACTATCGCGGTAGTACCGGCTTCAGCGTCGCCTTTGAAGAGTCGATCAAGCAGGATGGCTGGGGCGGCCGCGAGCAGGACGACATCCGCACCGGAATCGAGGCGCTGATCGACGCCAGCTTCGCCCAACCGGGCAAGGTTGGTATCACCGGCACCTCCTACGGCGGCTACTCTTCCTGGTGTGCCATCACTCGCTTCCCGACGCGAATCCTGGCCGCCGCGGCGCCGATCTGCGGCATGACCGACCTGGTGGTGGATTACGAGACCACCCGGCCCGACCTCCGGCCGTACAGCGAGGAGATGATGGGGGGCCGGCCCGACCAGGCGCCCGAGCGCTACCGCGAGAGATCCCCAATCAACTTCGTGCGGAACATCAGGGGGCGGCTGCTCATCGTCCAGGGGCTGCGCGACCCGAACGTCACGCCGAGTAACGGGCAGGTGGTGCGCGAGGCGCTGGAGGAGGCGGGCATCCCGTATGAGATCCTGACCTTTCCCGACGAGGGCCACGGTATCGCGCTGCGCAAGAACCGGCGAATCCTCTACCGCCGTCTGGTGGAGTTCTTCACGGCAGCGTTCGCCTAGACCCGACGCGTCGGACCGGTCCCCGCCTCACTCGGTGCGCGAAGTGCCGGCAGGCGGCACGATCTCGCCGCGTGCCAACCTGTCCTCCAGGCCACGCAGCAAGAGATCGAGCCCACCGTAGAAGACATCGTCCCACTCCAGCTGAGCCCCGTGTGGGCCGCTGGCCGCCACGCGTGGATAGGTCGCGGCATCGGCCATGGTTGCGATCTCCGCCCAGCGTCGAGGCACCCCCCAGGTCTCCCGCGGCCAGTTGAGCAGGGCGCCGTCGAGGAACGAGATGAGCGTTTGGTAGGCAAGGGTGCTCGCACCCTCACGCGATACCATGGACCGTGGATTCACGTACGCGAACCCGGGTCCGGGAGCACCTCATCAAACGTGCCGCCGAGAAGCCTGCATTCCGGCAGGCGCTGCTGGCCGATCCACGGCAGGCGGTCAAGAACGAGTTCGGATACGAGGTCCCGGAGAACATGCAGCTCGAGATCCTCGAGGACTCACCGACGCGCGTCCATATCGTCCTTCCGCCGCCGCCACCGGCTCGCGACGCCCCGGTGACACTGCGCGAGATCACGGCAGAGACGGTTCGCGCGGTCTGCGGGCTCGAGGTGAAGGAGAGCCAGCGCGGCTTCGTCGCGCCGAACGCGATCTCGATCGCCGAGGCGCACTACGCGCCGACCGCCTGGTACCGCGCGATCTATGCCGGGGAGACGCCGGTCGGGTTCGTCATGCTCTCCGACGACCCGGAAAAGGCCGTGTACTACCTCTGGCGTTACATGATCGACGGCGAGTTTCAGGGACTCGGCTTCGGCCGCCACGCGCTCCAGCTCGTCATCGATTATGTGCGCGGCCGGCCCGGTGCGAAGGAGCTCACGCTGAGCTATGTCCCGGGTGCGGGCAGCCCGCGCGACTTCTACGCCGGCCTCGGGTTCCAGGACACCGGCGAGGTACACGGCGGCGAGCACGTCATGCGCCTGACCCTGTAGGGGGCGCCTGCTCGAGCGCCGACAGGGTGGATGCGGGTTAGTCTGGCCGACCTTCCTCCGCTCTACGGCCCCGCCTGCAGGGCAGCCAGCACCCGCTGCACCTCTGCCATTGCCTGCCGGAACAGGCCGCCCGCCAGACTGATACGGGCGACACCCAGGCCTGCAAGCGTCTCCCGGGATGGACCATCCGGACGCAGCCAGATATTGACCGGCGCTCCGATCTCCCGCACGAACTGTCCGATGGCCGCGGCGTCGGTCAGACCGATTGGGTACAGGCAGTCGGCGCCGGCGGCGAGATAGGCCTTCGCTCGCCGCAACGCTTCCCCCAGCTGCGTCTCTGGAGGATCCGCACGCCTCAGAAACACGTCGATCCGGGCGTTGATGACGATCGGCACGCCGGCAGCCTCGCGCGCCACCCGCACCGCCTGCAATCGCTTCACCTGCTGCTCGATCGGCACGAGGATGCCCGCCCCGTGGTGCTCCGTGTCTTCCAGATTGCAGCCAACCGCGCCGGCCGCCAGCAGGCGCGCGACGAGCTCGGTTGGGGACAGGCCGTATCCTGCCTCGAGGTCGGCGGTCACGGGCAGATCCACGGCGGCCGCGATACGAGCTACGGCGTCGAATGCCGCGTCGACCGGCATCGAATCCGCGTCTGGAAAGCCGAGGCTGGCGGCGACGGCAAAGCTGGAGGTCGCAACTACCGGGAATCCCGCGTCGGCCACCGCCCGGGCCGAGGCGGCATCCCAGACGTTCGGTAGCAGCAACGGCCCGGAGCTGTGGTGCAGGTCCCGCAGGGTCCGAGCCCGGTCGACGAGATCAGTCATGGTCAGTGAAGTGTCTTCCCCTCGCTCAGCATCGCGACATACTGCTCGATGCGTCGCTGCCGGGTTTCCGGTCGCTTCGCATCCTGGATGCGGTAGAGAATCGCGTAACGGTTCGCGCCCCTGAGCGTCGCGAAGAACGCGCGTGCCACGGGATTGCAATCCAGCGCCCGTTGCAGATCCTCGGGAATCGTCGCCGCGCTCTGTGACTCGTAGGCGGCATCCCAGCGGCCGTCCGCTTTCGCCCGCTCGACCTCTCGCAGTCCGGCAGGCCGCATCTTCCCCTGCTGCATGAGCTCGGTGGCCTTGTCGCAGTTAACGCGAGACCACTTACTGCGCGGCCGGCGTGGCGTGAAGCGCTGCAACCAGTACGTGCCGTCGAATGGAGCCTTCTGGCCGTCGATCCAGCCGTAGCATAGGGCGACGTCGAGCGCGTCGGCGTACGACACGCTCGGAATGCCCGAGCCTTTCTTGGCGATCTTCAGCCACAGCCCGCGGGATAACGCGTGCTGATCCGCCAGCCATCCTTCCCAGGCGTCGCGGGAGGGGAAAACGAGCGTGGGCAGGTCAGCAGTGGGGCTCAAAGAAACCCTCCTTCCAGCCACAGTCGTCCCACGAGTGGACGGCGAGCGAGACCTCGCCCTATCATGCGATGCCATGAGCTTGCGCATCCAGTGCCTCTGCATCGACAGTCAGAACCCGTCGCGCATCGCGGACTTCTGGGAGGCAGCGCTCGGCTGGAGACGCACGTACGAGCAAGACGACGAGGTCGTCCTCGAGCCACCGGTGGGGAGCCCGGAGGATGGAATCGCACCGGATCTTCTGTTCCTGCGGGTACCTGAGGACAAGACCGTCAAAAACCGGCTCCATCTCGATCTGCGTCCCCGCGACCAGGAAGCAGAAGTGCAGCGGCTGATCGCATTGGGCGCCCGCCGGGTTTCGGTGGGTGAGCCGCCTGAGGTCTCATGGGTCGTCCTCGCCGACCCCGATGGCAACGAGTTCTGCGTCCTCAAGGCGCTGGCCGAGTAACCACCTCCGGCTGGTTGCCGACTCGTCGGGAGCGACGACCATGTCCGAAAACCGCCAGCACGGTGGTGATGAGAGCGCCGATACTGTGGCATGGACATCGACTTCGACACCTACTACCGTGCGATTCAAAGCCGTGATGCCCGTTTCGACGGACGGTTCTTCACGGGCGTGACCTCGACGGGCATTTACTGCCGGCCGATCTGCCCGGCTCAGACGCCCCGCCGGGAGAACGTGCGCTTCTATCCCTCGGCGGCGGCGGCCGAGGCAGCCGGGTTCCGCGCCTGCCGGCGCTGCCGCCCGGACGCGGCGCCCCACTCGCCGGACTGGAATGTTCGGGCGGACCTGGCCGGCCGCGCGCTGCGGCTGATCGCGGAAGGGGCGATCGATACCGACCGCGTATCCGGCCTGGCCCGGCGGCTCGCGGTCAGCCCGCGCCATCTGCACCGCGAGCTGCTGGCCGAGGTCGGCGCCGGTCCGCTGGCGCTCGCCCGGACCCGCCGGACGCAGACCGCCCGTCTGCTGATCGACGAGACCGGACTGCCGCTGTCCGAGATCGCATTCGCCGCCGGCTTCGGCAGCATCCGCCAGTTCAACGATTCGATGCGCGCCGCCTTCGGCTGCAATCCAACGGAGCTGAGGCGGCGTATGGAGCCGGTCCCGGCGGGAACCGGTACGATCACCCTGCGTCTCGCTCACCGGCTTCCGTTCGACGCCGAATCGCTCCTCGCCTATCTCGGGCGGCGGGCGATACCTGGAGTCGAGCAGGTCACCGAAGGCCGCTACCGTCGCTCGATCACACTCGGCCGCTCGCGCGGCACGCTCGAGCTGGAGCCGCTCTCCGGCAAGGGCGTGGTCCGCCTCCAGTTGTGGCTCGACGAGCTGAGCGACCTGACGCTGCTGGTACAGCGCTGCCGCGGCCTGCTCGACCTCGACGTCGACCCGACCGCGGTCGCCGGGGCTCTCGGGACGGACCCGGTGCTGACCCCGATCGTGTCGGCCCGGCCCGGGCTGCGCCTGCCCGGCGCCATCGATGGATGGGAAGCGGCCGCGCGCGCCATTCTCGGCCAGCAGATCTCGGTCACGGCGGCGCGCACGCTGGCCGGGCGCCTGGCGCAACGCCTCGGCACGCCGTTGCCGTACCCGGATGGTCAGATCACCCATCTCTTCCCCCCTCCGGAGGTGGTGGCCGACGCCGAGCTGAGCACGCTCGGCATCACGCGAGCTCGGGCCGAGACGCTGCGCAGCCTGGCGAGCGCCGTGGCACGCCGTGAAATCAGGCTCGATCGTGGCGCCGATCGCCAGGAGGTCGAGGCACATCTGCTTGCGCTGCCCGGTATCGGCCCCTGGACCGCCTCCTACATCGCCATGCGGGCGCTTGGCGACCCCGATGCATTCCTGCCGGGCGATCTCGGAGTGAGGCGGGCTGCCGAGCAGCTGGGGCTGGATTCCAGTCCGCGCCGCCTCGAGGCGTACGCCGAGCGCTGGCGGCCGTGGCGCGCCTACGCCGTGCTCTACCTCTGGGAGAGTCTGACCACTGCCCGGTTTCCACTCGAGCGTGCCGTCTAGAGAGGCGGCTCACTATCGGCGCCCTCAGCCCGTCCCCAGCCTCACGCTCCGTAGCCCGGTCCCTCGACGCCCTCTGGATCTGCTGGAGGTATCACACTCCAATCACCATTCGCACTCGGAAAGGACGACGATCATGATCTCGATTGAATCGACCACCACGCTGCCGCCTGTTGCCGAAGGGACGGTCATCCTGGGCACCGCCGGCACCCCACTTGGTCAGTTCGGCGCCGTCTTCACGAGCCGTGGCCTGGCGTGCCTGTCCTTCCCCGCCGACTCGCTCGAAGGCTGCGAGCGGTGGGTTCGCTCCCACGAACCGGCGGCGCGCGTGCTCCGCGCACACCCGGTCCTCTCCGCTCTATCGGCCCAGCTGACCGCCTACTTCGAGGGCAAGCTGCGCGACTTCGACGTGCCGCTCGATTTGCGCGGCACGCCGTTCCAGCACGAGGTCTGGAACGCCCTGCTGGCAATTCCCTACGGTGAGGTGCGCAGCTACGGTGAGATCGCGGCGGCGATCGGCCGCCCGCGCGCGGTGCGCGCCGTTGGCATGGCAAACCACGCCAACCCGGTTCCGATTATCGTGCCGTGCCACCGAGTCATCGGCAGCGATCACAGCCTCACCGGCTACGGCGGCGGTCTGGACCTCAAAGCGCGACTCCTCCAGCAGGAGGGGGTTCTGCTCGCCGATCATCGCTCACCGGCGATTGTCTGAATGAGACCTGTTCCCTGGCAGGCCCGGCTGTCCCTGCTGGCCGCGATCTGGGGACTGAGCTTCCTCTTCATCAAGGTCGGTGACGAGGCGCTGGCGCCGCTCCAGGTGGCGCTCGGCCGTACCATGCTGGGTACGGCAACTCTGCTCCTCGTTCTCGCGGCCCGGGGCGAGCACTTGCCCCGCGGCCGCCGGACGTGGCTGCATCTCGCCGTGGCGGCGCTCTTGTTCAATGCCGTGCCGTTCACGCTCTTCTCCTACGGCGAGCTCCACACGACGTCCGTCCTGGCCGGCATCTTCAACGCGGCCACGCCGCTTTTCACGGTACCGTTCTCTCTATTCCTGCTGCCGCAGGAGCGCATCTCGCGCGACCGCTTGGCCGGCGTGGCACTCGGTTTCGCTGGAGTGCTGATCGCATTCGGCGTCTGGAACGGCCTGCACGGTAGCATCTTGCTCGGCAACGCGCTTTGCCTGGGTGCGGCTGCCAGCTACGGACTGGGCTTCCCCTACACGCGCAAGTACCTCTCCACACGAGGCGAGTCAGTTCTGGCCCTCGCCGCCGGTCAGCTCCTCTGCGGAACGGTCGAGCTGGCGCTCATTACACCGCTGCTGACGCCCGCACCGGGGTCCCTACCGCTCAAGGTCCTTGCCGCCGTCATCACACTGGGTGTGCTCGGCACCGGCATCGCCTACATCCTGAACTACAGCTTGATCCGTGACGTCGGCCCCACCGCCGCCTCGACCGTCACGTATCTCATCCCGCTGTTCTCCACCGCCACCGGCATTCTCATCCTGCGTGAGCCGCTCGCCTGGTACCAGCCGCTCGGGGGCCTGGTCATTATCACGGGGTTGCTCGTAGCCCAGGGGCGGCTGCGCGCCGCCAGGCAGCGTACGGCGGGTGC
>DATGJB010000011.1:0-51099 GCA_035295425.1 Chloroflexota bacterium | reverse complement strand
AGTCGTCCCCGGCCCAATCGGTGGGCCGGAGCCCACGTCCACTACGGGGGCTTGGCACGACGATCCATGATCGTCGTGCGTCCGTCTCCATCGCGCGAAAACTGCCCGACGTCGCCGTGGCTGTCGGCGCGAACACCCGTCTGTTCCTGCACCTCTTTCTCGATCGCCTCGCCGCGGCGCCGGGATGAGTCGCGCAGTACTCCCGACGATGCAATCGACAATCGGGTGTGCAGCCGCTAGTCGTGAGACGTCCTACGTGTTAGGATGATTTCGTCCTTCGGCAACAGAAGGTTTCTCGGCGCGACATCGCACATGCTCGCAAGAGCTCAACGGAGGATGGAAGCACTGCTCGAAAAAGGAGGAACGTGGAGCATGCTGGGCCCTCGATCAATGGCGCCAATCCCCTATCAGGAGGAGAATCATGTCCAACGAAGAGTCCATTGACCAGTTGCCGAAGGACCACGACCCAGGGCGAGGATTCTCGCGCCGAGAGCTGATCCGTCGAGCCGCGCTGGGGACGACCGCACTCTCGATCCCGGCCGTCGTGAGCGCGCTGGGCCAGAATCCGGGCACTGCCGACGCTGCGCAGAGCCTTGCGCCGCTGCGCGCCAACCCGTACCCGGGCCACCCACGGTGGCGGTTCACGTTCGTCAACCACGTGACGACGAACCCGTTTTTCGTCCCCACGCAGTACGGTGCGCAGGACGCGGCGCGCCTGTTCAACTGCCAGTTCCAGTGGACCGGGTCGGTAAGCAGCAACGTCGCCGAGATGGTGAATGCGATGAATACCGCCATCGCCGCCAACGTCGACGGCATTGCGGTTGCGATCATCGATCCGCACGCCTTCAACGATCCCGTCAACCGAGCCCTTGCCAAGGGCATCCCGGTCGTCGCGTACAACGCGGACGCCCCCGCGAGCAGCCACAACTCGCGTCTGGCTTACATCGGCCAGGACCTGTACCTGTCCGGATTCAAGATGGGACAGCGGATCGTCAATCTCGTGGGCCGTGGTGATGTCGTCCTGTTCATCGCCACTCCGGGATCCCTGAACATCCAGCCGCGCATCAACGGCGCCGCTGCGGCAATCAGGGCGTCGGGTGGTAGCGTACACTATCAGGAGATCGCGAGTGGGGCGCTCGTCCCTGACGAGCTGGCCCGCATCGAGGCGTACTACATCGGCCACAAGAGCATCAAGGGCATGTTCGCGGTAGACGCCGGCAGCACGCAGAGTGTCGGCCAGATCAGCCAGAAGTACCATCTCAAGGGCCGGGTCAAGACCGGAGGGTACGATCTTACCCCGGTCACACTCAATGCCATCGCGAGCGGCAACCTGAACTTCACGATCGACCAGCAGCCCTACCTGCAGGGCTTCATTCCGATGCAGCAACTGTTCCTGTACAAACTGTCGGGAGGGTTGATGTTCCCGTCGGACACCAACACCGGCGTGAAGTTCGTCACTCAAGCGACGGTCGGCAAGTACCGCAGAACGACCTCTCGCTACGAGGGCAGTTCTCCGGCGGAGAAGTGGATTCACTAGGTGGCTGAAGTCGATGTAGCCGAACCGGCATCGGCTCCATCGCCACCAGGCGGTGGTATGCGGGCCGCGGCGGCGGCGAGGAGCCGCTGGCTCCTCCTGATCTACGATGGGATCTTCCGTTGGCGCGAGGCCAGCATCTTCGTTGTCGGCGTTGCGCTGGTCATTTACTTCGCGCTGCAGAACTCTGCGTTCCTGTCAACGGACAACATACGGACGATCTCACAGTACGCCGCCGCGCCCGCCATCATCGCCGCCGGAGAGGTCATGCTCCTCATCTGCGGGGAGATCGACCTCTCGGTCGGCAACACCTACACACTCGCGCCGATCATCATGTACACGCTGTACACGACCAACCACATGCCGCTGGTACCGGCGGTGATCGTCGGAATCCTCATCGGCGGCCTCGTTGGGCTCACGAACGGTCTGGTAACCGTCCTGCTGCGTGTTCCGTCGTTCATCACGACCCTCGGCATGTCATTCCTGCTGAATGGCATCGCGCTCACGGTTTCCAGTTTTCCCCAGCTCACGCCCGGTGGCAGCACCTTTTCCAACATCATGGGGCACGGCGACTACTCGGAGATTATCTGGGCGCTGTGCGTTATCGCCGTCATGCAGGCAGTGCTGAGCTTCACGCCGTGGGGCCTGCACACGGTTGCCACCGGCGGCAACATACTCGGCTCGGAGGAGGTGGGCATCAACGTCAATGCCATCAAGATCGGGAATTTCATCGTCGTGGGCATGCTCGCCGCCCTGACGGGCATCCTCGAAGCGGTGCGCACCACCTCGGTCGATCCCTCGGCGGGCGGTACGCCGGTCATGTTCGCCGCGGTCGTTGCGGCGGTCATCGGTGGCACCTCACTGATGGGAGGATCTGGTACCGTCCTGGGGGCTCTCTTTGGGGCACTTGTGATTGCCTGTCTGCAGGATGGATTTACGTTAATGGGTATCAGCGCGTTCACGTACTCGATCATCCTCGGCGCGGCTATCATCGTCGCGATGATCGTCAACATTCGTCTCCAGCAATTGCGAGCCAGGAGCCGCTAACCATGGACGGTACGCCGGGCACGTCTTCTCAGGCCGGTGGTAAGACCAATCCGATACTCCGCGTGGAGCACGTCGCAAAGCACTTCGGCCCCGTGGTCGCTCTGCGCGACGTGAGCCTAGAGCTGGAACGAGGCGAGTTTCTTGGACTGCTCGGCGACAACGGGGCCGGGAAGTCCACGCTGATGAAGATCATCACCGGGTTCGAGTCACCCAGCATGGGCAACATGTTCCTGGACGAGCGCGAGTTCCATCCGCGCTCGGTCTCCCAGGCCAGGGCGGCGGGAATCGAGACCGTTTACCAGGATCTTGCCCTGGTCAACCAGCTGACCGTCTACCACAACATGTTCCTCGGTCGCGAGAGCGTGCTTCACCTGCCGTTTCCCTTCCTTTACAACCGCAAGATGAAGCGAGCGGCACGCGAATTTCTAAGCAGCATCGGCGTCCACATCCCATCGGTCAACAGCACGGTTGAACGGCTCTCCGGTGGCCAGCGTCAGGCGATCGCGATTTCGCGCGCCCTCTACCAGCAGGCGAAGGTGTTGCTCCTCGACGAGCCGCTGGCTGCGATGGGGCCGAAAGAGGGTGCTCTGATCCTCGACCTTCTGGAGAACTTGAAGAAGCGCCGCGAAATTTCGGTCATCATGGTCGATCACAACTTTGCCCACATCTTCCAGATATGCGACCGCGTTATCCTGCTTCAGCACGGCACGATCACGGTCAACAAGCCGGTTGCGGAGACGTCGATCGACGAAATCACGAACATGATGATCGAGGAGTATCGACTGGCCCGTCAGAGCGCCTAGGCCCAACCAGAGTCGGCGGCGCTACCACCGCTGGTGAACCAGCGGGGCGATCTTCTCTCGATAGATCGAGTCCACCTCCTGCATGGTGGCTTCGGGCAGCGGCGGCAGATCGGCGGCGGCCGCATTCGCCCGCGCCTGGTCGGCACTCTTCGCGCCCGGGATAACGGTGCTCACCGCCTCCTGCATCAGGATCCAGCGCAGCGCGAATTGCGCCATGCTGGCCTCTGCCGGAACGAGCGGACGTAGCGCCTCCACCGCCTCGAGTCCTCGCTCGAAATCCACCCCGGCGAACGTTTCGCCCACGTCGAAGGCCTGTCCCTGGCGGTTGTAGTTTCGGTGGTCATCCGCGGCGAAGGCACTGCCGGCGCGGAGCTTGCCGGTGAGCAGTCCGGAGGCCAGCGGCACGCGCGCAATCACGCCGATGTCACGTCGAATCGCCTCGCGGAAGAAGAGGTCGGCCGGACGCTGCCGAAAGATGTTGTAGATGATCTGCACTGTGTCGACACCCGGATACTCAATCGCCTTCAGCGCTTCTTCGACACGCTCCACGCTCACTCCGTAAGCGGCTATCCTGCCCTCCGCCACCAGCTCGTCCAGCAACTCGAAGATCTCGGGATGGTAGTAGATGTCCTGTGGAAGGCAGTGCAGCTGCACCAGGTCGAGACGATCCATGTCCAGATTCGTCCGGCTGCGATCGACCCAGGCGGAAAATGACTCACGTGTGTAGCTGTCGAGACGAAGCGGGGCGCGACGCCCCATCTTCGTGGCGATGATGATCGAAGCCGGCCAACCCCGCCGGAACCGGCCAATCAGCCGCTCGCTGCGACCATCACCGTACACGTCAGCGGTGTCAAAGAACGTGACTCCCGCTGCAGCCGCGGCCTGAAGCGCATCGAGGGCCGCCCCTTCGTCCACTGTTCCCCAATCCGCTCCAATCTGCCAGGCCCCGAAGCCCACCGCGCTTACCTGATAATTTGTCTTGCCAAGTCGCCGGTACTGCATTTACCATCCCCGTCCGAACAACGCTAGGCTGTACTCGCCTGGCGCGCTATCGATTTCAGCCGTTCCATTACCGTGTTGCCGCCGCGTCCGAAGTAGTCGTGGAGCCGCACGTACTCGGCAAATAGGCGATCGTACGGTGCTCGGTGCGCGGGCACCGGTACAAATCGCTCATGTCCAAGGAATGCCATGTGCTCCGCGGCTTCGACGATCGAGTCGTAGCCCCCGCCCGCGGACCCGGCCGCGACTGCCCCAAACATTGCTGAGCCGAGGGCCGGGGTCTGCTTCGACGCCGCGACCACCAGATCCCTCCCCATCACGTCCGCATAGATCTGCATCAGGAGCTTGTTGCGCTCGGGCAGGCCGCCACAGGCCACAATGGCATTGACCGGGACTCCCGCCGTTACGAACGCGTCCACGATCACGCGAGTGCCGTAGGCTGTGGCTTCGATCAATGATCGGTAAATGTCGGGAGCCGTGGTGGAGAGTGTCAGGCCGAGTAGCAGTCCGCTCAGATCGGCGTCGACCAGAATCGACCGATTCCCGTTCCACCAGTCGAGTGCCAGCAGTCCGCTCTCACCGGGCCGCCGCCGGGCCGCCTCGTCCTCGAGGAGCCGGTGAGTGTCCACGCCGCGCTGCCGTGCTTGCTCGTGGTACTCCTTGGGCACGGCATGCGCAGCGAACCAGGCGAAGATGTCGCCCACCGCCGACTGACCAGCTTCGAAGCCGAAGAGCCCCGGGATAACCCCGTCCTCGACAACACCGCACATTCCCTCGACCGTCCGAGGTTCAGCGCCCAGCAGAATGTGACAGTTGCTGGTCCCCATGATGATCACCATCGTTCCCGGGGCCGTCACCGTGGCCGCCGGCGCGGACACATGCGCGTCGACGTTGGCGACCGCTACCGGAGTGCCGGCCCGCAGACCGGTCCAGCTCGCCGCACGCTCACTCAGTCCGCCCGCCCGGCTGCCGATAGGCACAATACGCCGTGACATCTTCTGGTCAATCACGTGCTCGAAGTCAGGATCGAGCGCGGCGAAGTAGCCGTCGGCCGGGAAACCGTCCCGCTTGCTCCACATGGCCTTATAACCGGCTGTGCAGCTATTGCGTGTCTCAACCCCCGTGAGCTGCCAGACCACCCAGTCGGCCGCTTCGATCAGGCGGCCGGCGCGGCGATACACATGAGGCGCCTCGTGCAAGATTTGTAGCGCCTTCGCGAAGAACCACTCCGAAGAAATCTTGCCTCCATAGCGCCGCAACCACGGCTCGCCGCGATTTGTCGCGACCTCGTTGATGCGATCCGCCTCCGGCTGGGCCGCATGGTGCTTCCAGAGCTTTACCCAGGCATGCGGCTCGCGCTCAAAGTCCTCGAGCAGACAGAGCGGCGTGCCGTCCGCCGTGGTGGGAAGCATGGTACAGGAGGTGAAATCGATGCCGAGACCGATCACCTCCACCGGCGACACTCCCGTCTCCGCGAGTAGGCGAGGGATCGTTTCCTGGAATGTCCTGACGTAATCAGCGGGGTCCTGCAGAGCCCACTCGGCCTCGAGCGCAACGTCCTCGTTCGGCGGCGGGAGACGTTCGTCGATGACGCCATTGCGGTAGGGGTACACGGCTACCCCGAGCTCCCGGCCGTCGGAACAGTCAACCAGAACCGCACGGCCCGTCTCAGTGCCAAAGTCCACACCTATCGCATATCGACTCATCGTTCCAATCCTCAATCTTCTCGGGTCTCCATCGGGAAAGCAGTGCCGCGCGGGCCTCGGGTAGCGGCCGCTCACCCGCTCACGGGCGCACCACGGTCTTCAAACCCCGCCGGGCCGCGAGGAACTCAAAGGCCGCCGGCGCCTCGTCTAGTTTCCGCTGCTCACTCACCAGCGGACCGAGCCGGACAAACTGCCTCTCCGCAAGCGCAGCCGCCCGCGGCAGGTCTGTGCCCTTCATCCGCCGGCACATCATGATGGTCAACCCTTTGCGGCGAGCCGCCGAAGCCGTGAAACCACTGCGGTCGTGCATCGGAATACCCAGCAGAACGAGCCTGCCACCCGGTCGCAGCAGGGCAATTGCGTCCTCGATCGCCAGGTCGTCGCCCGCCACCTCGAACGCCACATCCACCCCACCGGTCTCGGCAGCTGCCGGGCCAAGCTCCGATCGGCTGCCAGCTCGGGTGTCGATTGCGTGCGTGGCCCCCATGGACTTCGCCGCCGCGACGCGGTGCGGCACTACGTCTGTTGCGATGATGGTAGCCGTGCCGAGACTGCGGAGCAGCTGCACGAGAAGCAGGCCGAGTGGACCACACCCGCACACGGCGCCCGTACCCCCGGGACGTACATGAGCAAGATCGAGCGCATGTAGGGCTACTCCCAGCGGCTCGAGGAGCGCACCTTCCGCATCCGAGAGGGAATCCGGAAGCGGGCACAGCAGCTCCGCCGGCCAGGCTACCAATTCGCGGAGCGCCCCATCCGTCACCCCATGTCCCGCAAACCGCGTACGCACGCAGAGATTTCGGTTGCCAGCACGGCACGATGAGCACCGGCCGCACGGAATAGCCGGATCGACCGCTACCCGCTCGCCCGCCCTCCGGCCCGTCTCGATCGAGCAGGAGAACTCGTGGCCGAGCACCAAAGGCCTGGTGAGCGTGGCGTCCCCGATGCTGCCTTCGAGATACCAGTGACGATCGGAGCCACACAGCCCAACCGCGCAGACCCGCAACAGCGCTTCACCTGGGCCGGGAACCGGCGGCGGTTCGTCGTGTAGGCGAAGATCGCCCGTGCCGTGGAGCCGCAAGACTTTCACCGAAGAACCCGTGCCGACAGACGTGCCTGGTTCATTTCATCTGTCCGTAGTAGGCGTTGGTTCCGTGCTTGCGCTGGAAATGCCGATCGAGTAGATCACGCGCTATCGCAGTCGAATTTGGGTCCAGTAACAACGTATGCGCCGCCATGGTGGCAACGGCCTCGAGAGCGATGGCGTTCTCGGCCGCCTGCGCCGTATCCTGCCCCCAGGCGAACGGGCCGTGCGAGGCGACCAGCACCGCCGGCATGGCGAGCGGGTCCAGGCCGAGCCGTCCAAACGTTTCGGCGATGACCTCTCCGGTGCGCTGCTCGTAGTCGCGCTGGATCTCGTCCGCGCTCAAGGGCCTGGTGACCGGAACCGGTCCGTGAAAGTGGTCGGCGTGGGTGGTCCCGAAACATGGAATCGCCCGCCGCGCCTGGGCCCAAGACGTGGCAAACGTCGAATGCGTGTGAACGATGCCGCCGATGGCCGCGAAATGACGGTAGAGAACAAGGTGTGTCGCCGTATCGGACGATGGGCGATAGGGGCCATCGACGACCCGGCCGGACTGGATGTCGATAAGCACCATTGACTCGGGCGTGAGCGCATCGTAGTCCACTCCGCTCGGCTTGATTGCCATCACGCCCGCCGACCGATCGACACCGCTCGCGTTGCCAAATGTCAGCACCACGAGGCCGGCGCGCACGATCCCGAGGTTCGCCTCGAGGACCCGCTCGCGCAAGTCGAAATGGGAGCTCATGCGTGTCCTCGCATGAATCCTACAGACCGCGTGCCAGGTGGTAGTAGGCCTGATTCCAGCGCAGCTCCTTCTTGAAGTCGGAGATACGCGTGTGGCCGTCGATGACCAGGAGCTCAAGCCGGGCCAGCTCGGCAAAGTCGACCAGCGGGTCGATCGCGAGTGCCATCGTGAAAACAGTGTGATGGGGACCTCCAGCCAGAAGCCAGGCCTCTGCCGCGGTCGCCAGATCAGGTCGTGGCTTCCATACGGCACGCGCCACGGGAAGCCGTGAAAGCGGCTCGTCGGGCTCGACCACCTCGACCTCATTGGCAACCAGCCGGAAGCGGTCCCCCAGGTCCAGCATGCCCGCGACGATCGCAGGACCCGGCGTGGCTGTGAACACGAGGCGGACGGGATCCGGCTTGCCGCCGATGGACAGAGGGTGGATCTCGCAGGTAGGCGTCCCGGTGGTGATCGACGGGCAGACTTCAAGCATGTGGGCGCCCAGGACCTTCACCGAGCCGGGCGCGAGATGGTAGGTGTAGTCCTCCATGAATGACGTGCCGCCCGGCAGTCCGGCGGCCATGACTTTCACGATCCTGACCAGCGCGGCCGTCTTCCAGTCACCCTCGGCTCCGAAGCCGTAGCCATCCGCCATGAGCCGTTGCACCGCGATGCCGGGTAGCTGCCCAAGACCATCGAGATCTTCGAACGTGTCCGTGAACGCCCAGAATCCACCGGCTTCAAGGAATGCCCGGAGGCCGGCCTCGATCCTGGCCGCCTCACGCAGCGAGTCGCGGCGCTCACCTCCGGGACGCAAGGCACCGATCAGCTGGTACCGCTCGTCATACTCGTCAAGCAGCCTGGAGACGGCGCCGTCGGAGGCGGCGCGCACGGCATCCGCCAGCTCGGTCACACCGTGGCCGTTGACCGCGACGCCGAGCCGCATCTGCGCCTCGACTTTGTCCCCCTCGGTCACGGCCACCTGGCGCATGTTGTCGCCGAAACGGGCAACCTTCAGCGATTGCGCCTCGCGCCAGCCGCAGGCCGCTCTGGTCCAGTCGGCGACCCGGCCGATCACCGCCGGATCGTGCCAGTCGCCGACGACCGTCTTCCGCGCCACCCCCATCCGCGTCTCGATGTAGCCGAACTCGCGGTCTCCGTGGGCGGATTGATTCAGATTCATGAAATCCATGTCAATGCTGGTCCACGGAAGATCGCGATTGAACTGCGTGTGGAGATGGAGCAGCGGCTTCTGAAGGAGTACAAGTCCGGCGATCCACATCTTCGCCGGAGAAAAAGTGTGCATCCACGCCACGATTCCGACACAGCTGTCGGCGGCATCGGCCTCCAGGCACTCGCGACGGATCGATTCGGCACTCGTCACTACGTGACGAAATACGAGCCGGACGGGCATGGTCTCTGCCCCGTCGAGGCCGGCGGCCACCTCCCTGGCGTGCACCTCCACCTGGCGAAGCGTTTCGTCGCCGTAAAGCTCCTGGCTGCCGACGATGAACCAGACCTCGTACTGGCCGAGAGCCTTCACCGCGGCACCTCCACTACGCCCGAGCCGGCTCGTCCCCGTTGCGCGGCGCGACGTGCGATGGTTCTCCATCGTCGCGGCCCTGACTCTCGACGGCCAGAGCGAGCACCTCCTCGGTCCGAAGTGGTGTGGAGTAGGTACTCATAAGCTTGTGTGCCTCCAGCAAGACTTCGCGCGTCATATTCAGGTGGTCGACCATTGCCTGACCGGCACCGCTCGGATCCTTCCGTTCGATCGCCGCCAGAATCCGCCGGTGATCCTCGAGAGCGACGCGAGCAGTTTCGCCTCGCAGGAGGGATCCAGCGTAGGTGAGCCGGCGGCCCTCGACGAGGAGTGACTGGAAGCCGGCGCCGATAAACGCCAGAACCTCGTTGCCGCTCGCCGCGAAAATCGCATCGTGAAACGCGACATCGGCCCGCGCCAGCTGCTCGAATTCGTCCAGCGCGGCTTCGGATGCCTCCAGCGATTCCCGGAGTAGCCGAATCTGTGCCGGCGTCGCTCGAACGGCGGCCAGCTCCGCGGCCTGGGTTTCGAGAGCAAACCGCACCTCGAGCAGGTCATCGTACAGTTGGACATTTCGCCGAAGAGCGAAGCGCAGAAGTTCGTTGAGCGCGTCAGGCGACCAGTTCCTGACCACCATGCCGCGGCCGTGCTGGATGTCGACGATGCCGAGTGCGGCAAGCGTGCGGCAGGCTTCTCGAACGACGACCCGGCTGACCCGAAAGCGCTCGGCAAGTCGAGCCTCCGAGGGCAGGAGCGCACCTGCTTCCAACGACTCGGCCACGATGAGATCGAGAATCCCGTTGGCCACCTGGTCGGAGAGAGACGGGCGTTGACTGGCCGTCGCGGAAGAAGTCGTCATGCCAGGGGATCCGCCTTGTAGGACGTCATACCTCATGGTAGCGCACATGCGACCACTGTTGAAGAGGTCGATGTCGTTCAGAGGCGCCCGCATCGCGCCAGGTAGAATGACACGCCACCAACGGAGCCGCTTGCATGAGCTTCCGGCTTACACCGGAAATGGCGGAGCGTCCCCGCCGGACAATCCATGCCGCCGAGATCCTCCATATGAACGCGCGAACGATCGCCGCGGCCTGCGGAGACGCGGGACCTGACGAGATCGTCGTTGCCGTCGTGGATCGGAACCTTGTGCTAGCCGGCGTCTGGACATTTCCGCTGGTGGAGCTGACTTCACGCGCCCCCCAGGCCGACGGCGGTTGGCTACTGACCTTCTCACCTGGCTCTGCACGCACTGAGATTGAGGCGCGTTGCATCGATCTCGCCCGATCGGCCCTGAAGCGATGGGAGGCCCTCCGGCGCTGGGACAGCAAGCATTCGTGAGAAAGGGAGACGCGATCGGTGACCACTGAGCGCCTGAAGCGCCTGCAAAGCAAGGCTGAAGAGCAAGCGGCCGAGGCAATGCAGCGAATCCACGACAGCGGCGAGATCCGGCATCTGCACGGCAAGCCGCTCCCGCTCGACGACGACCCCGAGTGGCTGGTTTCCCGAATACTGAAAGCTCAGGGGTTCAGCCATCCGCTTCTGGAGCGGGCCAGGGAGCTCGACGAGCCGGAGCGGGCGGCGGCCGACGTGCTCAAGCGCCTTGCGCGCAGGCGCGCCTGGCTGAGCGATGCGCGCTCTCACGCCACCGACCGCGATATTGCGGCGTTCAACGACGCGCGCACGCGCGGACTCGCCGACTACCGTGCGAAGCTTGGCCGGCTCAATGCGGCGATCCGCGACTTCAATCTCGCCGTGCCCGATAGTCTTCAACGGCGGCCGGTCCAGGTCGAGCGTGCCATGGAAGAGGCGGAGCGGGCGATTCCGCCGCTTCAACTGGCATCCAGGCCGCCGTCACGCACTCGTTCCTGGCCCTTCCGTCGGAGGAGGGACTGAGCGTGGAACATGCCGAGCAACGGAACGCCGGAACCCAGGAGGAACCGGTGTCACCGGCGCCGGCGCGAAACCGCGGCAAGCTGACACGCTACACCTGGTCCGACCTCGAGCCCCGGTATCGTGCCCTGGTGGATCTGCCCTTGACGGAGGCGACGCTCACGCCGTTCATGGAGGGCTGGTCTGAGCTCTCGTCGGTTGTAGAGGAGATCAACGCCAGGTTATACGTAGGTACGCTCACGGATACCGAGGACGAGGAGGCACACCGTCTCTACCGCGACTTCCTCGACCAGATACTGCCGGAGTCGATGCGAGCCGAACAGGTGCTCAAGGAGAAGCTGCTGTCCGGCGGCCTCGCGCCGCCCGGCATGCAGGAACCGCTCCGGAGAATGCGCGCCGAGGTAGCTCTTTTCCGCGCCGAGAACGTCCCGCTGCTAGTCGAAGAGGAGAAGCTCTGCAACGAGTATCACCAGATCCTGGGAGAAGAAACAGTCCAGTGGGAAAGCCGCGAGATTCCAGTTGCCCAGCTACAGGCTTCCTACCAGAGTACGGACCGCTCCACCCGCGAGCGGTCGTGGCGACTGGCTCACGAGCGACTACTGCAGGATAAGGAAGCCCTGGACGACCTGTGGATCCGGATGCTGGACCTCCGGCAGCGTATAGCCGCGAATGCCGGCCTCGAATCGTACCGAGCGTACCGATGGCGTCAACTACGCCGGCTCGACTACTGTCCGGAGGACATGCTCGCATTCCACGAGGCGATCCACGATATCGTCGTCCCGGCGGTGGCTGGACGCTTCCGATCCCGTCAGGATCGACTGGGTGTGGACGCTCTGAGACCCTGGGACCTGTACGTCGATCCGTCGGGAGGTGACCCGCTCCAGCCCTTCGAGCATGTCGACGAGCTTCCGGAGAGGACCGCGGCGATCTTCCGCCAGATCGACCCGGGTCTCGGGGAACAGTTCGACGTCATGCGACAGGAGCAGCTCCTGGACCTCGACAGCCGGAAGAACAAGGCGCCGGGCGGCTTCTGCATCGGATTCCCCATCTCGCGCCGTCCCTTTATCTTCATGAACGCGGTAGACGTGCACCGCGACGTTGAGACGTTGCTGCACGAGGGCGGGCATGCCTTTCATTTCTTCGCGTCCGACGCCCTACCCTTCCACCAACAGAAGCAGATTCCGATGGAGTTTGCCGAGGTCGCCTCGATGTCGATGGAGTATCTGGGCGCCCCTTACCTCGACCGGGACCATGGCGGGTTTTACACTGTCGCCGATGCGGCCCGAGCGCGGGTCGAGCATCTCGATCGCACGATGCTCGCCTGGCCCCGATTGGCGGCCATCGATGCATTCCAGCACTGGGCGTACTTGAACCCTGAACAGGCCCGCGATCCCGTCGCCTGCGACGAGCGGTGGGCCGATCTCTGGCGCCGCTACGTGCCCCTGGTGGACTGGTCCGGCCTCGATCGCGAGCTACGCGCCGGCTGGCGCAATATCCTGCACATCTTCGTGGTTCCCTTCTACATCATCGAGTACTGCCTCGCCGAGCTGGGCGCAGTCCAGGTCTGGCGGGGAGCGCTCGACAGCCCGGCGGCAGCGATTGGCAGGTACAAGCAAGCGCTGGCGCTGGGCGGAACGCGTGACCTGCGCGGACTCTTTGCCGCGGCGGGAGCTCAATTCGCCTTCGACGCCGCCACCCTCGGCGACGGCGTCGAGTTGATGCTGCATACGATCGCATCGCTGGAGTCACAAATCTACACGAGCTGACCCGGCACCAGTGACGGCCGGCCGGTGTCCGCGGTTCTACTCGCGGGCGCGTCCAAAGAGACGGCCGAGAACTCCGGTCCTTCGTTGCTCCGTGGGAGAGGTTCCCGCCGCGGCATGCGCCTCGTCGAGTGCTGCCTGTCGCAGGTCGTCCCACACCGGAGTGAGCTCGCCTTCCCGCGGTGGCAGTGCTTCCACCACCCCCCGCACCACCGGAAAGTCGTTGTCGCCGACTCGGCGCCGCACCGACCATTCGATGACGTACTTCGGCCACTGCCGCCCGCGCAGCAGCTGGACATAGCGATCCGAATCGAGCTCGACCGTTTCCACCTCGTGGTTCGAATCCACGCGCTACTCCTTTCTCACGTACCACCTCACCTGGCGGCTTGCCGTTCTGCTGTGACGCACTTCACAGACAGCGTACCGCCGGCTCCCTATGCTGAGGGTAGAGCTGGTCCCGAGGAGACAGCGGTGAAGTGCCCGTACTGTTCGGCAGACATGCGCCCCTACAAGATCATCTGGTATGACGGCCGCAACGGCCCCCGACCGGTGATGTGGGTCCGATGCCCTGGTTGCCGCCACGCCAGCGTTCGCCCCGCCCCCCTGGCGGCTGCTCCTGCCCAGACTGGCACCGCCCTACCTCGCTTCCACCGCATGTGACGAGAGGGAGGCGGCCCGCGCCGGCAGCGTCACGGGGAGCGTTGCCGGCGCCCTACCCGCCTCGCTCGGGTCCCGGACAGTCAGCTCCGGACCTCTGTCACCGTCCACGCGGCTGCGAGCTGTTCGAATTCAGCCACCTGGCGCCGTATTATGTCAAAGCTCGACCGCCAGAACTCAGGGCTCCGGATATCGAACCCGAAGCGCCCGGCAAGAGTCGCGGCATCGGCCAGACCGGTTGAAGAGAGCAGCTCATCGTAGCCGTCCCTGAACGACTGTGGATCCTGCTCGTAGCGTGTGTACAGGCCGAGACCGAACAGCAGCCCGAACATGTAGGGAAAGTTGTAGAAGGCGAGTCCCGGCCGGTAGTAATGCGTCTTCGCGGCCCACATATACGGATGCAGAGTCGATTGGTCGAGCCCGTCGCCGTATGTTTCCCGCTGCGCCGCCACCATGTGCTCGCACAGCTCGTCAACCGAGAGCTCGCGCCGCAGGCGAGCGTCAAAAATCGTGTTCTCGAAAATGAAGCGACTGAAGATATCAACCACGACCTGGCAGCGGCCCTGCAGCGACGACTCGAGAATGGCGATCTGTTCGGGACGGTCTGCTCGACGCAGCGCCGCGTTCTCGATGATGGTCTCGCAGAAGATGCTGGCGGTCTCGGCGAGCGTCATCGGCGTGCCCCGCTGTAGAAACGATCGCTCGCGCAGATTGAAATTGTGGTAGGCATGGCCCAGCTCGTGGGCCAGCGTGCTGATGCCGTCGTAGGACGCGAGGTAGTTGGTCAGCACTCGGGAATCGCCGCGCCCGATCGCCATGCAGAATGCACCTTGCACTTTGCCGGCACGTGGCTCGGCATCAATCCATCGCCGTTCGAGGGCCTTGCTCGCGAAGCGCTGCAGCCGTTCCGAGTATGTCCCGAACTGCTCGAGCAGGAATTCGGTTCCACTCGTCCAGTCCCACGCGCTGGTACTTTCCCCCACCGGAGCGAACAGATCATACCAGGCGAGTGTCGGGATGCCGATGAGCTGCGCCTTGGCGCGCAGGTAGCGTCTGAAATCGGGAAACGACTCACGCGCCGCCGCCAGCATCGCATCGAGCGTGGCTCGATCGATGTTGTTGTGAAAAAGCGCCACGTCCAGGGCCGACTCCCACTTCCTGTGCCGCTCGAGCGTGTTGGTCTCACCCTTCACTCCGTTCAGAGCAGCGGATAGTGGCACGGCGGCTCGCTTCCAGGCCCCGATCTCGGCTTCATAGGCGCGCCGCCGCACCTCGCGGTCCGGATCGTGGGCGAGGTTCCGTACGACGCTCATCGGGAGTTCCTGCCGCTCGCCATTGCGCTCGATCGGGACTATCAGTTGCGAGGTCACCCGACTGTGGAGCTTCGACCAGGCGCTGCCACCGCTTAACGTCATCTCGGCGGCGAGGTCCTCCTCCGGCGGTGACATGAGGTGGTCCGCATCCTGCTTGGTCTTCCGCAACGGAAAGGCAAGGTCGCGGGCGGCGAGCGAGCGCTGCAGAAGGCCCTCAACGTCCAGCGAGCCGATCCAGGCGGTAAAGCGGTTGGAGAGCCGGGCCAGGGGGATGGAGCGCATCTGAAGCTCGCTCGCCCGCGCCTGGGCCACATCGTCGTAGGAGTCGGTCGCCACGAAGGTGCGCACATACGCGCTGATGGTGAGCAGACGCTCCCAGACTTCGTCGAAACGCCGAACTACCTCCTCAAAGGCGGTAATGGCGCGCTGGTCCGCCGGGATGGCCTCGCCGGCCGCCACCGAGTGACGGTCGAAGAGCTCTTCCAGCGCCGCGATATCTTCGATCAGGTCGTGGAAGGCCCGGTCAAACTCCGACGACTCGAGGCCCGGAAAGATGTCCGACACGTCCCAGCGAGGAAGCTGGTCAGTTGTGGTTGCTTGCTCCATTTGTTTCCTTTCCATCATCTCGATCCAGCATAGGCAATTGGGGGACACTTGCCATCGCCGGCCCGCCGGCGAGGTTGATATCCACCACGATCCCGAGGTGGTCGGACGGATACACACCGTCTTCAGGATCACCTCCGACAATGTGAGCCGCCGCGATCCGTCCTTCCAGGTTGCGCGCCAGAACGTAGTCAATCCGGTGGTACGGCCGGTTACTGGAGTAGGTGAATCCCGGCTCATCACCATGAACCGCCGCCCAGCAATCGGCAAAGTCACCGGCCTCCCCGTCGATCACGGGCTCTCCGGTCAGGAATCGGATCGGCGGCGTGTCCGGACGGGCGTTTAGATCGCCCATCAGAAGCGAGGGGAGCGAACCTGACTCGGTTCGCACGAGCTCCGCGCACTCCCTGGCGTTCGCGAGCCGTGCCGCTTCGCTCAAGGAAAAGTGGGCATCGTAGACATGGACTTCGCGGCCCTCGATATCCAGGCCGACGCCGAGACAGACACGTTGATTCTCGTCTTCCCGCTCGTGTGGCAGTCGAGTAAGGCGCCGGGACATGACGCGCTCTGGCTGCGACCGGGTGAGTATCGTGAGGCCCTCGTCAACCCGCAAAATCGGCACGTACACCTGTCCCACCGCCCAGGTAGGATGGTAGCCGGTCGCGTCCGCCAGCTGCTCCCCCTGCCCCCTTCCCTTATCGTAGCGCCAGTCATGGCGCGTTTCTTGCAGGCACACGACATCGGGCTGCAGGTTCATAATGAGAGAAGCGATCAACGCGCGTCGCTTCGGCCACGGGCGGTTGTAGTTCCAGATGTTCAATGTCATGCAGCGCATGGGCCGGACCCCGGAGAAGGAGTAGACGGTGAGTCTCGAAACGATATCCGAGTCAACATTTCTGCTGACGGAATTGCGCTATACGCTCGGTCAGCTGGCAGTACAGACGATGGGACTCGATTCCGAGACACGGCAGATGCCGCTGTGCAGCGGCAGGAGCGTCGATCAAATCCTATCCGAAATGATCGATCGCGAGACTGGATTCCAGAAGTCCTGCGCTGAGCTCCTTGGTACGACTCCCCCGGTCGCGAGCGACAACGTGGGCGCCGCCATTCCGTTGAGCTCCGAGGATGTCGGCGCGAGTGCCGTCCATCGATTCGAGCAGCTGCGTACCGCGACGATCGAGCTGCTTGAAGGTCACGACTCGTGGCCGCCTGCCCTGCTCGCCGATGTGAAGGAGCAAGCCGCCGCCGACCGGCGGGAAACAACCGCCATCGCGGAGTGCCGCCGCGCCTACCTCGACGCCACCCACGGCGAGCATCTCCAGAAGCCGCTCACCACTCCGTCGGAAGATCCGTCAGCCTGACGGAGGCGACGCCGCGCCGCGTGCGCTGAGCTCGTCACCGGCGGCTTCCAGCCAGCGGCGGATGATCGAGGCGTCTCTGGTTTGCGAGGACGCCACGTCGTGCGGGTTGACCCAGGCTGCCCGACCTTCGGCCGACGACCGAAGTGTGCCGCCTCGCGCCTCGCACCGATACACGACCCGCACGACTCCGGGCTCGCCTGCCCACTGCTCACCGGCCGCCACCGCCACCAGCTCGCCCACCTGAATCTCGATTCCAGTCTCCTCCCGCACCTCGCGCACTACCGCCTCCTCCGGAGTCTCCCGCCATGCAAGATGTCCCCCCGGCAGGATCGGCTGGTCCAGTATCGAATCGACGACCACCAGCAGAAGGCCGTCCTTCAGGACAAGCGCCGAGGTTGAGGTAAACGGAGGCATGCGCTCCAGGGTGAGCGTCGCCGCGGTCCGCGCCAGGAAGCGGCCGAGCGCGCGGGATACTCGATACTGGACAACGGCGAGCCGATACACCCCCGATCAGCCGGTTGTCCGGTCCACCGGACCGGACACTCCACGCAGGCGGTCGAGCTCGGAGCGCAGACTCTCAACCGCCAGAAATGGGAGATAGTCCGCCGAGTCGAGCACTATCGGGTCTTCCAGGCGGCGTGCCTCCATGTGTGGGTCGGGGGCGAAGTAGATTCGCGAGAGGCTGGCGGGGTCCTGAAACAGGCGGCCCAATTCCTCCATTCGCCGTCCGTAACCTTGAAGTCGAGCGACCGCTTCGGCTGCGGCATCCTCCCCGGCCGATCTTTGCTGTTCCATGATCTTCGGTAACTCCGTGACAAATTTCGACTTGGCAAGTACGCGATCCGCACCGGCGCTGCGCGCGAGCTTCCTTCCTGGCGTATCAAGATGCGGGCCAAACGCCACGACCTCGGCGCCGGCCGACTTGAGCTGGCGGATCACCCAGACCACGTCGAGCCGGGCGTCAAGATCGACCAGCGCGATCTGGCCGGAAGACACCGGCTGGAGGGAAGCCGGCGATGTGATGAATCGCACCCGCCGACCTTTGAATCGAGCCGCCGCCAGCACGCGTGACTGGAACATCAGGTCGGTGATGGCGGCAAGAATCTCTTCCACGACCCACTGTAGCGGAATGGAGCCGCCGGCCCGCGACTTCCACATCCGCCGCGAGGCTGCAGCCAGACGTCATAATCGAAACGGGCACCACGGGCCGGAAACTCAACCAGGAGAAAACCGACATGACGGAGATTGCAACTCGGCCGATGAGTGAAACGGAGGCGGCACAGTATCGCGCTCGGTTTCCCATCTTCGAGCACACCACCTATCTCAACAGCTGCTCGCTCGGCCCTCTGAGCCGTGAGGGCATTGCAGCCCTCGAGCGTTATCGCGATGATTGGTCGCGCTACGGCGCCCCCGCGTGGTGGAAGGAGTGGATTCCGAAGCTGAGGGAAGCCAGGAGTCGATTTGCCCGCCTCATCGGCGCCGGGGAGCACGAAGTGACGATCAGTCACTCGATCTCCTCGGCACTCTCGTCGATCGCAAGCACGTTTGACTATCGAGAGCGATCCACCGTCGTGGTCGCGGACCTAGACTTTCCGACAATCAACCACCAGTGGCTGGCGAAGGAGCACCGAGGAGTCAGCGTGCGATTCGCCCGGTCGGAGGACCGCATCCGGGTTCTGCCGGCGGCGTACGAGCAGGTGATGGACCAAAGTGTCGCTCACATCGCCACGTCTCACTCCTTCTACTCAACCGGCTTCATCCAGCCCGTGCGCGAGCTGGCCGACCTGGCCCATGCCCACGGGTCGAAAATCGTCGTGGACGGCTATCACGCGGTTGGAGTTACCCCGGTGAACGTCAAAGAGCTCGACGTTGATTTCTACGTCGGCGGGACGCTGAAGTGGTTATGCGGCGGCCCCGGTCTCACCTTTATCTACGTCCGCGAAGAATTGCTCGCCGAGCTACAGCCGACAATCACCGGCTGGTTCGCGGCGGCCAACCAGTTCGCTTTCGACGGGCTCAATCTCGACCTCGCGCCGTCCGCCGACCGCCTGCAGCTTGGAACCCCGTCGGTGGCAACTGCGTACACCGGCGTGGCCGGCATGGACCTCATCCTCGAGGCCGGTACCGACCGGATCGGCGAGCGCATTCAGGCTCTCACATCTCGCGTGGTCGAGCGCGCCCAGCGCGGTGGTCACGCCATCATGTCACCGCTCGACGCGCGGGAGCGAGGCGGCATCGTCATGCTGCGGCTGGCCAAACCGGAGCAGACCGTCGAGGAGCTCGCGGCGCGCGGCTTCACCGTCGACTACCGCCCCGGTCTGGTACGGGTCTCGCCACACTTCTACAACACCACGGATGATGTGGACCGGCTGATGGACGCGATCGACGAGCTCCAGCAGCAGAGCTAGGGTTCGTCGACCTCCAGGCTTCGCAACACCACCTGCAGCCGCTCGATGGCGGTTCTGGCTGCCGTACGTGCCGCCTGACGGCGGGGGGCGTCGGCGCGGCCGGCCCAGTCCCGAATGTCCTGTTCGGTCACATCGGACCAGCGCGAGTCGGCGGTGAGCCGGGCCTGAACCCTCGCCATCGCGCTCTTGGCGCGTTTCGGCGGCTCACCTTCGGCCACGCCCAGCTCCCCGGCGAGTGCCATGACGTCGGCACTCCGCAGGAACGGGTTGCCCGGCTTGCCGCCGTATGCCTTCAGCCTGCCCTCCCCAATCCAGTCGAGAACCGTCTCCACCGACACGTGCAAGAGCTCGGAAGCGTGCACGGAGTCGATGAATGGGAAGCGCGTCACCGGGGTACTCAAGTTGACGCCACCCCTGCCACCTCGTACGATATGCTCAAGGCCTATAATCGTCGACCGATTATAGGGTGGTGGGCGCGATGCAGAGCCGGGCGAGTGACGAGCAGTCGATACTCCGGGCGTGGGGAGGGGTCATCCGCCGTTACCGGCAGTGGCAGCGCCTTTCGCGGCGCGAGCTGGCCGCACGTGCCGGAATCTCCACCGTCTACCTCGGTGAGATCGAGCGCGGCGAGAAGGATCCGTCCTCTCATTCACTTTGCCTGATCGCCGACGCGCTTGATGCGCCGCTTGCCGAGCTGTATCTGCGCGTTGCCGCCCGGCTGGACATGCGCGAGCGCGACGGCGAGGAACAGAACGCGCTTCCCCTCGCCGTGCGTGAGGCGCCGGGCGAGTTTCTCGACAGCGTCCCGCTGTCGAAAGACGAGACCGCTTTCGACGTGTACAAGATCGTGCGATTGCTCCGCAGCGACCAGCAGCTTTCGCTGCTCGTTCTGGCGCGATCACTCATGCCCGAGACCAGGTAACAAAGCGGCCGGCGTTTCGGACAGCACTCAACCGGGCGGGTCGCGCCGCGCCGGCCGCTACGCGAGAATGGGGTAAGGGGGAGACGCCATGACAGACACTTCGTCGGCTCCAGTCCGAGTCGTTCCCGTCCTCATTGACGCCGCGGCCGCGGCGCCGACGCCGGCGCCCCGGCTGACGTACCGTGGCGGCCCGCTCTTGACGTCTGCCCAGGTGTTTGCCGTCTACTGGGGGGCCGCCTGGCAGCAGAGCCCGCTCGCCGATATCGCCGGCCGGCTGAACCAGTTCTTCGACTACATTCTCGGGAGCAGTCTGCTTGATTCGTTGGGAGAGTACAGCGTGCCCGGACAGACCATCGGACACGGCCGCCGCACCGGGAGCGCTGTTCTGACGACGTCTGAACCCGGTTCGACGGTGGACGACGCGGCTGTCCGCGGGCTCCTGCAGAACGCGACGGCAGCCGGTGGCCCGTTACCCGCTCCTGGCGCCGACGCCCTGTACTTCGTTTTCACGCCGCCGGGGACGGCGGTGACGATGCAGGGAAGCCAATCCTGCCAATCGTTCTGTGGGTACCACGACACGATCGCGCAGGGGTTCTACTACGCCGTCATGCCGTACCCCGGCTGTGCCGGGTGTCTGGGCTCCATGGCCGACTTCGACGCGCTTACCGTCACCGTATCGCATGAATTGTGCGAGTCGATCACCGATCCGGTCCCGGGGCACGGTTGGTACGACGACGCGAACGGGGAGATTGGCGACATCTGCGCCTGGCAAACCGGAACGCTTGGGTCGTACACGGTTCAGCTCGAATGGTCGAACGCCCGCAATGCCTGCGGCGTCCTGTCGCCGGGCACGTCCTGAGCTGCTAGCCGGCCGCCACCGCGATCGTCGACTCGCAGCGGCCCTCCCAGACCTGGCTCGGGTCATCTGCGTCTTCGACGCGATGCTTGGGAGGTCGCGTACTCGTCATCGGCAGCAGCGCATCACGCGCCGTCGCTGCGATGACGGTCTTGACGGTGCCGCTCGTCGGCTCAAAGCTCGACGCATGTAGCACGTTGTTACTGTCGCGCCAGATCCAGAACTTGCGGCGCGCCGCTCCACATTCACAGGTCTCCACGGTTCATACTCCTTACCTGGACGAACGTCTCTCACATCTACAGATGCCACTATACACGTTTCTGCAGTACTGTCAAGACGCCCGGCCCGGAATCGCGGCCTACGTCGTGGCTCGGGGAGTGCTTTCGATCTTCGCCTGGCAGTCGATACAGTGTGTCGCGTAGGGCAGGGCTCGCAGCCGCTTCTCGGCGATTGGCCGGCCGCACTCCTCGCAGAGGCCGTACGTCCCTTCGTCGAAGCGATGAAGTGCATCGTCGACCTGCTGCAGTGTCGTCTCCAGCGTGCGCTGCAACGTCAGGTTCTTTTCGCGCTCGAAGAGCTCTGAGCCCTCATCCGCCGGGTGCTGGTCGACAGCGTCGGTTTCATCTTCCTGAAACGTGTCGCTGCGGATACCCGCACCCGAAAGCCGCGATATCTCGTGCTCCAGCCGTTGCCGATCGTTCAGGAGCTGCTCGTGCAGCTCGTTACAAACGTCTTGCCCGATCATTGCGATGTACCCTTTCCAGTGCCCCTGTAGCGCCGCGCTGCCCGAAGACAAGGAGGTGCGAGGAAAAGAAGAGAGGTCGGCCCACCGACCTCTCTCGATTATGCGACTAGTGGCCGCAGGGGCGAGCCGACCCTCCGTCACGGGCCGACGTGAACGACTGACCGCAGGAGCAGCTCGAAATCGCGTTCGGGTTGTGGATCGTGAAGCCGCCACCCATCAGCTCGTCGACGTAGTCGATCTCAGCGCCTTCAAGGTACTGGGCGCTGAACTCGTCGACGAACACGCGAATGCCTTCACGCTGCTCGATGGAGTCTCCCTCCATCTCCGTATCCTCGAATCGCATTCCGTACTGGAATCCGGAGCAGCCACCGGGAGCAACGAAGACGCGCAGTCCGAGATCGTCAAGTCCCTGCGTTTCCATGAGGCCCTTCAGCTGCTTGAGGGCTCCGTCCGACAGATTGATCATGAAGAGTCGTTCCTCCACCAGGGCGCCACGAGCGCCCAATACTTACCGAACGATACCATGTCGGCGCGCCGTGAGTCAACCCGATGCCGGCACTTGTCAAGTGCGCGATCCGTCGCTGCTGAGAGTGCTCTCGAGCTCAGGACGCACGCGATGTGCGGCTGCGCACGTAGTCGACGAGGATGTAGTCGCCAAGCCGTTCCGGCGTCGCGAAGAACGCGCGGCCGTGGTTGACGCGCGTCATTTGTGCGACGAAGTCGGTGAGATAGTGGCTTCGGTCGAGCATGAAGGTGTTGATGACGATGCCATCCTGCGTGCACCGCTTGACCTCGCGCAGCGTCTCCTGAAACGTGCGAAACGTCGGTGGATACGCAAATTGCACGCGCCCGCCCTCAAAGTGTGCGGTGGGCTCGCCGTCAGTGATAAGAATGATCTGCCTGCTTCCCGTGTGGTGACGGCCCAGCAGTCGCCGGGCAAGCATGAGACCGTGTTGCATGTTGGTGCCGTAGACGTAGTCTCCCCATGAGACTTGATGGAGGGTTTCCGGCTGCAGCTGGCGCGCGTAGTCCGAAAACCCCACGATGTACAGCTCGTCGCGTGGAAACTGCGCCCGAATCAGATTGTGCAAGGCCAGCGCAACCTTCTTGGCGGCGACGAAGCAGCCACGCAACGGCATCGACCGGCTCATGTCCAACATGAGCACCGTCGACGCCTGGGTCAGGCGCTCCGTTTCGAAAACCTCGAAGTCGGCAAGCTGAAGCGACAGGGCTCCGCGCGCGCCGGAGCGCTCAACCGCGTTCATCATGGTGGCGTGAAGGTCGAGCAGGAAGGCGTCGCCGAACTCGTAGGGCCGGGAAACGTCCGACTGCTCGCCACCGAAGCCGATCTCGGCGACATGGTGCCCACCGAAGGCATCACCTTTGAGGTGTGAGAAGACGTCCTGCAGCGCCTTTTGACCGATCTTGCGGATGCCGCGGGCGGTTAGCTCCAGTTGCTCACCGTTGCGCGCGGCATATCCCGAGCTCTCCAGCACCCCCGCCAGATCGCGGAGTCGCGAGACGGCCCGGTGTGCCTCCGGACCGATCAGCCTGAGCACTTCATGGTCGTCGATCGCCCGCAGAGTGCCGCTCTCATGGGCCGCCAGCAGGCCGTCTTCCAGCCGGTCAATGGCATGCATGTGCCGCATCAGGTGAAGCGCCTCGTCCAGGGAGACGGTTTCGCGGCCCGAGAACGGGTACTCTCGCACTTTCCCCGGCCTGGCGAAACGTTCCAGTACCTCGGTTATTGCCGCCAGCTCATCGCGCAGTACGTGATCGGAGAGGACGGAGTTCATCATGTCCTCCAGCGGCCGGCGCATCTCCGCGGACATGCTGGCCATGAGCGCTTCGGTCTGGGTCGCCTGCTGCCGGAGCTTTTCTATCAATCCGTCCACGGAGCTGACGCCGGGGAAGTGGCGTCCATGCTGCTGGCGAAACGCCTCAAAGTCCGGTGCCCCACCCTCCGCCTCATCGCGTAGCAGGTCGTTGAGATCGTGCAGCATCGACTTGAAATTCTCGAGCTCTTCGCCGGCGAGACCGCGCAGTGAGGCCTCCATGCTGCGGAAGTGCCGATCGAGGACATGCCGCTCGAGCATCTGCTCGAGTGCGCCAAATTGTTCCCGCGCCTGGTCGTCGAGAAACTCATAATCGGCCAGGTTGGTGACAGCGGTCGCTGGGTCTGCGCCGACGTCGTCGAGAAACTGCCGCTTGCGCTGGGCGATGCTCTCGAACATCTCTCCGAGGCCGGGGTCCGTGCCAAGCTCGCGCCGGCGCTGCTCGATGCCGGCCCGCTCGGTACGAACGATGCGGTCGACCCGCGCCCTGACGTCGTCCAGCGCCGAGTTGAGATCGTAGCGCTCGAGCTCCGCCTGGCGCCGGTTCCTCAGGTCCTGCAAAAGCTGCTGGATACCGGGCAGCTCCGCTGCACCGCCGGCCCGCAGGCCCCAGCGAGTGATGCGCTGTAGAGCCTGGTCGAGATTGCCCTCGGTCAGAAGCTCATCGGCGAGAGCTTCCATCAGATCGTCGGCGTCGACGTCCTCGTAGCGCTGCGTGCCGTCCCAGCGGGAATAGACGTAGCGGATGACCTACCTCCGGTAGCGCGCGCCCTCCGACGTGCGGTCCTTGTTCAGCTTCCGGTTGAGGTGAAGGCCTTCAAGGATGAATTCAGTGGCCGCGGCGATCATCGCCGGGTTTCCCTGCGCGCCGAGCTTCTGCACCGCCGACTTCAAGCCGTCGATTCGGAACGCCTGCTGCGCGTACTCCATCGCCGGCATGTCGTCGGCGACGTTCAGCGTCAGGCCGTTCTCGAAGCCGCGCAGCACTCCGTCGAATTCCTGAACCAGGAAGTAGCGGTTCCAGACATTCAAGATGGCGCCCTGAACGAGCTTCTCGATAATCTTCTCCTCGTTCGCGTCCCCCAGCGTCTCCAGTTCGATCTTCCCTGCCGTCGAGGCGAACACCGCCGGCAAATCTGTGATGCGCGGTGCGATCTGCTTTTCGCGCAAACGCACTGCACGTTTCAATGCGTTGCTCATCACGTTCTCGTAGTTCGCGATTGACACGCGCACGCTCACCCCGGAACGCTGGCTAATGTCGGGGCTTTTGCGTGCCAGGTGTGTAATCTCGGCGATGATCTCTCTAATGAAACCAGGAACTGTCACGTCATAGCCGCCGGCGGGGAAGATCACCCGCTCCTGTTCCATGATGTCGATCTCGTGATCGATGGTACGGGGGTAGTGCGTGCGGATCTCGGAGCCACAGCGGTCTTTAAGCGGCGTGATGATCCGGCCCCGGTTGGTGTAGTCCTCCGGATTGGCGCTGGCCACGATCAGGATATCTAGAGGGAGGCGGATCTTGAAGCCGCGAATCTGAATGTCCCGCTCCTCCAGAATGTTCAACAGACCAACCTGGATCCGTTCCGCGAGGTCCGGCAGCTCATTGATGCAAAAGATCCCCCGGTTGGTCCGCGGCACCAGGCCGTAGTGGATGACCAGCTCGTCAGAAAGGTGCCGTCCCTCGGCCACCTTGATCGGATCGACCTCGCCGATAAGGTCGGCAATCGTGGTATCGGGCGTGGCGAGCTTTTCGCCATACCGGCGGTCACGCGGCAGCCAGGTAATAGCAACCTCATCGCCCTGCTCGGCGACCTTGTCGCGGCACGCCCGGCAGATGGGTTCGTACGGACTGTCGTTGATTTCGCACCCCTCGATCGCCGGAATCTCCGGATCGAGGAGGTTCACCAGCGACCGAGCGAGACGCGTCTTGGCCTGCCCGCGCTCGCCGAGCAGAATGATGTCCTGGCCGGAGAGGATGGCGTTCTCGACCTGCGGCAGCACGGTCTCTTCGTACCCCACGATGCCGGGGAACAGTTCCTCTCCGCTTTCAAGCTTGCAGATCAGGTTCTTGCGAAGCTCTTCGCGAATCGACAGGACCTGATATTCGCTCTCGCGTAGCTCGCGAATTGTGGTGGGGCGCATTCGATGACTCCGTCAGGTGAAGGAAAGGCCGCAGCCTGCCCGAGCCTGCTGCAGCCCAATCGAGGACGAGACAGTATTGGTGGCGGCGCTCGCCACGTCCCATTGTACCCCCGGTCCTGCCTGCCGGACTCACCGGGAGGCAGCGGGATCGGGCGCACCGGCCTCCGCCCGCCGGCAGCTCAGGCCACGGCCGCAAATAGGCGGCGGCGCGGGAGCGGACCCAGAGGTCTACACCCGCGCCGTTGGAGAAAGGAGAGGTCGATTGGAAGGACAGCCTCAGTAAACCGCAGATCGGCCCGCGTATCGAGAGGCTCCGGTCCCCTCTCAGCGGTGACTTTGGTCCCGCGAGGGCCTCGTGCGCCACATCATCAGCGCGCCCGCGGCTGCCGGGTCATGGTCCGACCCGGGACAATCGCGCTGCTCTCGCTCACTCCTCGGTCAGTGACCTGACACGGACGAGCCTGCCGGTGGGTAACACGCCGAGCCCCACACCACAAAGCGCGTCGTGCCGGCGCCTCTCGGCGCCGGCACGCGTTCGGTTATCGAGGTGTGTCGACCTTACACGGCCGAGGAGGGCACCGCGTCGGTAAGCTGCGAAGTGCAGCTCGGGCAGCGCGTCGCGGGTACGGGGATCGCCATGGCGCAGTACGGACAGTTCTTCTCCGCAGCGGGTTGTTGCCGGCCGTAGCGGGTCATGAGCCTCCCGTATGGCACGACGACGAAGTAGTAGATCACCGCCGCGATCACGACGAACGAGATCAGCGCGTTGATGAAGTCGCCGTACAGGAAGTTGCTGTGGTTGATCGTGAAGCTCAGCCCCGCGAAGTTCGGCTTGCCGCCGATCGCCGCCAGGATGGGCGTGATCAGGTCCTTGATGAAGGCCTGTACCAATGCAGCGAAGGCGACGCCCATGACGAAGGCTACGGCCAGGTCCACCAGGTTACCGCGAAGTATGAACGCCTTGAATCCGCTCATGTCCTCCACTCCCGCTCTGCCAGGTCACGATCAGATTGCGAACGGACGCGAACCGCCGCGGGATACTATCTCCTCAGCCCGCGCGTCGATAAGGCTAGAGTCCCTTGATCGGGGTGACGATGTCCTTGATGGTGTAACCGTTCTTCGCCGCGGCGGTGCCCACGGAGCTCACCGAGCTGCTCAGATTCGAGAGGTCGCTGGTGCTGTACTGTCCCTTCTTCAGCTTGTTGCCGACGCTGCCGGCCAGGCTTAGAAGCTTGTTGATCGGAGACACGAGGGCGTGCAGCAGCTTACTGTTGCTCTTGTTGGCGATGTCGTAGGCGACGTGCGCTTCGTGGTAGGCGAAGAGCGTGGCGATGCCCGCCTTGACGATCGTGCTGGTGCGGTGAGGTGCTCCTGAGTTGAACTGATGGTGCTGCCAGGGAATGATGACCCAGTGGTGAAATGCGTAGTAGGCGATGCCCATGTGCGCCAGGAATCGCGTCTTGTCGAAGAAGTGGGCCGGCGCATTCGGCGCCGAGGCAGCCTGCACCGACTGTACGGCGACCCCGGAACCGGCGGAGCCGCTACCCATGACCACTGCCGACAGAAGTCCGATCACCAGGGCGAGCGATAGAATGGCACGTTTCAAAATCTTCCTCCTTTACCCTTCGTGCACGCTGTGCGCACCTTTAGCATACTGCCCGGAGGATGCCACCCCTCCGGACCTGATTCTCTCTCGCAAGGATTGTGCCCGCCCTCCCGCAGGCGGGAGTCGCGCGCGGATTGCGCCGCCGGCGACGCTCCGGTGCATCCGCGGCGGGACGGATGTCTACATCAGGCCCCGATAGATCCCGCCGTCGACAAGAATCGTCGTTCCGGTGATGTAGCTCGCGGCCGGCGACGACAGAAACACCGCCAGGTTTGCAACCTCTTCCGGTCGACCGTAGCGGCGCATAGGTATGCCGGCCTCCGCCCGCTGCGTCGCCTCCTCGACCGAGATGCCCTCGTCGCGGGCGCGAACACCGACCAGATACTCCTGCCGGGCCGTCCAGATGAGACCGGGCGCCACTCCATTGATGCGCACACCGGCGGCTGCCAGATCGTCGGCCAGCGTCTTCGCCAGGCCCACCACGCCTGGCCGAATGCTGTTGGATAGGGTCAGGCCGGCCGTTGGCTGCTTCACCGCGATCGACGTCAAGGTGACGATGCTTCCCCGGCTAGCCCGCAGGTGAGGAAGCGCCGCCCGGATGAGCCGGACCACGCTCATCAGCGCCAGATCAACCGCGGCATCCCAGTCGTCGTCGGTGAGCTGCTCGAACGGCCGGGACGGCGGGCCGCCCGAGTTCGTGAAGAGGGCATCGAGGCGGCCGAATCGCTGCACGGCTCGCTCGATCAGATACCGACACTCCTCGGCCTTCGAGACGTCGGCCACGACTGCCTCGATCTCGGCGCCGGTGCTCTGGCCGATCTCCTGAGCCGTCGCCTCTAGCTCCTCGCGCCGGCGGCCATTGATGACGACCCTGGCGCCTTCTCCGGCGAACGTCGCGGCGACGGCCCGTCCGATGCCGCCGGACGATCCGGCGACGACGGCAACCGCGTCACGCAGTCCGAGGTCCACCGGTTGCCGCCTGTTCCGCCTCGAGCGCCGCCTTCTGCCGCTGCATCGTGTCACGAACCTCGCGTCTGATCGCCGGCTCGGCAGCTTTGCGCGCCACAGCTCCGAGCAGTCCACCGGGAAGCGCAAACTCCAGCGACTGAGTCACCCTCGTCGTGCCGCCCAGATCCTGGCACCAGGTGTGGATCTGCCCCTGATACTTGCCGGAGACTTCCAGCACCCCCTTCCGCGGAGGATCGAGCTGGACGATGCGACAATCCAGCTCCGTCGCGCGGCCGGCGATGACCAGCGTCTGCCTCCAGGCCGTGCCGACCTGGATGGGGCTGCCCGTGAAGTTCTTGATCTCCACGATCCCTGGATTCCACTCGGGAATCCGCCGCGGATCGGTAATCACGGTGAACACGCGGTCGATGGGAGCTCGAATGTCGATCGACTCGTCAATGTGTGCCGTCGCCATGGTGCGCTCTCCTTGGCGGCGTGGACCACGCTCAGCGCCTCTCAGTCATGGTATCAGCGCGCACACGCCGCGTCCCTTTTCGACGGACGGCGCTCATACATGTGCGACTCTACGCGGACTCTCCGGTGCATGCCGTGTGTGGGATCGTCAGTGCGGCCCCTGGTACGCATGAAATGCAGCTTCGCGCGGGCTCTCGAACGCACGGTTGTGCATGGTCCAGGCGCCGTCTTCCCCCTCCCAGCTCACCTCGAATAGGCCATCCTCACGCCGCTCCACACGGGTGTCCATCCGGCGTCGATCCATGAACACAACATAGGACTCGCCCGAGTCGCGTACCATGCACCACAGGTCGCGGGCGGCACGCACAAGCTGCTCCTGCACCGTCCCCTCGAGCGTCGCCGGAACCTCTCCGTCCTCGCCGGATTCGCTCACTGGGGGCCACCCGGAAGTACATTCGAGAGTGGCCATGCTGAAGCAGCCCCCATCGGGCCACACGGCAAGACTGAAAGGCAGGAGATGCTGACATGGAAGTCGACGTAAGCAAGGAGCCCTCCGAGGGCGAGGTCTTCGTCTTTACCACCAGCGGCGGGTTCGTCGTCCGGGGCTCGCAGCGCGAGGTCCTGGAACGGTTGCGAGATGATGACTGGGCGACTTTCGAGCTGGCGGAAACGGGCGATCCGGTAATCATCCGCACCCAGCACGTCGTCGCGCTGCGGGCCGGCACGCGCGCGAAGCGTGGTTCGATCGGGTTCATGCACGCCACCGCCGAGTCGCACTGACCACAAAGGAGTGGCCGGCGGGAGGAGATCGCCGGCCACTTGGTATGACGGGAACGCCCGGCCCTTTCCGGCCGGTCGCCCGCAGGGCGTTTTGCGTGAGCCCTTGACCATACAGTAGCCGTACCGGCGAAGACTGTCAGTGAAATGCTTCACATCCGCGGTGACGCTGCTCAGACCTCGACGACGAAACCAAGCACCATTGGCCGGCGCTTGGTCTTCTGATAGATGTACTTCTGCAGCACGTCACGCGCTTTGTTCTGGATGTAGGACGGTTCCGCGCTCGCGCTGGCATGCATGTGCTGCAGCGATCGTTGCAGCTGGTCTCGCGCCCCCGTCAGCATCGGGTCGTTCGGATCGTCGACGAAGCCGCGGGATACAAGCTCGAGCGTTCCCGCCGGTCGACCGGTTCGCGAGTTCACCGTGATGACCGCGATGACCACTCCGTCCTGGGCGAGGTGCCGGCGATCGCGCAGCACGATGTCGCCGATGTTTCCAACGCCAAGGCCATCGACGAACACGTTGTTAGCCGACACGTGTCCATTGAATCGCGCCGAGCCGTCGGTGAACTCCATAACCCGCCCAATCTCGGGGATCAGGATGTTCTGGGCCGGCATTCCCAACGCCTCGGCCAGACGGCCATGCAAGATGAGGTGCCGTACTTCCCCGTGGACTGGGACCAGATAACGCGGGTTGGTGATGCTCAGCAGCATCTTGAGCTCTTCGCGGCCCGGGTGGCCCGACACGTGGACGTGGGCGTCGGCCCCGTAGATGACATTTGCTCCCAGCTTGAAGAGGTTGTCGATGTTTCGGGTGACCGCCTCCTCGTTTCCGGGTATCGGCGATGCCGACAGCACGATGGTGTCGCCCTTGCGGATCTGTATCTGCCGATGATCGCGGTTGGCCATTCGACTCAGTGCCGAGGTCGGCTCGCCCTGGGCTCCGGTCATGATGATCGTAATTTGGTTTGCGGGGAGGCTCGCGAGCTTTTCGAACGGCTGGATGGCGCTTCCGGGATCGTGGAGATAGCCCAGCTCCAGCGCCATGTTCACGTTCTGCTGCATACTGCGGCCGATCACCGCCACTTTGCGGCCGTACTTGTGCGAGATGTCCACCACCTGCTGGATCCGGGCGATCAAGCTGGCGAATGTCGCCACCATCACCCGCCCATCGGCGTTGCGAATGATCTCGTCAAAGGCCCGCCCCACTGTGGACTCTGAGGGCGTGTATCCAGGCCGCTCCACGCCGGTGCTATCGGAAAGCAGAACATGCACGCCTTCGGTCCCCAAGCGCGCAAGCGCGGCGATGTCGGTGGGTCGAGCGTCGACCGGGGTCAGATCGATCTTGAAGTCTCCGGTGTGAACGACGGTGCCGACCGGCGTGCGGATGGCAAGCCCCGCGGCATCGGGAACGCTGTGCGCCACACCAAACAGCTCGACCTCGAAGGGGCCGATCTGGATCCGGTCGCCATACTTCACGGTTCGAAGATCGATCTTGTCGAGCAGTCGCCGCTCGCGCAGCTTGATACTTATGAAGCCGCCGGCCAGCCGGGTGGCGTAGAGAGGAGCCTCGAAATGCGGAACGATGTACGGCACGGCGCCGATATGGTCCTCGTGGGCGTGCGTGATGATGAACGCCTTGACCTTATTGCGCTTCTGCAGGAGGTAGGAGATGTCAGGGATGATCAGGTCGATGCCCGGCATGTTCTCCTCGGGGAACATGACCCCGCAGTCGACGACGATGATCGTATTCCCGTACTCGAGTACGGTCATGTTCTTCCCGATTTCGCCGATTCCCCCAAGGGGGATGATTCGCAGTTTTTGCTTTGCCACTCGCTCGGTGTCCTAGTCCAATGCCGTGATCAGAAGAGACTTAGCTGCTCGGGCTCATCTTCCGGCTCGTCACTCCGTCCAACGGTCTGCCCCGATTGCCACGCCGGGCTCTGGAGAAATCTGGCTAGCTTCCGCATGTCATCCAGCAGCGTCTGGCGCAAGCGATCCTGGTGGAGTGCCGCCGCGGGGTGATACATGGCGAAGAAGTGTCGTCCTTCTTTCTGCCGTAGCTCGCCATGCACCTTGGAGATCATCGAGCCGGGAAAGAACGTCCCAAGCGAGAAGCGGCCAAGCGTGATGATGAGGCGCGGCTTGATGAGCGTCAGCTGCCGCTCCAGGTACGGCCGACAGGCAGCGATCTCGCCCGGCAACGGATCGCGGTTGTTAGGCGGCCGGTGTTTGATCACGTTCGTGATGTACACATCGCTCCGCTTGAGCTCGGCGATTGCCAGCAGCTCCTCGAGGAACTTGCCGGCCGCCCCGACGAAGGGGCGGCCTTGCTTGTCCTCGTTGAATCCGGGAGCCTCGCCAACCAGCATGATGCTGGCATCGGCGGGCCCTTCACCGGGCACGCCATGCGTGGTGCCTCGATAGAGATCGCAGCGGGTGCAGTTCTCCACCTCGCTGCAAAGTCGCTCGAGCTCCGCACCGGCGCCGGCGCTGCTCATCGCCTACTCGTTGGGTCGGTCCCGGTCGCGGTCGCCCCAGCGCTCGCGGCGGACGTCACTGCCGCGCCCTTCCGGACCACCCTCGCGCCGGAACCCACCCTCGCCGCGGTGCCCGCCACCCCCGCCTTCGCGACCGCCCTCGCGGCCACGATCGTACGGACGCCGGTCACCGCCCTCACGCCGGAAGCCGCCACCACCACGGGAGTAGCCGCCGCGATCCGCGCGCTGCTCGCCTCCGCGCTCGCCTTCCTGGGCGTCGCTACCGTTGGGCTCGAGCAGCGCGCGGTGCGACAGATTGATGCGGCCCATCGAGTCGATACCGGTAACTTTCACCTCGAGCCGGTCGCCGACGTGCACGACGTCTTCCACACGATTGACGCGGTACGGCGCCAGCTGGGAGATGTGGACCAGTCCCTCCTTGCCCGGCAGCACCTCGACGAATGCGCCGAAGTCCATGATGCGGCGTACCGTACCGTTGTACTGCTTGCCGACCTCCACCTCCGCGGTGAGACCCTTGATCATGTCGATTGCCTTCTGAGCGGACTCGTGGCTCGTGCTTGCGATGTACACCGTGCCGTCGTCCTCGATGTCGATCGATGCCTTGCTCTCGGCAATGATCTCCTTGATCTTCTTGCCCCCCGGGCCGATGACCGTGCCGATCTTTTCCGGGTTGATCTGGATGCGGGTGATGCGCGGCGCAAACGGCGACAGGTCGGCGCGCGGCTGAGGGATCACAGCTTCCATCTTGTCCAGAATGAAGAGGCGAGCGGCGCGCGCCTGCTCCAGCGCCTCGGACATGATTGCCCGCGTGAGGCCATGGATCTTGATGTCCATCTGGATCGCGGTCACGCCCTCGCGCGTCCCGGCGACTTTGAAGTCCATGTCGCCCATGGCATCTTCGACGCCCTGAATGTCGGTCAGGACCGCGTAGTCGCCCTCGTCATTGCTGATCAGTCCCATGGCGATGCCCGAGACCGGGGCTTTGATCGGGACCCCGGCATCCATCAGTGCCAGCGTGCTGCCGGTGGTCGCTGCCATGGAGGTCGACCCGTTCGAGGAGAGAATCTCCGAGACAACTCGAATCGTGTACGGGAAGTCTTCCTGCCTCGGAATAACCGCGGAAAGGGCGCGCTCGGCCAGCATGCCGTGTCCAATATCCCGCCGGCCCGGGCCGCGCAGCGGCCGCGTCTCACCGGTGCTGAACGGCGGGAAGTTGTAGTGGTGCATGTACCGCTTGGCCTCGTCCTGACCGAGGCCGTCGATGATCTGCTCGTCCGATGTCGAGCCGAGGGTAGCAATCGACAGCGCCTGTGTCTGACCACGGCTGAACAGGCCGCTGCCGTGAACGCGCGGCAGCACGCCGACGTCGATGCTGATCGGCCGGATCTCGGTGCGCTCGCGCCCGTCCGGCCTGATGTTCTCCTTCAGGATCATCTCGCGCGTGGTCTTCTTGAGCAGGCTTTCGAATGCCGTCCGGATATCAGCCGGCTCGAAGCCCTGCTCTTCGAAGTGCGCCTGAACCTCGGCCTCCAGGGCGTCGACCGCGGACTCGCGCTCTTGCTTGGTCGGGTGCACCAGATTGTCGTGCAGCCGCGTGCCGACAAATTCGGTAAGAGCAGCCGTCAGATCGTCGGGGAGTGTCTTGAGCGGGAAGACCCGCTTTTCTTTGCCGCACGTCTCTCGCATCCGTTCCTGCAGGTCGATGAGAGGGATGATCGCCTGATGACCGGCGTCCAGGGCCTCGAGGATCACGTCCTCAGGCACCTCGTTGGCCCCGGCCTCTACCATCACGATCGCGTCCCGCGTCGCCGCCATTACCAGATCGAGCTTACTGTTCTCGAGCTGCGCAACTGTGGGATTGATAACCACCTGTCCGTCGATGTAGCCCACTCGCACCGCTCCGACCGGTCCGTCGAACGGGATATCGGAGATGGTGAGCGCCGCCGACGCGCCGTTGATGGCAAGAATGTCGGGATCGTTCTCCTGATCGAAGGAGAGCGGGGTGAGCACGATCTGAACGTCGTTCCGGAACCCCTTCGGGAACAGAGGGCGCATGGGACGGTCGGTAAGCCGGGACACCAGTATGGCCTCGGTGCTCGGCCGGCCTTCGCGCTTGATGTAGCCACCTGGAATCTTCCCGGCGGCGTACAGCTTTTCCTCGTAGTCAACGGTAAGTGGAAAGAAGTCGATATTCGGGCGGGGCTCTTTGGACGCGACCGCCGTCGCAAGTACCACCGTCTCCCCGTAGGTGACGGTGACGGCGCCGCTCGCCTGCCATGCTAGTCGGCCGGTCTCGATGATGAGATTCCGGCCCGCAATTTCTTCGCTTTCTGAGTGAATCATGAATCCTTCCTGGATGTGCTAATAGCGCCGCGTCGTGAGCCCAACGCCTGGTCGCCGCTTCACGGCAGCCATGCGCGCGGACCCGGTCGAACCCGTGCCGGTACACCGGCAGCGTGCGGGACACGGCCGGGCCAGTAGTCCATGGGAGCCGTCCCCGTGGCGAGGCGCAGGACATGGCCACGAGCTCGAGATACAGACCTGAGCGCCCATGGCTCAAAGCTCGTGGCTCAGAGCTCACGGCAAAAAAGATCGGGCTACCTGCGTAGCCCGAGACGAGAAACAACTGTTCGGTATTGCTCTGGAGATTTGCGGCTGAGGTATGCCTGCAGCCGGCGTCGCCGGCCGACCAGCTTGAGGAGACCTCGCCGTGTGTGGAAGTCGTGTTTATGCTCCCGCAGGTGCTCGGTCAGCTGACTGATTCGCTCGGTCAGCAGTGCAATCTGCACCTCTGCCGAGCCCACGTCACCCGGGTGGGTCGCAAATTCGTTGATGATTTCGGACTTCTTCTCTTTCGATACGGGCACGCAGTTCTCCATCCAACCAAACTACGGTGCTCCGTGATTGGTGCCTGCCGGCAAGTAATCGGCTTGCCGGCAGGCACCAACCACCGGGCACCACACAACATAAAGTGTAACAGAAAGCGGGTCGGGCGAACCCGGCCCGCCTTCCGTTCCTCCGAAGCTACGAGTTCGCGGCGCGCACCCGATCAAAGCACGAGCTGCAGTAGACCGGGCGGTCGTTCCTTGGAATGAACGGAACTCGCGCCGGCTGTCCGCAATCCGCGCACACGGTGTCGTGATACTCACGCACCGACTGGTTCAGTCCCAGGCCGCGCTCGCGTTTGTACACCGCGCGGCAGGATGGGCACCGACCGGGCTGATTCAGAAGTCCTTTGCTCTGAAAGAACTCCTGCTCGCCCACGGTGAACAGGAAGTCTGATCCGCAGTCCCGACACGCGATGGTCTTGTCCTCCAGGCTCACTCTGTCTCCCTCCTTTCCTCGTATTGAGCTCCAGTAGGCAGCCAGATGAGCCATGTGCGGTCGCTGCCGCGCCTAACCTGTCGCACCAAACGTGAAGTATAGGGGAGAGACACGAGACGTGCAACCGGCGTCGTGCCGGATGGGGCGTACGACCGCTCGCGGTCCGAGGCTCACGCCTCGTCGAGTGAGCTCTCGTGGAAGCCGAATTCCCCGGCGTCTTCCTCTTCCTCGTCCAGCTCTCCCTCGCGCAGGTCGAGCTCCAGATCCTCGTCGTCGTCGTCTTCCGCCGTCCGGCGGACCAGTCCCTCGCGCAGGTAAGGGCGCGGCAACGTCTCGGAGGCGACACGCGGCGGGAAGGAGATCCGGCCGGAATTCTGCGGCGCCTGGAAGGTCTCGCGAATGATGATCCGCACCTCCCTTCCGTCTACCCCGACGATTCCCGCTCGGTACTGATTCCCGGTCTGCATCAGGCGTACCAGCCTGGTGGCCAGCTTGTCCTCGACCATTCCGACCTTCATCTCATCGACGGTGAGCACCACGAGCCGGCCGTCACGCGGCTCCAGCCGAACCTCGTCGCCGGCGGTCAGCTTCGCCAGCTCTTCCGGCCCGGGAGCTTCCTGCAGCGCGGTAATCCCGGTCTTCCCCGTCTCTTCCATGAAGAAGCGGGGGTCGAGCTTCGAGCCGGCGCGCTTCGCCAGGTCCGCCGCCTCGGCATCGCTAATGCGGCTGAGTCGGTCGAGGTTCCGCTGGGCAATGAGATTCGCCGCATCACAGCGGAGGGCATTCTCGTAGGCCGCCCGGGCATCCACAATACGGCCCAGCTCCGTCTGAGCTTTCCCCAACCGGTTGTACGCTTCGGCATCACTCGAGTCCAGCTCGACAATTTGCTGGTTGACCTCGGCGGCCTCCTGCCAGCGGCTCTGCATGGCCAGGGCAATGGCCTGTTGTGCCAGTTGCCGCTTGCTGACGCGCGGGGTTTCCTCCGCGATGTCGATTCCCTCCGTTATGTCGTCCAGTTCCATCTTCCATCAGTCCATTTCAAAGCGCCATCCCCGCTGCGCTTTCGCTGGAGGAGGATACGCAACTCGTCGTATTTGTGCAAGTGCCTCTGAGCATACATGTAACGCGGCCACCTGCAAAACGGGTGCCGCTCGCGCGGGCGGCGTTACTGAAATCACGCGGCGCCGGCACGGCCCGGCGCCCGGCAGGACCCCGTAGCCGAGCTAGGCCACCGCTCCCTGCATCGCCCAGGGACTGACCTTTTCAATATGCACCCTGACCGCCTTTCCAAGGAGTTCCTGGTCGCCACGCGGCAGGAAGACAAGCCGGTTCTGCCGCGTGCGTCCCCGCCACTGCGGGGTATCCCGCCGCTCGGAATCGGCGCTCTCCACCAGGATCTCCACGGTCTGTCCCCGCAATTCCTGGTGTTGCTCCAGCGAGATGCGTTGTTGCAATGCGTCCAGCCGCTGCACCCGCTCCTTCTTGACCTCGGGCGCCACGTCATCCTCCCACTTTGCCGCCAGCGTGCCGGGTCGCGGTGAGTACGCCGCAGAGTAGACCGTGGTGAAACGTACTTCCTCCATCAGACGGAGCGTGTCCTGGTACCGTTCCTCTGTCTCACCGGGGAAGCCGACGATGATGTCCGTGGACAGTGCCACCTGCGGCGCCGAACGACGGATTCGTCCAACCAGCTCGAGATAGTCCTCACGCGTGTAGCCTCGTCGCATGTTGAGCAGGACGTCATTGTTGCCGGACTGCACCGGCAGGTGAATATGCTCGCAAACCCTGTCGAGGCCGGCAATCGCGTCGATGAGCTTGTCGCTCATGTCTTTCGGATAGGAGGTGAGAAAGCGCAGGCGGACGAGGCCCGGAATGTCGTTGACCAGTATCAAGAGATCGGCGAGATCCGTGCCATCTTTGAAATCGCGACCATAGGCGTTCACCCGCTGACCGAGCAGCGTGATCTCCTTGACGCCCTGTTTCACCAGGTTGCCGCACTCGTCCACGATCTCGAGCGCCGCCCGGCTGGTCTCCCGCCCCCGGCGGTACGGAACGATGCAGTAGGTGCAGAATTTGTTGCAGCCGTTGGAAATGGGCACGAAGGCGCACGGTCCCCGGCTCTCGGTTCCGGCTGTTTGCTCCTGCCAGCACGCCATGATCCCTGGCTCGGTCGGAACCGGCCAGTGCGGGTCGAGCTGCTCGAGGAATTGATCGATTCGGGTCGGCTGGAAGTAAAGGTCGGCGCCCCCGAAACGCTTGCGGGTCGCCTCAATATCCGGCGAGACCGAGCAGCCGGTCAGTCCCAGGATAAGGTCGGGCCGCTCTTTCTTGAGCGCCACGAGATTCCCCAGCTTGCCGCTCACGCGCCTCTCGGCGCTCTCGCGCACCGCACACGAGTTGAGAATGATGATATCGGCTTCCTCCTCGTTCGCCGCGGGCACGCAGCCACGCGCGTCGAGGGTAGCGGCCACCCGATCGCTGTCCACCTTGTTCATCTGACAGCCGACGGTCCAGATCCAGTAACGCTTGGGCGCTTCGGTTTCAGTCATGGATGCTCATTTCCGCGTGGTGTGACATTTTACTGTCTCCCGGGCGCGCCCAGTAGAGTGAAGCATGTCCGGAGCCGACCTCGTTCCCGCGTATGACGGGCCGGCGCCCGCGGCCGTCCGCGCGGCGGTGACAGGAGGTAGAGACCTCCCTCGCGATGTATGAGGTTGTGATAGTCGGCGGCGGGATCGCGGGTCTGGCCGCTGCGCTCCGAATCGAGCGCGCGGCGGCCGACGCGCGAGTGACCGTGCTCGAAGCCGGGTCCCGCCTCGGCGGGAAGATCGTCACCGCACGCGAGCAGGGCTACATCGTCGAGGGTGGGCCGGATTCGTTCCTCACGTCAAAACCTCGCGGTCTCGGGCTCTGCCGCGAGCTTGGCATCGAGAGCCGGCTCATCGGCACGAACGAGGCAAAGCGCCGCACGTTCGTGATGCGCGCCGGCCGGCTGCACCCGATGCCGGAGGGACTCTCAGGTCTCGTTCCAGCACGGCTCGAGCCGCTGCTGGCGTCGGACATATTTTCCCCGGAGGGGAAAGTGCGATTGCGTCACGAGCCGGATGTTCCACCCCGTGAGTCGGACGGCGATGAGACGCTGGGCAGCTTCATGCGCCGGCGCTTCGGGGCCGAGGCCTACGAGCGATTGATCGAGCCACTGATGGCCGGCATCTACGCCGGCAATGGCGACGAGCTGAGTCTGAACGCCACCTTCCCTCAGCTGCGAGCGCTGGAGCGCGCCCACGGCAGTGTCATTCGCGGTATCCAGGCAGCGGATGCGCGGCGTGCTGCCGGCTCGCCGTTCGTCTCCTTCCCGATAGGCATGTCTGAGTTGGTGGAGGCCATCACGGCGCGTTTTCGTCGGGTGCGAACGCTACTGCGCGCCGAGGTCAGGTCGATCAGGCGCCGCGGGGCGGATGTGGAAGTTACCCACGCCGACGGCGCCGTGCGCGCGCAGTCCGTGATCCTGGCGACGCCTGCCTTCGAGTCGGCACGGCTGCTGGAGCACGTGGCGCCGGATGCCGCGGCCGCTCTGGCCGAGATCTCGTACGCCTCAACGGCTACCGTCTCGCTCGCCTACTCGGCGGTCGTTCTGCCACGTCCCCTCGACGGATTCGGGTATGTGATTCCGCGGGCCGAAGGACACGCGGCGCTCGCCTGCACCTGGACGTCGTCCAAGTTCCCGTCCCGGGCGCCGGCGGGAAGCGCCCTGCTTCGGGTCTTTCTCGGTCGAGCCGGTCGGGACGAGATCACCGCGGCAGACGACGAAGAGCTGCTCGCACTTGCCCGCCGCGAGCTGTGCGACACGCTCGGTATCGCGACCAAGCCCCTGCTCACCTGGCTTGACCGCTGGCCGCGAGGGATGCCTCAGTACACGCTCGGACACCTCGAACGGCTGCAACGCATCGAAAGCGCGCTCCCCGAGACGTCCGGTATTCACCTGGCCGGTGCGCTGCGCGGAGTCGGAATTCCCGACTGCATCGCCTCGGGCGAATCGGCCGGAGACGCAATTCTGCAAAGAAACATCCGGCCCACGAGCTGAGCCGGACGCATCGTATGGGGCCGCTGGCGGTCCCGACCGGATTTGAACCGGCGATCTCCGCCTTGACAGGGCGGCATGTTGAACCAGGCTACACCACGGGACCAGGTCCGCTTCCGAGTCTACCAACCGCGCCAAAAGACGGTCAATTTAGCGGCCTGGCGACAAGCAGCGGCGCGTGACGCGAACCAGGACATATGGCCCGGCGCGGCCCGCCAGCCGGACCAGCGAATGTCCACCGGACAGGAGCCCCTCGAACCGCGTGGTCACCGGTGCGATTCGCGTCGCCGTCAGATCGGCAAGCCCGCCGCTCCACGATGCCAGTCCGTCACGCTCCAGCAAATCAAGCTGGTCACCCGCCTGCAATCGAACATAGCTGTATCCTTGCCACCACTGAGCGTGCCGGCCGGACCGCGGATGTGCCAGATCGACCAGGATGACCTCTCCGCCGCTGGCACTGTCGAAGCCGTGCATGAAAACCAACTTGCTGCCCCACAGTCCCGGCTGGAAGCTGCTTCCCGACTGGAGGGAGCTGTGCGACAGGGTGGTGAGGCGTCGGGTGCCAAGATCGTACGACTGGAGATCGATGAGCTCATTCGGGCAGTGCTGGGAGGTGCAGGCATACTCAGTCACCCGCTCCCACACGATCCGGTTGCCCGACATCGTGGGGTTGCTGTAGAGGCTGGAGGTCGGAACGGGCAGGAACGACCGGTGTTGTGACGCCAGATAGGCCAGTGCCAGGCGATTCACCACCCGTGCACCTCGTTTCAACGAGTGCGAAATCCAGGTCCAGATGACGCGACCGCCGTCGAGGGCAAACGTCGGGAAACCGCGGGTCGTGCCCCTCACCCTGGCCGCCTTCGTGTTGTGGCTCTGATCGAGGACGAATCCCCGGCCTGTTTGCAGGTTTCCTGCCCAGAGCTGCCAGTCCACCGGCCCGGGAAGCGGCTGTTTGTCGACCAGCCCCACGATCCATGGCCACTGCATCTGCCACCGCTGGAGTACACCGAAATGCGGGTAGGTCGATCGCGGAATGGCGGCAAAGTGCGGCGATCCGGCAGTCGCCAGCGACATCGAGATCGCCTGGGGCGCGTCCGGCTGATACGTCGGCTGGTGGACGAGTAGGATGCGATTCCCGTCCACGGCCACCGGCCACCAGAAGCGGCGGGCAGCACCGCGCCGGTTGACCGTCTGCGGAATGGTCCAGGAAGTCACCGCGGGTGGTCCGGCCACGCATGCGGTTGCGGCGGCTGCACGATCGACGGGCGGCAAGGCGATCGCCGCGGCGACCACGAGCACGGCGGCCGGCAGCCCGAACGTGGTACCCCTCCTCCCACGAACTCTCTCACCCTGTCGGCGTAATCGCCTCATCGATCTCCTCCTCGAGCCAGCAATGATGTACCACGCTAGTCTGACCGGAATGGTGCTCGCGGCTCCAGACACCGCGTCCGTGGCGTCCGGCTGCTCGCGAGCCCGTGCCGGCTCGCGCTCCATTTTCACACTTGAACCGGCAACCCGGAGGCACTATAGTAGAACACGCGACCTATAGAACACTCGTGCTAAAGAGGAGAGATAGATGATCGAGCGAGTCGAGCGACGCCCCATCGTCGTGCCCTGCGATCGCGAGCTGGTCAGCGCCTGGGACAGCGTTGCGGCGTCGGCTGCCGCCACCTGGCGGCATATCGACACGCTGGTCTGCTATCTGGCCGCCTGCGCCGTCTGGGGGCTCGTCATCTTCCTCGCGCTGTCGCACGCCGGCCAGTAAAGCACGCCGGCTCAGCCGCCGGACCGGGCCTCGCGCGCCACGCTGCCGAGGATGAACATCACGTTGGCAGGCCGTTCCGCCATACGCCGCATGAGGTACGGATACCAGTGGGTGCCGAAGGGGACGTAGACCCGCATGTTGTACCCCTGCGCCACGAGCTGCATCTGCAAATCCCGCCGCACGCCGTACAGCATCTGAAACTCGTACTGCGCCGGCGCGATGGAACGTTGGCGTGCGTACTCCCGCACCGCATCGATCATCTTGACGTCGTGGGTCGCGAAGGCAGGGTAGTTGCCGCCGGAGAGGAGCATGCGGGCCAGGCGCACGTAGTTCTCGTCGACGTCTTCCTTTCGCTGGAACGCTACCGTCGCGGACTCGAGATACGCGCCCTTGCACAGGCGCACGCGCGCTCCGACCTTGATCATGTGTTCCAGATCCGGTGCGCTCCTATATAAGGCAGACTGCAGAACGACGCCCACGTTCTTGTGTCCGCCGTACACTCCTTCGAACAGCCGAAAGGTACGCTCCACGTAGACCGAGCTTTCCATGTCGATGCGGACAAAATTATCGTGGCGCGCTGCTTCCTCCACGATCTGCTGGAGGTTCTCGGCCGCGAGGGTCTCGTCGATATCGAGTCCGAGCTGGGTGAGCTTGAACGAGGCGTTGCACCTCACCCCTGAGTCGGCGGCTGCCCGAAAAATTCGACAGCCCATCTCCGTGGCGTCGCGCGCCTCCCCGCGGGAAGTGACATTCTCCCCCAGATGATCGAGGCTGGCCGCCATCCCCGCCGCGTTCAGGCGCCGGACGACCTCAATCGCTTCCTCCAGCGTCTCGCCGGCGACGAAGCGGCGCGCCATGCTCTGGGCGAAGCTGTTTCTGGTGGCAAGAGCACGTAATCTGGGCTGCTGGGAAAGCCGGAACAGCGCCTGCCTGAGCAATCGAGCCCTCCTCACCCGAATGAATCTACCATCTGACACGACCGGCACCGGGAGCGGTCACCACGTGCGCGCATGGGACGTAAAGGGTGAGGTCTGGAGGTTCGGGCACCATGGTATGCTCCGAATGAGGACGGGATGGTCAAGGTTGCGGTGGTCCAGACGGACCCGGCGATCGGCGAGATAGGCCGGAATATCGCGCTGATCGAAGACACGCTGGAGACGATCGCGCGCTCCGGGGCGAAACTCGCCGTCTTTCCCGAATGCGCTCTGACCGGCTACATGTATGGCAGTCTCGAGGAAGCGCTCGGCGTCGCCGAGCCGGTACCTGGGCCGTCGGCGCGGCGAATCGCCGCGGCAACCGAGCGGCTCGGCGTCTACGCCGTCGTGGGCATGCTGGAGCGCGAAGGACATCGTTGTTTCAACACGGCGCTCCTGGCAGGGCCGCGGGGCATCGAGGCGGTCTATCGAAAGACGCACACCCTCTGTCTCGGCGTCGACCGATTCACCACGCCGGGAGACATCCCCTACCGCGTGCACAACCTGCCGTTCGGCCGGATCGGAATCCTCATCTGTTACGACCTCCGCTTTCCCGAGGCAGCCCGTGCGCTGTCACTGGAGCGGGCGCAGGCCATTCTGCTGCCGACGAACTGGCCGGTGAGCTCGAGGGTCCAACCGGACGTCTTGACGCGCGCCAGGGCGGCCGAGAATCGCGTCTTCGTCCTCGCGGCCGACCGGGTGGGGAGCGAGCGCGGCGCGCGCTTCCTCGGGCGGAGTCAGATCGTTGACCCGACCGGGACGGTGGTCCAGGAGGCCGGTCCGACAAACCCCGAAGTCCTCCTGGCCGAGGTTGACCTCACCGAGGCCGACCGAAAGCACGTTGTGCTCCAGCCGGGCGTTCACGAGATGGATCTCGAAGGCGACCGCCGACCCGATCTCTACGGCACGCTCATCGCCGGAGCGGCAGCACCGGTCACGTGACGGTTTCCGCGATGGACCGCGCGCTGGAGCTGGCACGGCAGGCGCGCGGCAGCACCGGCCCGAATCCCCCGGTAGGCGCGGTTCTGGTCAATGCCGGCGCGATTGTCGGCGAGGGATTCACGCAGCCGCCGGGGCAGGCGCACGCCGAAATCATGGCGCTCCGGCAGGCCGGGGACCGCTCGCATGGCGCCGTCCTCTTCGTTACGCTGGAGCCGTGCTCGCACTACGGGCGCACCGGACCATGCGCCGAGGCGCTGGTCAATGCCGGAGTTGTTGAGGTCCATATCGCCGCTCTGGACCCGAATCCGCGGGTAAACGGTTCCGGCGCAACATACCTGCGGGCACAGGGCGTCGACGTGTTCGTCGAGCCCGAGCCGGAGGCGGACGATCTGATCGAAGCGCACCGTACCTACACTACAACCGGCCGCCCCTTCATCACCCTGCTGCTCGATGCGCCTCCGACAGTCGCGGCCGACCTCGCGGCGAGTGCCGACGCCATTCTCTCCGATCTCCCCGATCCTCCGCTGCGGCTGGTCGGCCGCGACTGGCGGTGGCTCCTACCGCTCTCGGATAGCGGCTACGATCTGGCCGCCGTGCTGGAAGAGCTGCGATCGCGGGAAGTCGCCGATTGCGTTGTGTCCGGAAGCACGGAGCTCGCGGCCAGCTGTCTCCGAGCCCGCGTCGTCGACAAGATCGTGGCCGCGCCTGGCGTTCGGGTGGACGGCTTCGGCGTGAGACGGTCGGTGCGTGACGGAGATGCGTATGACATGCTGTATCCCCACGCCGGCGAAGGAAAGTGAGGTAGAACCGTGTTTACCGGCATCGTCGAGGAGGTGGGCCGCGTCGTGGCGGTCGATCTGGCAGATTCCGAAGCCGGACTGATCATCGAGGCCGGGCGAAGTATCGAAGGCCTGCAGCCGGGCGACAGCATCGCCGTGAACGGCACGTGCCTGACAGTAACCCGGAACGGCCGCGCCGAGATCGCCGTGGGCGTCATGCCTGAGACGCTGCGGAGAACGAATCTGGGCCGGTTGGCGTCCGGCGGAGAAGTGAACCTCGAGCGTCCGTTACAGCCGGACTCCCGGCTTGGCGGTCACTTCGTCCAGGGCCATGTGGATGGAACCGGGACGGTGGCTGCGGTCGAACCAGACGGCGACGCCCGCTCCGTGCGCATCGAAACATCGCCCGCGATCCTTCGCTACATCGTGGAGAAGGGATTCGTGGCACTGGACGGCGTCAGTCTGACTGTGACCGCGGTCACTGACCGGGACTTTTCGGTTGCGCTGGTGCCGTACACGCAGCAGCACATCGCCTCCGGCCTGCTGCGCCCGGGACACCCCGTCAATATCGAGGTAGATATTCTGGCCAAGTACGTCGAGAAGCTGGTGGTACACTGAGCCGGAGCAACAGTATGCCACTTAGTACACAATGTTCAACTGTTTCATCGCCGTGCCTGAAACACGATTTCACGGATGACGCATGCCTCTGAGCTCCGTCAGCGAAGCCATCGAGGATATCCGTCAGGGCAGCTTCGTCATCGTCGTCGACGACGAGGACCGTGAGAATGAAGGCGACCTGGTGATGGCGGCTGAGCTGGTCACGCCGCAGGCGGTGAACTTCATGGCGCGAGAGGCGCGCGGGCTCATTTGCGTGCCGCTCACGCCCAGGCGCCTCGACGAGCTGGGCCTTCCGATGATGGTGAGCCACAACACCGCTCCCCACGGCACCGCATTCACCGTGTCGGTTGAAGCCAAGGATCGGGTCACGACCGGCATTTCGGCGTACGACCGTGCCGCCACGATTCGGGCCCTCGTCGATCCCGCCACGCGGCCGGACGATCTGCTGACGCCCGGCCACACGTTTCCGCTGCGCGCTCGCGAAGGTGGGGTGCTGCGCCGTGCCGGTCAAACCGAGGCCGCGGTTGACCTCGCCCGGCTGGCCGGTCTGCAACCGGCGGGCGTGATCTGCGAGATCATGAGCGACGACGGAACGATGGCGCGTCTTCCCGAGCTGGAACGCTTCGCGGCCCGGCACGGACTGCGGATCATCAGCGTGGCACAGCTGATTAGCTACCGGCGCCGGCACGAGCGGCTGGTGCGCCGCACGACCGAGCCGATTCACCTGCCGACGTCCTATGGGGACTTCCAGGCAATCGGCTACGAGGACAGCACGACCGGCGAGCAACATATGGCGATCGTCAAGGGCGAGATCGATCCCGACGTTCCCACGCTGGTTCGCGTCCACTCCGAGTGCCTGACAGGGGATGTCTTCGGCTCACAGCGTTGCGACTGCGGCGAGCAGCTCGCGCTCGCGCTGCGCATGATCGAGCGCGAGGGAGGAGCTGTCGTCTACATGCGGCAGCACGAAGGTCGGGGCATCGGGCTACACAACAAGCTGCGTGCCTACAAGCTGCAGGAAGAGGGTCTCGACACGGTTGAGGCCAACGAGCGGCTGGGGTTCCCACCCGACATGCGTGATTTCGGCGTCGGCGCCGAGATTCTCTACGATCTCGGCATCCGCAAGATTCGGTTCCTGAGCAACAATCCCGACAAGCAACGTGGGATCTTTGGGCGCAGTCACGCCGCCGAGCGGGGACTCGAGCTGGTTGAGACTGTTCCCCTTGCGATCCCGCCGAACGAGCACAATCAGACCTACCTCGAGACCAAGCGCTCCAAGCTCGGCCATGTGCTGGAGTTTCGGGAGCGGCTGAACTCGTGACGAGCTTCGAGGGCACGCTCGATGGCTCCGCCTTGCGGATTGCCGTCGTGGCGAGTCGCTTCAACGAGCTCATCAGCGAGCGGCTGCTGGCAGGTGCGCTCGATGGACTGCGCCGGCACGGCGTCCCGGAGCAGAACATCGACATCGCTCGAGTTCCAGGCAGTTTCGAGATTCCGCTCGTCGCCCAGCAATTGGCGCGGACCGGACGCTACGACGCAGTCCTCTGCGTTGGCTGCGTGATCCGCGGCGAAACGCCGCACTTTGACCTGGTGGCCGGCCAGGCCACAACCGGGATCGCGGCAGTCGCCCTGGCGACCGGCGTGCCGGCAATCTTTGCCGTGCTCACGACCGATACCGTGGAGCAGGCCCTCGACCGCGCCGGTATCAAGAGCGGGAACAAGGGCTACGAAGCGGCGCTCTCCGCGATCGAGATGGCGAACCTGCTCAGAGCGTTACCGAAGGCCGAGTAAGCGCCCCGGCGCACGGCCGCGGCTTGCGCGCCGCGCGATTACGAAGGCCGTGTCCTTACCGCACGAGGGCCGCGTACACGTAGCCGGTCTGCCCGCTCGGCAGCCGAACGAGCGCCCAGGCGCCACTGCGGCCCAGAATCTGGACGTGGGTACCGGCCGCCACACCGCCAATGACTCGCGCTCTCAGACTCGGCGCGGCGTGCACGCGCGCGCCCACGGTAACCACCGACCCACCGGTGAAAGACGCGCTGCGGTGCTGGCTGCCGGCTCGTTTTGCGCTCGACACAGCCGGCGCCCGGCCTCCCGTGGTGTAGCCGGCGGCGACCCACCCGACCTGACCGCTCGGCGACCGGACCTCGAGCCAGCTTCCGCTGCGGGCCAGGATCTGGAGCTTCTCTCCCGGACCGACTGTGGTCACAACCGCCGCGCCGATCGACGGCGCGGTATGGACGCGGAGACCACTCACCGTCGCAGACACGGTTGGGCGATGCACATTCGGAGCACGGACCTGTTGGGCAACGGGAGCTGCCGTCGCCCGGGCGTGCGCCGCGGAGGTATACCCCGCCATGACCCAGCCCACGCTGCCGTCCGGCGTGCGCACCTCGAGCCAGCCATTACCGCGGGCCAGAACCTGCAGCGTCTCGCCACGTACTGCCCACGTCACCACCGGCGCGCCGGCGGCAGGTGAACTATGGACCCGCAATGAGCTCACCCGGACCAGCGCAGTGGATGCATGGACCGACTGCGAGCCGGCTCCATACCCCTGCCGCGCCGGTGCCGTCTGCTGTCCCACCGTCGTTGCCGCTACCTGGCCCTGCACGCTGGTCGATGGCGTGCCAAGGCCGATGCCGGCGGCAACCACCCATCCGATCGTGCCGTCAGGCAGCTGGACCCTGTACCAGCCATGACGCTTGCCAAGAATCGTCAGGTTCGTGCCCTGAGGCACCACCGTCTCAACACCATGGGACATTGAAGGTCCGGACCGCACATTCAGAGACGGCGCCGTGACCAGAGCCTGCGGCCCGCCGAGTACCTGCTTCTGAGCAGTGGCGCTCGGCGATGTCGCCGCCGACGCGCCGGTTGACGGAGAGCCGATGATCGGAGCCAGCGCAGGGCCACCCCATGGCCGGTTCGCGGTCATGTACTTTGTTATCCAGTAGTTCCCATCGCGGGAATCATTGTTGAACGACGAGATACGCACGCCATAGCCGAAGTACTCGGCATGAATGAACTTGCCGCCCCCGATATAGATAGCCGCGTGCGACAACCCGGTCCAGAGCGTGTTCTGGAAGAACAGTATGTCTCCCGGCTCGAGCTGTGAGAACGGCACCTGAGGCGCATAGGCCAGCGCCGTATCCAGCGACCCAGGAAGTGGAATCCCCAGCGAACGGTAGACGAAATAAACAAACCCGATGCAACTGAATCCAGTGCTCGGGCTATCGCCGACTGCGGCGTACGGGTAGCCGATGTATTTCTGCGCGAACTGGACAATCTGCGCGCCCGAAACGTTATTGGCTCGTCTACCGTATGTGCTGTCTGTGGAAAGGGTTCCGGAATGGGTGCTGCTGGTGTTTGTGGCTGAGGGATTGGCGGCTAGCGCTCCCGCTGTTGGGACAACTCCGAGTCCGGCACTGAGTGCAAAACTCAAAGCTACTAGCGGTCTCCTCATCCGCGACCTCCAATGTAATTTTTTGGTCGCACTGAGGCCCGGAGATAGCCACACCCGCTGGCACGGCATGGGGCTCAGCACGCAAAACGCAAGGTCAAGTTACCAGGATTTTGCGATCTTGTCAAATTTGCGGGTCTGGCCAAGCTGTCAAATTTGCTCCTTGGTCGCGAAAATCACCCGCTGGTAGAGTGTGATACGGGCGTCACCAGTGGGGAGGTGGGCATGCAGGAACCGTATACGACGGTCATGGATGGACTGTCTGGTACTGTTCCACGCATCGCCTTCTTCGGGAGCTATCCCCCTCGCGAGTGCGGCATCGGAACGTTCACCTACGATGTCGTGAGCTCCTACGACGCCATCGATCCGTCGCGCCTGTCGACCGTTATCGCCGTGAACGATTACGGACAGATGTACGACTACGATCTGCACGACTATCAGGGTCGGGTGCGCTTTCAGGTCGACGCGGACGACCTGGATAGCTATCTTCAGGTGGCCGACGACCTCAACCGATCACGGATCCAGGTCGTGAACATTCAGCATGAATACGGGCTGTTCGGCGGTCAGGACGGCGAGTACATCGTCGACTTCATAGAGCGTCTGCAGAAGCCGGTGGTCCTGACCATGCACACTGTCCTTCCGCATCCGCAGGGCCACTTCGCGGAGGTGACGCAGCGCATGCTTGACGCGTCAGCGGCGGTCGTCGTGCTGGCGCGCGCGGCGGTCCCGATGATCGCGGACAATTACCGGCTAGCGGCAGAGCGCCTGCACGTGATTCCCCACGGCATCCCCGTCTTCACGCGCAAGGAGTCGATCCGCCGCCGGACCAAGAAGCTGCTGGGCTTCAGCGACCGTCCGCTGCTCTCGACCTTCGGGCTCATCGGCCCCAGCAAGGCGATCGAGTACGTGATCGAGGCGCTTCCTGCCATCGTCGCGCACCACCCCAACGTCCTCTACCTGGTCATCGGCGAAACACATCCGCACATCAGGCAGCGTGAGGGCGAGGCCTACCGGAACCGGCTTATCGACATGGCGCGCGAGCTGGGAGTCGCCAAGCACGTCCGCTTCAATAACCGCTTCCTCAGCAACTCGGAGCTCATCCGCTACCTCGCGGCCACCGATGTGTACATCATGGCGTACCTGAACAAGGACCAGATCGTGAGCGGAACGCTCGCTTACGCCGTCGGGTGCGGCAAGGCAGTCGTAGCGACTCCCTTCGTGTACGCCCAGGAGATGCTGTCGGACGGTCGCGGCATCATTGTCCCGTTCAAGGACTCGACTGCTATCGCGACTGCCGCAAATTCGCTGCTCGGCGACCGTCGCAAGCTTCTCGCGATGGAAGAACGCGCTTACCGTTTCAGCCGGCCGATGACGTGGCCAAACGTGGCCCGCATGTACCTCGAGCTCTTTCGTTACGTCGCATACTTTCGATCGCCCGCATACGCCGCGCGCTGACCCCCGGGGTCCACGACCTGCCGGGGCTCCGCGGGCCTCACGGAAAGGAGAGATTGCAGATGGCGCACCGGTTCGATCGATCGCGATCCGATCCTTACTCGCGCACCGCCAACGTCCTTGCGGAGCACGTCTTTTCGTCGGATACCGGCATCGAGGCGGGCGGCTCTGAAGAGCTCTACGACGCGCTGAGCAATGCCGTTGTCACCGCGCTCGGCGACATCGCCGCCACGGCATTTCGCAATGGCCTGGACGACCCGCATCAGCTGCGGGGCCTGGCGCGCGCCATCGCTCACGTGTGCGAAGACGTCATAGTCGGCTACGCCGGCGAGGTCGACCCCGAGCAGGCGATCCGATTGATCGAGTCGGATTCCCGCTACGAGTCTCTGGTGCCGGAGAATCGGGATAAGCTTCGGCGCGAGATCGAAAAGACACGGCAGCTGGAGCTGCTGATCCTGCATGCGCGCCGCCTCCCCGATTTGTTCGACTTCGCCGGGTCGTTGGGTCTGCACGTGGACGAGTCGGCACTGGAGGAGGGAACACTGCTCGTCTCCACCAGCCCCACTCCCACCGCCGGCACGCAGACCGAGTCGAACGGGTAGCGGCCCTTTTCCGGCTGCGCGGCCCGGCCCGCACCACCGCGATGCGCACATGCTCGGTCATTTACTCGGCCGGTCCCGAGACGGAAGACCGGGAGCCGGCAGAGGCGGGACTATAATCCGGGCGGAGGCACCGGCAATGGATGAGAAGGCGCTCATCTACGACTGGAACGCCGTGGGTGAGAGCGCCCCGCCGCGGCGGCATGTCGATCTGGACGACGAGACGCTGCGCGACGGGCTCCAGAGTCCGTCGGTTCGCTCACCCGGCATCGACGACAAGCTGCAGATCCTGCACTACATGGCCGACCTGGGCATTCAGGCGGCAAACATCGGCCTGCCCGGCGCCGGGCCGCAGGTGAAGCGCGATGTGATCGCGCTCGCCCGCGAGATCCGTGATGCGAGGCTGCCGATCTCGCCGAATTGCGCTGCCCGAACGCTTCAGGTCGACATCGACCCAATCGTGGAGGCGTCGGAACAGGCGGGCCTCCCCATCGAGTGCGCCGTCTTCATCGGCTCGAGCCCCATCCGGCAGTACGCCGAGGGCTGGACGCTCGACCGCATGCTGCGCCACTCGACGGAGGCCGTAGGCTACGCGGTCAACGCCGGGCTCCCCGTGATGTACGTCACCGAAGATACGACTCGCGCGCATCCCGATACCCTTCGCCGGCTGTACACAGCGGCGATCGAATCGGGAGCACGTCGCATCTGCCTGGCCGACACCGTCGGGCACGTCATGCCGCACGGAGTGCGAAGTCTGGTCCGCTTTATCCGAGAGGTGGTGGACGCGACCGGCGAGGACGTAAGAGTTGACTGGCACGGCCACAACGACCGCGGGTTGGGCGTCATCAACGCGCTCGTCGCGGCG
>DATGJB010000010.1:0-4382 GCA_035295425.1 Chloroflexota bacterium | reverse complement strand
CTCTCATACCGGCCCCGCCAGTTTTGAAGGATGACTCTCGCGATGCTCTTTGCCGATGGTGTTCTCGTCCGACATCTGGAGAACCGCGACGCCTCTCAAACGCCCTCTTGCAGCCAGGTCACTGTGATCCCCGCACGCTCGGCAGCGACGAATTCAGGGTCACCGGTCAGGACCGGGCACCCGAGCATGGCAGCCGCTGCGGCAGCGAAGCAGTCGGCGTAGCTCAAGCTACCAGCCGCTTTCAGCGATGCCGCGCGCCGCACGAGCCGCTCGTCGATGGGAAGCCAGCGCAGTGGCGCGCCGCCCCCCGGTCGCTCCTCTGCCAGCAGATTTGCAAAGATGTCGTCGGCTGCCGCCTTCCCGTGGGTCCGCTCGACAATGTATGTCACCTCTCCGAGGTTGACCAGCGTCATCCATGGCTCACCGTCGCTGAGAACATCGGCAACGTGCTGCGCCGCCGGTTGCCCCTGGAGCAGTGCCAGGACGGCAAAGGAGTCGAGAACGACCCGCTTACCGGTCTTCGCGGTCACGCTCGGCCCGTCTCTCCGCCAGCAGCGCATCGGTGAGCGACTGCTGCCCGGGGTTCGGACGCAGGTAGCCATAGAGCTCGCGTACGGTCACGACCGGACGGGGAATCACCTCGCCATCACGCTCGATCCACACCACCTTGGTACCCGGAGCGAACCCGTACTTGGCTCGCAATGGCTGGGGGATGGTCACCTGTCCTTTGGTGTTCACCGTTGTGATCATGGTATTACTTAGCAGGAAATTGTAATACATCGCGCCAGGCTGCGTGGGGCGCATCCCTCTTGCTACGTTCAGTCACGTGGCGCTTACCCGCTATGAGACGGTAGCCCAGATTGACTCCCATCGCGCCCTGATCACTTCGCGCCGGTTTAAAGCGTGCGGTCCCGCCTTCGAATCACGAATCGCATCCCGCTCACCGTCTCGGACACCGAGCAGATCTTGTTGTCCACCAGCTCTGCCGCCAGTCCGGCTCCGATGAGCTCGGTCTGATTGACGTACCCGGCCTGACCCCGCTTCGGTGTCAGTAGCCAGATCCCACCGGCCGGATCGATTCGCTCCCGCCAGATGCGCAGCATCGCCGCAGCGTCCGTCACGGCATCGACGCTGATCAGCACGACGTCTACCGGCCCATCCGATCCGTCGGCCTCGCCCGCCCGCGCCCGCACCTCCCGACACAGCATCTCGTCGAGCGGGAATGCGTGATCGACGAGCGCCACGCGCTGGCCCGGCTTGATGCCGAGCTTGTCGACGGTGGAGCGGTGGCTGTAGTCGGCATGCGGCACGATTCGATTGTCGCAGGCACCGTGACCGTGTTGAATGAATCATCGTGGGGATCGCTCTGGTCGCGCTCGCCTGGCTCGCCGGCCTCGGTATGGCGCTCTATGCCAGCGAGATGCTGGTCCACGCACTCACCACACTGGGCGCCCGGCTGCGTCTCTCGCTGGGCCTGCTCGGTATCCTGATCGCCTTTGGCGCGGACGCACCAGAGGTAACCTCGGCACTGATCGCCGCGCTGCGCGGCTCGACCGATGTCGGCATGGGCGTCATCCTCGGCTCGAATATCTACAACCTTGCCGCGCTACTCGGGCTCAGCGCCGCCATCGCGGGGAGCATCACCACCAATCCCTATCGGCTCACCCTCGACGGTGGTATGAACGGACTGTTGACGCTCGGTCTGGTCGGGTTGATCCTCGTCCCGGGCCGGCATCTGGCCATCGGCGTGCTGCTCCTGCTCCTCCTGCTCGCCTACATGGCGCTCGAGTCGGCCTCGCAAGATCGGGTTTTGCGGCGCCTTCCTGCCATGCTCCGACGCCGCCTGTCTCCAGTCGAGGCGCCGTCACCTCCCGCGACGTCACCCGCCTCGCACCTCATTGCACCGCTGGGACTGGCGGCCATCAGTGTCGTGTTCATCATCGCCGGCAGTGACATTCTCGTCAATACCTCGCTCACGCTCGGCGCCCGGCTTGGTCTGCCGTCGCCGATCATCGGCACATTCGTTCTCGCCATTGCCACCAGCCTGCCCAACACATGGGCAGCCATCAGCCTCGCCCGTCGCGGCCTCGCTACCTCGGCGGTGGCAATGACCTTCAGCAGCAACTCGATAAACGCCGGCCTCGGTACCGGACTGCCATCGCTGGTAGTATCGCTTCACGTTTCCAGCACGGCACGCACGCTGGGAGCGCCCTGGCTGATCGGCATGACCGCTCTTGCCATCGTGCTCCTGGCCACGCGCCGCAGCCTGAGCCGCCGCGAGGGTATGGTGCTGCTCGCCGCCTACGGCGCCTTCGTCGCCGTCTACCTCGCAGTGCTCCACTAGCCGCCGCTCACCGGGCTCTACTCGCTCCGCACCTCTTACGGGCGAGGCGCCCTATCTCGCTGCCTGCGTCGGACCGCCGGTCCTCTCCAACTGTCGCCGGATCGTCAGATATTGCACTACGTGGGCGCGGTTGAGGACGCCGATCATGTGGCCGTCCTCCATCACCGGCAGCTGATGGTAGTTGTTCTCGGCCAGAGCCTGGAGCGCCTGGGCCAGGTGATCCTGAGCACCCACCGTACGCAGCCTGTCCCGGGGCTGCATGATCCGGCTTACCGGCACAAAGGCCCATTCCTGCCGGTCGACGTGACGCACGTCTCCCAGCGTCACCAGACCGAGCAGGGCGCCGGTCTCATCCACCACCGGCACGGCGCGCTGATTCTCGCCAAGCATGTGGCGGTCGACGAGCACCGCGATCGGCGTCGAGGGGTCGACGCCGGCCGGCGGAGGATCCATGACGTCGCGCACGTCCACCCCGGTTAGCGACTGCTCCAGCACGACCTGCTGATTGGTCACGCTGGCCGCGTTCTGCAGGAACCAGCCGATGAAGGCCAGGTAGATGCCGCCGGTGACATCACCCAGGAAGAACGCCTCCCACAAACCAAGGACGATGAACAGATAGCCGATTCCCTGGCCGACCGCGCTGGCGATCTGGGTTGCGCGCCGCCGGTTCTTCGTGATTATCCAGATGATGGCGTGCAGGACGCGGCCACCATCCAGCGGAAAGCCGGGGATGAGATTGAAGACGCCAAGCAGGAGGTTAATCACCGCCAGGTAGTTGAGGATCGCCTGGATCTCGGAGGGTGCGCCCCGAGCGAGCAGGAACAGCACCCAGCACACGCCGGACACGGCGAAGCTGGTAAGCGGCCCGGCCATGGTCACGAGCAGCTCGGTTCGCGGGCTCTGCGGTTCCTGGGTCAGGCTCGATACACCGCCGAACAGATAGAGGGTGATGGAATGGACCGGCAGCTTGAGATGCCGCGCCGTGATGGAGTGCGCCAGCTCGTGGAGCAGCACCGTCACGAAGAGCAGGAGGGCCGAGATCGCCGCGACGAGGTAGGCGGTCAGAGCATTCCAGCTGTGGAAGTGACTGTAGTAAAAGTCGCCCAGCGACAACGTCAGCAGGGCAAAGATGATCAGCCAGCTCCAGTGGATGAAGATGTCGATCCCGGCAATCCGGGCGACCCGGATGGTATTGGCCACACTCGGCTCCTGCGGCTGCGCCTGGTGAACGGCCAGGTGAGTCACCTCACTGTACTCGCGACTACCGGCGGGCGAGCTACTCTCTGCCGTTACCATTGGCGGGAGGCGGTTGTCGCGATGCTCATCAGACCGCACGATGCGGCCATGGACGACCGGGAGTGGCAGGAATTCCTGCGGGAGCATGACTTCGGCCAGATCATTGCATCGGGGCGCGACCGTCCCACCCCCGTGATCGTGCCGGCACACTTCGTGTTCGACGGCGAGCGGACGGTCTCCCTCCATCTCGCCCGGCCCAATCCGATCTGGGACGCGCTGGACGAGAATCCGCTGGCCGTTCTCGCCGTCATCGGCGCTTACACGTACATTCCGACGCAGTGGAACGCCGCCGAAGGCCAGCCGCCGGATCATGGCATCCCGACCAGCTACTACGCCGCCATCCAGGCCACAGGCGCCTGCGAGATCGTCGACGATCCGGTCGAGCTCGCTGCCATCCTCGAGCGCCAGCTCGCCCACTTCCAGCCGGAAGGCGGCCACGCACCGGTCGAGCCCGCATTCCCGCCGTACGGACCGTCGCTGCGGGCTATCCGCGGCTTGCGTCTGACCATCTCCGAGGTACGGGCCAAGTTCAAGTTCGGCGGCAACAAGCCGGCAACCCACCGCCAGCTCATTGCCGAGAAGCTCGCCCGGCGAGCCCGGGGACTGGACCTCGAAGCCCGCGAGCACCTGCTCAGACGCACCCGCTGAACCATATCGTACCTATCAAGGGCCGATATCGGGTCTGCACCCTATTCCTCTTTCTGTGCATCAGGCCCACGCTGAGAGGGCTGACCGACGGGTT
>DATGJB010000009.1:0-28672 GCA_035295425.1 Chloroflexota bacterium | reverse complement strand
TTGGCGTTGGGGAAACTGGATATCAGATTGTCCACGCAGTTGGTCAGACCCGTCGTGGATGACCCGAACCCCACGTAATCGCAGCGCCCCATCGACACCGAGTTCAATGCCGCGTTGTCGTGAATCACAAAAATGCGCTTGCCGGTGTCGCTGTAGTTGTAGAACTCGTCGTTCCCCATGATGCCCTCATCGCAGCTGATCGGCTGCGATGGGCCGTACTGCACGCCGGCCTCCGCCTGACCACCCGGAAGCGGTGACACCGCGACGACCAGGAAGTTCTGTCCTACTTGCGCCACTCCGCCGTTCGGGCAGGTCACCGGCTGACCTTGTGCCACCCTGTCGTAGGCGAGGTAGATCTCGCCGCTCGTCGTTGGATCACCGTCAACCGCGTACCACTGCCGGTCCACGCCGGCGTCGGGAACGCCGGCGCAGCTGGCCGTCGGGAAGGTGGTACCCTGGTCGCTTGAACGCGCCGTGCTGAAATTCGCCAATGTGAGATCGTTGAAGTAGAGATTGCCGGCGCTGTCTGTCGCCAGCTCGCTGTCGCCGCCACCGACGCAGGTGAGTAGCTTCCCGTCGGGCTGTGTGGCGCCCGGCACCCACTTGAAGGTCTTCCCACCATCGAGCGATCGCCACATAAAGCTGATCGTCGATGACAGGCTGCCGGGCGAGCTCGTGTAAATCCGGCCCTGGTTGTCCAGCCGAACGTCCTGCTCGAAGCCGTTGCCCTGGATGCCGCTAATCGTCGGCTCGCCGAACGTCGGGACGGACGATCCGGCCCGTGCAGTGGCCGCCAATCTGGATGCCGCCGAGGACTGCGCGACGGGCCACACGCTCAGGAGAACCATGGCGGCCGCCACACCAACGCGTCGAAGGTACACAACGTTCACTCGCTCTCTCCCTTACTCTGCGTCACTCGGGTCACACCACCGGTCAGTGGCCCATCCGCTCCGCGTAGCAAAAAGCATGCCAGTATCCAGCCCCTTGATGGATGCCCCGTCTGGTCGAGCCGGCGACCATTACAACCGACACATAGGCATCACGTTAAGCCCAATACATGCAGTTCATGGAGGGAGATCCGCGCCCGGGAATCCGCAGCGTAAGCGCGGCAGACCCGCTCGCTCACGGTGAAGCGTTAGCGGCTCGCTTCGTTCACGGATTGATCGCCGCACTCACCAGCGCTTCTCGTCAGTCGTACAGCAGCCGATCCGAGACCGTGAGGCCACCATCCACGACGAGCTGAGCCCCGGTGATGTAGGAGGACGCATTCGAGGCGAACAGGACGGCGGCGCCGACGAGCTCCTTCGGCTCGCCCCATCTCCCCGCCGGAGTCCGCCGGCGCATCTCTTCATGGAACGGTGTCACCGGACCAAATCCGGTCATATCGGTCGGGAACCAGCCGGGCAGGATCGCATTGACCTGGATATTGTGCGGCGCCAGCTCCACCGCGAGTGCTCGCGTGAGTCCCGGGACCCCCGACTTCGCGGTGACGTAGCCCGAAAACTCAGGCGCACCGAAGAGCGAATAGATCGAGCCGATGTTGATGATCTTCCCGCCGGCCCCATGGGCAATCATGCTGCGAGCAGCATACCTGGCGCACAGGAACGATCCTGTCAGGTGGGTATCGAGCACCGCCTGCCAGTCGGCACGCGACATCTCGAGGAGCGGACCGCCGAGCGCGATCCCGGCACAGTTCACCAGGATGTCGAGACGCCCAAACTGTTCCTCCATCCGTGCCACCGTCTCCCGAACCGCCTCCTCGTCGCAGACGTCGAGCTGGTAGGCGGTGCCGGCATCACCCAGCTCCCGACGTATGGACTCGTTCTTGGCGGCGTCGCGGCCGGTCACGGCGACGCGTGCTCCAAAATCGCGGAATCCCAGCGCTATGGCTCGTCCCAACCCGCCGTTGCCGCCGGTGATGAGTGCAGCCCGGCCTTCAAGCGAAAACAATGGACTGTCCATGTCAATACCTCTCTGCCCGACGGCAGACGAAGATGGCAGCCGCAGCCTCGAACAACCCGGTCTGATGGCCGATGGCGATCATCGAGGAGAGTGCGGCGCCGGTGTAGATCTCCAGGAGCCGCCTTCCAAACTCCGCGCTCTGGCTACCCTGATCGAGCTGGGCGTCTCTATCGATCACAGCCATCGCGTGGCCCTCCTGGCCAGGTCGCACCACCAGGCGATCTCTCTTCGCTCCCGCTGCCGAATCTCCTCGCTTTCGCCGTGCGCGGCGACGTACGTCTTGTTCCAGCCCAGCCGCAAGAACTCACCCAGGAACGCCAGCTCCAGCTGCGGCAGCCACCAGGAATCGTCGAAACGCTCGCCGAGGCGGAGCGCCAGGAGGCGGCGATACAGCTCGATGGTCGCTTCCTTCGACGAAGGGAGTCGCATCACGCCGATACTGACGTACTCGCCAAGATCGGCGGCTGGCGGTCCCAGAGAGACAAATGCCCAGTCGAGCAGAATGACCCGAGGATCGGGCCTGGCGATGATCCCAATATTGCCGTGGTGGCAGTCGCCGTGCAGGAGGGTTCGCGGGTAGCGCGCAAGCGCGGTGCACAGCGGAGTCACATCAGCGTGCAGCCGCTGAACGAGATCCGCGACGTCCGGCTCGACCAGTTCCGGCAGCAGTTGCCAGCCCTCACGAATGTAAGGAACTATCGGCAACCGCCCATCCTCTCTATCCAGCGTTCTGCCAGGAAAGAAGGCCTCGTAGCGGGTGCGAAAGCTGCACAGATCGTAGCGCTCGAACGCCGCCAGAGGCTCGTCCCAGAAAGCTGAGTGCAGCGCTGCCAGAGCACCGAGGACAATGCCGTTCTCGTCGTCACTCAGCCGCTCCTCATCCGGCGGCAGCATGTGGCCCTCGAAGTCCTCCAGCAGCATGGCCCAGCCGTCTCCCTCCCGGGCACAGCCGACCACACCATGAGTGAGCAGGGGCGGCAGCCGGTCGAGCAGTCCCCGCTCCCACATCGTGACCGCCCGTCCCGCACGATCACGACTCATCCGCATAGTGACGTCGCGCTCCCACGAGAAGCGCTTGAGGACATAGCGGCCGGCTCCCTCTGCCTCCACAGTCTCGAGCGAGCCACCGGAGCGCCCGTCAACACTGGAGAACGGGAGCCGGCGCACATTGGTCACCGGGTGACCGGTGAGACGCGAGAGCGTCGTCGGAGACAACAGCGCGTCCACGCTCCCACTCACCGTATGTGGAGGCAGCCGGCCGGCCGCTGCCCCGGTGTAGGCAGACGAGGATTCTAGCTCGGGCATGCGCCTCGCCTTCAGGCCCAGGTGTCACGTGGTTCCAGTGGTCCCAGTGTAAGCGGCCAGAGGTAGATGTGCCCAGCCGGTATTCCCAAGAATCAAATGGGCGGCCGTTTCCGGCCGCCCACTTCATGTCTCCGGATGGCCGCCCCCGGCAGCCGATAGCAACTCTACCCCGGAACGGCTCCGATCTTCCGGAGCAGGCCAAACAGGTCCGGCTCGGCCCACTGCTCCACGACGCGCCCGTCCCTCACCTTGAACTGGTTGATGATGCGCATCTCGATCTGCCGGCCGCTGGCGGGAACGCCGAACAGCTCCGCGCTGTGGACGCCATGCGCGGTGATGCGGTTGTAGACAATGTCGCCCTGGGCGATCTGGTCCTCGATCTCGTAGCCAAATTCCGAGAGTCCTCCGGTCACGCGCCCGATGAACCGGTCGAGGCCGTGGCGGTCCATGGGTGGCCGGCTCGGCATATGCGCCACGAAGTCGGGTGCGAAGATCTCGTCGCCCTGTTCGGACACGCCGTGGTTGTATGCGATGGCCCGGCGCACCAGCGCCTTGGTCGCGTCACTGGATTTCACGTCGACAGCCATGATTGGTGCTCCTCTCTCACGCGGCGGCCGGCGCCGGGATGACGCCGAGCTGCTGCAGCATGCCGAGCTGGTCCCAGCAGGCCCAGTCCTCGACCCACTTGCCTGCCTCGTCGAAGCGGGCGATGATCATCAAGCCTACGTCGACTCGTTTCCCGGTCGCCGGGATACCGAGCAATGTCCCGTTGTGCGTGCCCCGCAGGCGGAGCCGGCCGGCCACACGGTCGCCTTCCGCGATCACATCTTCAACCGGGAAGTTCACATCCGGCAGCCCTTCACGCAGGGCGCGGATGAACAGCTTCAGCCCGTCGAGGGTAGGACGAAAGTCCGGCCCGAGGGAGTGTGTGACGTAGTCCGGTGAGTACAGCTCATCCGCCAGATCGACGTGTCCCTGGCTGCAGCCTTCCTCAAACCACCGGCGGTAGGTTGCCGCGTTGTCTGCCACTGTCATGTTCGTGTTCTCCTACTTGGCGTTAACCTCAGCTGGTTCGTCCCAGCCACGAGGACAGCGTACGCCGGTCGGGAGACGCAAACATCGCCCGTTTGGGCCATTTTGGAGCGCTCGCCGAGCGCTCAGAGGAGGCTGTTCTCGATCGCGAACAGCGTCGCACCGGCACGGGTGGAGACGCCGGTCTTGTCGTAGATGTGCTGGATGTGGTGCTTGACCGTATCGCGCGAGAGAAAGAGCTCGGCGGCCATATCCCGGTTGGAGAGGCCGCGCGCCAGCAGCCGCAGCACCTCCACTTCCCGCTCGCTGAGGCCGGCCGGCCGCTCGCGGCGGACGTGCGGGACGCGGTGGCCGGCTTCAGCCAGGACGGCGTGGACCGCGTCGCCGTCCAACCGGCCGGCGCGCACCTCGCGGCGGAGCTCTTCAGCCGCCACCTCGGGAGCCCGCGCGGGGCGGTGCGGACGCGGCTCGGTCATGGCATGATAGGCGTCGGCAGCGGCCAGGATACGCGCGGCCGGCGAGAGCGCCTGGCCCGAAATGCCCCGATGGTAGCCGGATCCGTCCAGCCGCTCGTGATGGTGCGATGCCAGACCTCCGAGCCGCCGGAGCTGTTCGGGACGGTTCAGGACGCGGTCAGTATAGTACGCGTGCAAGCGGATTTGCTCCCACTCTCGTTCCGAGAGTGCGCCCTCTTTGCCCCAGATCCCGGCGGACACCCCGACGCGCCCGATGTCGTGCAGGAGGCCCGCCCGGCGCAGCGCCGTCACGTCCGCCTCCACCAGCCCGACGCGCCGTCCCGCGCTGGCCGCCAGCGCCGCCACGCCGGGAGAATGGCCCAGCGTATAGGGGGACTTGATGTCGGCGAAGTCGGCCAGTGCCTCACAGGAGCGATCGAGCTCCTCGTCGGTTAGACAATCGTGCCCTCCCGGCTCCAGCGCCAGCACCGACTCCCAGGTTGGCTCCTCGTCCAGTCCGGTGAGGATGATTGTCGCTGCCTCACAGAACCGCTCCGCCATCTGGGGATGGTAGGCGCCACCGCCGCGCTTCCGCACCGTCGCCACCGCCGCCTCAGGGCCGCCGATCCGGGCCCAGACCACGGCATCCTGTGCCAGCGATACCAGCAGGACGGCCGGCGCCACCTCCTCACCCTTCAGCTTCCGCGGTAGGCCCTTCCCATCCCAGCGCTCGTAAATCTGGCCAAGGCAGACGATCAGAGAGTCGGGAAGTCCAAGCCGGACGGCGAGCCGCTGCGCAACTTCACAATGGCCGGCGAAGCTCTCGTTCATCAACCGGGGAAGGGTGAGCAGACCGCGGGCGACCATTGCCACCATGCGATAGGGCGGCTCGCCGGCGTTGGCCTGCCGCATGTAGCGCATGGTAATCCCAAGCACGTCGGGCGGGTGGCCCGGGTCGACGGCGGCAAAGTCGTGGCGAAGCGCCAGCTCGTCGCCGAACAGCGCAGCCATGGCGTAGGTGTCGGCGTTGCAACCGATGTAGCGCAGCAACGCCTGATAGTAGACGTCGCGCAGCGTGTCGTCGTCGAGCCTCAGTGCCTCGCCCAACCGCATTGCCACCACACAGGAGCAGAGCGCCGTCTCCAGCGGCTGGCCCATCCCCAAATCGGTGGCGATAGACAGTGCCGCCATCAGCTCCGCCAGGCGGATTCCGGAGTCGGTCGCTCGCGGCTGCATCTCTCCTCCCGATGGAACGAGCACCGTGACCGGGACGGTATCGGTGCCATTCTATGCCGGGCTGCACGCTTCTGCTCCCGGCATGAGCGAGGAGTCGTGATGCTCAGCTCAGCTCCCCGGTCAGCCGGCGATGTCTGCGCCGCAAGAACTCCCGCTCCACGGCGTTCTCGTTGCAAGCAATCGCTCGCTCATACGCATCCGCTGCTTCCACCTTCCGGCCCACTCTCCGCAGCAGATCCGCCCGGATCGCATGGAACAGGTAGAAGCTCTCCAGCTGGAGCCCATCGACAATGGTCAGTGCTGCCTCAGGCCCCTCGACCTCCGCCACGGCCACCGCCCGATTCAGCGCCACTATCGGGGTCGGAGTCAGGGTCAGCAGCAGATCGTAGAGCCGGACGATCTGGCGCCAGTCCGTTTCCGCCGCCGTCGGCGCATCGCTGTGGACGGCATTGATCGCCGCCTGGATCTGGTACGGTCCCGGCCGGTTGAGCCGCAGGCAGCGGCGGACGATCGCCTGTCCCTCCGCAATCAGCACGCGGTCCCAGAGACTGCGATCCTGCTCGCCGAGCAGCACCAACTCGCCAGCCGGCGTGGCGCGGGTGGCGCGGCGCGCCTCAACCAGCAGCATCAGAGCCAGCAGCCCCAGCACCTCCGGCTCATCCGGCATCAGCTCGGCCAGCAGCCGCCCCAGGCGGATCGCCTCGGCGCAGAGGTCGGCGCGCACCAGCTGCTCGCCGGAGCTCGCCGTGTAGCCCTCGTTGAAGATGAGGTAGATCACCGCCAGCACGGCCGGCAGCCGGTCGGGCAGATCGGCCTCTCTCGGCACCCGGTAGGGAATCCGCGCATCGCGGATCTTGCCCTTGGCCCGGACCAGCCGCTGCGCCATGGTCGGCTCGGGCACCAGGAAGGCGCGTGCGATCTCGCCGGTGTTCAGTCCGCCCAGGAGCCGAAGCGTGAGGGCAACCTGCGCGGCCACACTGAGTGCGGGGTGACAGCAGGTAAAGATCAGCCGCAGCCGGTCGTCGCGCACCGGGCCCTCCTCCACCGGCTCGTCGCCGGTCTGTAGTAGCGCCGCCTGCGCCTGGCGGTCGGCGCGGGACGCCTCGCGGCGCAACCGGTCGATCGTCCGGTTGCGGGCAGTCGTGATGATCCATCCAGCCGGGCTGGGAGGCACCCCGCTGACCGGCCAGCGTTGCACCGCCCTGGCAAAGGCCTCCTGGACCGCCTCCTCGGCGAGGTCGATGTCGCCGAAGTGGCGGACCAGGACGGCCACCGCGCGGCCGTACTCCTCGCGGAAGACACGCTCGATCTCCGCATGTGTCGGAGCCGGCACACCCGGCATCAGATCTCGCGGACTTGGGCGAATGGCCGGACCTCAATCGGCAGGGTGATCGCCCGCGCGAACTTGGCTCCCCACTCGAGGGCAGCGTCGAGATCGGGCGCCGTGACGATGCTGAATCCCCCCACGTGCTCCTTGCCCTCGGCAAACGGTCCGTCGGTCATCAGCACCTCGCCGTCCTTCACCCGCACCACGGTGGCCGTGCTCGGGGCGTTCAACCCGCCGGCAAACACCCAGGCGCCGGCCGCCTTCAACTCCTGGTTGACCTCCTCCACTCGCTCCATGATCGGTCCCAGGACCTCGGGTGGGGGCGGATCTCCTTGCGGTGTGACAACGCTGAGTAGATAGTGCTTCATCTGCATTCCTCCTTGCAGTATCGCCGGCTCTCCACCGGCCTCTCACCATCTATACGAACGGGTTCTGGCCAGGTCGACACGGAGGAGCAAGAATAGTATTCAATGGGGTAGCGCATCTCTTGACTCCCTCATCGGAGGGGGAAGTGGACCGCTCAGAGGGAACGAGCCCCGGCGCCAGGCAAATCAGCGTTTTGCTTCTCTGCGGTGGCGGCGCCGAGTGCATCGGGCTGCGCTCGATGCTCACCACTCGCCCCGATGTCCATCTGCTGGACGAGCCGGCGCCGGCCGCGCCGGTAGCTGAGGTCGCGCGCCGTGAATCGCCGGCGCTCATCCTCCTGGGGACCCAGGCGATCGACGAGCGGGTGGGACGGCGGCTGCGGGATCTTCGGGAGGCGAGTCCGCGCAGCAGGATTGTGGTTATCTGCCGCGACGCTGACCAGGAAGCAGTGTGCGCCCTGGCACGAACGGCAGCCGACGGCTGTGTGACGTGGGGAACGCTCGGTCCCGGGGGCATCGACGCCGTGCTTGCCGCACACTCCGCCGGCTACTGGATCGGCGACGTGGCGGCCACGCACGAGATGATGGCGTCGGCCGCCCATTGGGAGGCTGACGCCAAGCACCCGCCTTTGGCAGAACGCGAGCGCGGGGTGCTGCGTGGACTGCGGGACGGGCTATCCGAAGCCCTGCTCGCGGCCAAGCTTGGCATCGGCGAGCGAACGGTCCAGGACATCGTCCAGCGTCTGAAGCACAAATTTGGGGCGGAGACAGTTGCCCACCTTATCCACCTGGCTCGCGGCATCGACCTGGAGGAGGGCGAGGAGTAGCGGCGCCGCCCGCACTCGGGTTTCGGTTGCGGCAACCCGCGGAGTATTTGCGGGAAGCCGCGGAGAAACTTGCGGGAAATGCGGTATACGGCGCCAGCTGGCGTGAGTACGCTGAGTTTCAAAAGGTAGTAGCTGCTTGCAGGGACGTGAGGCCCGTTTGCGGTGTCCCGTAGCGGGGCTACTCGTTTCTTGCGCTGACCGCACTGGGCTGGCTGCCGTATGGCTGGAAACCGGAATAGAGACGAAGGGAGACACTCCATGGCACGCACCAAGGAAGTTCCGACGTGCTGGGCCCGAGCATGCGAGCAATAGAGCAGACGTGAGCTCTGTCGGTTCAGTGGCCGGGCTCTGCCTCGGAATGGTTCTCGTTCTGTCTGGTCTACTCAAGCTTCGTGACATTGACGGGTTCATTGTGGGGGTAGTCGAGTATGATGTGCTCCCGGTGCCGCTCGCCAGGATCGTGGGCAAGGCGCTCCCGGTGCTGGAAATTGCCCTGGGCCTTACGATCGTCCCGCCAGCGACGGCCAGGGTTGCCAGCGTCGCTGTGGTGGTCCTGATGACATGCTTCTGCATGGCTGTAGGCGCCAATCTGGCTCGCGGTCGCTCACTGGCCTGCCACTGCTTTGGAGGCAAGTCGGATGAGATGCTTGGAGGCGGGACGCTAGCCCGGCTCGGGCTCATGTTCGCACTAGGAGTCATGGTGTTCGTGGGTGGGGAGGGCAGCGTGCTCTCGGATGGTGGGAGCACCATAGTCGCCGCGCTGGTCCTCGCTGGCACCGTGGACGTGTTCCTGCTCCTGATCCCAGCCTTGCCACCGGCGGTTGGCGCGTTGATGGTTAGGGCTGGACCCGCACCGACCCTTCGCCGCTGCGTCAGCCTGCGAGGGCAGCCGATACCCGTGGACTCGGGGACTGGAGCGCGTGAGGCGAACCTCGCGGAAGGTTTGTAGAGATGCCAGCGTTTTGGACTGCGGCCGTTGCGGCGCTCTGGGTTGTCGTGGCAGTGGTTGCCCTCATACTTACAGGCGTATTGCGACAGCTCGGAATAATCCAGCTGCGTCTGGGGGTCGATCCCGGAGTGCTGCTCACGGAGGAGGGGCTCGCGAGGGGGACCCAGGCGCCTCTATTCGAGGCGCCTGACGCCCTGACGGGGGAGCCCATTCGCCTGGCCGACTTCAGTGGGCGGAGGCTTGTGCTTGTGTTCCTTACGACTGGCTGTATCGCGTGCCGTGAGCTAGTCGGCCACGTGAATCGGGTGGCCCGGGACGAGAGCGGGAGGACCGGGTTCTTGGCGGTGTGCTTTGGAACAGGCCTTGGATGTCGCGAGTTCACGCGGAGGTTCAACCTCGAACCGAGGATGGTCGTGGATCCCGAGAACAAGATCGCGACCGAGTACGGTGTGACGGCCACTCCATTCGCATTTCTGTTGGATGAATCCGGTGTTGTTCTGGTGCGAGGGATCGTAAATACCTGGCCCCACCTCGAAGCTCTGCTCAGGGAGGAGGGGACGCCGCAGCAGGTTGAGACCCCGTGGAAGGTCACCAACGACTCAGCAGGAACGAAATTGGGGGGCAACAGCGGGAGCGAGCCCACCACAACATCGACCGCCGATGTCGAGAGTCTGCTTAACGCTCAGCCACGAGGAGGTGGTTATGGACGAGTTCACGAATAAGCTGGCGGGAAAGCTCGGTGCGCGCACGTCGCGAGGGGCCTTCCTCAGGGTTGCAGGCGGGTCTGCCCTCGGCCTCGCCCTAGGTCTCAACGGCGTGTCACTTGCCAGTGCTCAGTGCTCACCGCCATGCGGTGGCTGCGACGGAGGCGCCTGCGACTCGCCGTATCCGGCCTGTTCTTCCGGCTGCCCCCAGGGCGCTGGCTGTCCCAGCGGTTACACAGCGGCTGGCTGGATTTGTTGCACCAGCTGCTGCAAGTGGAGTTGCTATGAATGCTGCAACGGAAGCACCTACTGCCACTGTTTCTACAACAGCAACCAGTCATGCGGCGGGTGCAGCTGCGCCGTCAAGCAAGCGGCATAACCGGCGCTCCAGAGTCCCGGCCCTACGTCTCGGCCCTGGCTGGCGGTCGCAGGCCGCCAAGGTCGCGGGAGGCGGTGGCGTCGGCGGTGCACTAGCGCTGGCCGCGCGCGGGCACAGCGGCGCCATTGCTGCGGCCTTTGCGCTCCTCATGGCCGTATCCGCAGGGTGGAGGGCTGCCACCGGCCCCTGAGGCGGATCAATGATCGGACAGATCAGGCCTCTCGGGCAGAGGTCAAGCGTCGAGTCGTGGCAGGCCTTCGGGCTTCACGCGTTTGGGCTGGTGGCTTCCGCGGGCCTGCTCGGTCTGGGGCTTGGCTGTCTGGGGCGCGTGATAAAGATCGCTTCGGGAGGGATTCCCCTCGCGACTCCGCTGGGCGCCGTTCTACTTGCGCTCGCCCTCGCGGAGACCACGGTCGCCTCTGGAAAGCTGACTTTGATACATCGCCAAACGCCTCGGACCCCACGCGACCTCTTTGGGCTGCGCTGGGCTGCTTTCTTTTGGGGTGTCGACCTGGGGCAGGGCTGGACCACGCATGTGCAATCGGCAGCCTACTATGGGACCGCGCTGTTCGCCTTTAGCGCGGGTTCTGTCCGTTTAGGTATCGCCCTGCTCATGGCCTATGGTGCAGCACGCGCCGCTCCCGTTGGCATTGCGCTGGTAGCGCCCGCGCGATTCAACGTACCCGAGTTCCTCGATCACATTGCACCTAGCAGCGCGACGTTCAGTTGCATCGTGCTCGCGTGCGTTGCTGGTCTGATGTTGGCTGGGAGTTGATGGCGTAAGCTGGTACCAGGCATTGGGTCACTCGCCAAGGCGCGAGCGCGAGGCACGCCGGGAGGAATGCGTGAAGCCGCTAATAATCGTTTCCATGCTAGCCGCGCTCGTCGCTACTCTCGCGACCGTGCATGCTTCGCCCGCCCCAGATGTGACCGCCCTTGGCAAAGCAACTAACGACGTTGCCAACCAGCCCCTGGGGAATTTCCACTACATCAAGACTTCTCTACGTCAGGGGACCAAGCCAGAGTTTTTGTTTATCGGCACGCTTGGGAAGCCATACATCGACGCTGAACGCTTTCCGGTTGTAAAGGCGCTAGGCGAGTTCGGCACGTTCTCACGCGTGTCAGTGTGGCCGAGGCAATCGAGGTTCCCCGTCTACTACACCTTTCCAGGTCTCAATTTGGTACACACCGTTTACCGTAGCCGTTATATCTCGTTCTCCGACAGGGACCTTCTCGACTTCCACCTACGTCCGCTCGCCCGCCTTACGGCAGCGGAGCGTGCGCTGTTCAACAGGTATGCAAATCCCTACCCGCGCTTGGATCCATACACCGCTGTCCAAAGGGTCACCCGGGTGCCAGGCGGTTACCGAACCGACCCGCTTCCGTGTTGTTCAAGCCGGGGCCTGCCGGCCTCAGCCGAGGAGCTTCCGTTAGTCGCGATCGGCGGGTACGCTCAGACGTTCCCTAGTGACCCTGTGTTCGCCGACGAGTTCGACGACGCTTCGCTCGTTCCAACGCCCACTCTGTGCCCGACCAGTACCTGCGGCAGCATCAATCCCGGGCTCCCCTTCGCGTCCTTTTCAAAGGTTCAGCAGAGCCTGATAGCGGATAGGGCGGCTACTGGTCTCCAGCCAACGCTTCTGCCGAGCGTCAACGCAGAAACCAACATCATCGCTGCGCTCATCTGTCACGTCGACGGTCGGAAGCCAACGGGCGTCTGCGGTCGGCCAGTCATAAGGAAGTTGCTCAAGAGTGTGAAGTAATTGGGCGCTCCTCGGCCAGCGAGCGCGAGCCTACGGTGCACGAGGGCGTCCGCAGCGACCCCCACCAGAACGATGGGGCTGGAGGGTCGCACCGCGACTGAAGCACGCGGATAGGATGCTCCCGAGGGGATGCTGGCAGGCAGCCAATGACGACCTATATCATTCGCCGGCTGATTCAGGCGGTGGCCGTCCTGTTTCTGCTCTCCCTCCTCTTCTTCCTGCTGGTGCGGCTGCAGGCAACCTCCTGCCAGTCACTAGGTTGCACCGAGCTGCTCAAGCTGGATCAACCGGTCGCGACGCAGTACGTCAGCTGGATGGGAAGTATTCTGAGCGGCAACCTCGGCTATTCGGGCACCGGCGTACCGATCGGCGCCGAGATCTCGCAGCGGTTGCCCGCGACGATCATTCTGGTGGGCTTTAGCCTCATCATCCAGCAGCTGATCGCGCTGCCGCTGGGCATGCTGGCGGCGGTTCGGCAGTTCTCGGTCTTCGACCAGAGCCTGACCCTTCTCTCCTATGTCCTCCTTTCGCTGCCGGCCTTCGTGCTGGGCATCACGCTGATCTACGTGATCGTCGCGAGCTTCGGCTGGCTGGCGGCGGCGCATTCGGTCGCTGGCACATTACCGCTGCTGGGATCACCCGGCTGGTTCTCCGCGCTGGCCCACGACCCGCCGTTTGTCCTGGGCGATCTGATGCGGCACCTAACGCTGCCGGCCTCGGCGCTCATTGCCACGGGCATCGCCGTCGACAGCCGCTTCATGCGCGCCGCAATGCTGCAGGTCCTCCACCAAGACTACATTCGCACCGCTCGGGCCAAGGGTGTGTCGAGTAGGGTGATCATCTTCAAGCACGCGCTGCGCAACGCCATCCTGCCGGTCGTGACGAACTTCGGACTGTACGTGACGTCGCTCATTGGCGGAGTGGTCGTGGTGGAGACGGTGTTCTCGTGGGGAGGAGTGGGACAGTTGTTCGCCGACTCGCTTCGCGGGCAATTGGGCGGCGAAGACTACCCGACGCTGCAGGCGCTGCTGATGTTGTCGGCGGTCACAGTGCTGCTGGCGAACCTGCTGGCGGACCTGGCGTATGCGTGGTTGGATCCACGGATCAGGTATGAGGAATGATCGGCGATCAGCGATGCATGGCCGGTCAGGGGTTGGGCACGATCAAGGTGCGGGGAGCGCAACGCGCAATGCGGTCGTCTAGGCCATAACCGTGGGGTCTGAAGCGTATCTGCCGCTGGCGGCGCGGGTCGGTGATGAAACGGTGCCGGTGCGGCAGATCGGGCAGTGGGCTCTGGTCTGGCGTCGCTTCTCGCGGCACCGGCTGGCCTTCTGGAGCATGCGGGTGCTCTACCTCATCGCAGCGCTGGCGATTGTGGGGCCTTCGCTGGCGCCGTCGATCCCGACCAATACTTTCGCACAGCACATCCCGCTCGGTGCCCCACCGCGCTTCTGGCCGTTCAGTCTGCGCTACGTTATGGGCACCTATGGTGTCTACGGAGGCGGGGTGAGCGTCTCGACCTACGTTCTCGCGGGGGCTCGGTGGACATTGGAAGTTGGGGTGGTCGGAGCGATCGTGGCCTCGATCATCGGATCGCTGGTTGGCGCGACCGCCGGCTACTTTGGACGGTCCCTCGACGCGATACTGATGCGGCTGGTCGACGCGATCCTGACGGTCCCGTTCCTGCCGCTTGTCATGTTGCTGAGCACGTTCCGCACGGATTGGAGTTCGCTCTCCCTGGGCGTCATGTTCGGCCTCGTCGGCTGGCCGGGTGTCGCGCGTCTGGTACGCGGGAACGTTCTCAGCCTGCGGGAGTGGGAGTTCGCGGACGCCGCTCGCGCGCTGGGCGCGTCGGATGCACGCGTCATCCTGCGGCACTATCTGCCCAACACGCTCGACATCATCATCGTGGCGACGACGCTCAACGTGGCGCTCTTCATCCTCGCCGATGTCTCGCTGGAGTTCATCATCCCGTCAGCCACACCCGGAGTGTTCACCTGGGGTCAGGCATTCTCGCTCGCTTTTCAAGGTGTCCCGTTCGGACATTGGTGGACGCTGGCGTTTCCGGGTTTCTTCCTGATGCTGACAGTGCTGGCGGTCAACTTCGTCGGCGACGGCCTGCGCGATGCGCTGGACGCGGAGGGCAGGCATGATATCGGCAAAACAAGCACGCGGTCACACCTCGAGGTGAGATTGTTGTCCCTCGCGATCGGCGGTGCGGGCCTCGTTGCCGACCGGGTCGGCGCTCTCGCCTCAAGTCCGCCCGCGATGGGGGTGCGGAGTCACGCGCGAACGGTGCGAGCGGCAGCGATCGGCGGGTTGGGGCGCGTCCTGCCCGCTGCCAGGCCGGGAGGATCATCTGCGGTCCGCCGGTTGTATGATTCGCCGCCGTGGTGGCTCCGCTTCCTGCCGCTGGCCGCCGTGCTGCTGGCGGGCGAAACGGTGATGCTCTCCAGTCACTCGCCGCTGGTCTATGCGCCGAACTTCACCAGTCCGGTCACCTACGGGTCCATTCCGAGCCAGGAGGCCTTCGCCGTCGCACTGGTCGCCCACGGTGACGTCGCGGTCCTGGCGTTCGAGTCGGTCAATCGGGTCGAGCTGCTCCGGCTGACGGCGCCCGGACGGCTCCTCGGCCGCACGACGGTAGGGACCGACGCCAGCCTCTCCAGGCTGTCGCTGGCAGTTGAAGGGGGCGAGGAGCTGGGCGTGTGGGTGTCGGGCGACAGCACCTCCGTCGACGGGGCGCTGGTTGCCGGCGATCGCATTCAGCGGCTGCGTCTCAACGGCGGGAACGGCTCGGTCCAGGAGCCATTTATCGCGGCGGCGCCGGGCGGCTTCGCCGTCGTGTATTCCTGGCAGCCCGGCAGTTCGAACGCGACTCGGGTCTACGAGACGTTCGTCAGCGCAAGCGGGACGGTCTCGCCGCCGCGGCTCCTGGTTGCCTCGCCGCGCCTCGGCCTGTTCCCGCATGCCATCGCCGATGCGCGCGGCCGGTTGGACCTCTTCTGGATGGACTATGCCGGCAACGACGAGTGGAACTGGCGGTTCCGGCGCTTCACGGCAGGTGGCGTGCCGCTCGGTAGGGTGTTCACGCTGGAGCAGGTTGGTTACGCGCCAATGGGTCTGCAGATCCACGTCATTCAGGACGCCGTTCCCTATACCTGGTCGTTTGACGCGCGCAGCGACCCCCACGGCAACATCTGGGCAGCCTGGGGAGACGACCAGGGCGTGTCGGTCGCGGAATGGGACAAGCGTGGCTCACTCACTTATCCGCCGACGCCGATTCAGACCATGACCGGGACGAGCGGCACGTCCGTCCCGCTGCCGTTCTCGCTGGTTCCCGAGGCGAAGGGGTTCCAGGTGTACTACCAGTCGGGGACGGTGAAGGACGGCGCAAGCAGCATTAGGATGCAGGGGTATGACGCCAACGCCAATGCCATCGCCCCCTACGACGAGCGGATCGATTATGCCGGTGGTGGTGCCGAGATCGATCCGACGGCGTTCACCCTCGGCGGTCGCACGTACGTGCTGTTCGACAAGGTTCGTGTCGATAGCGGGACACTGGAAGGGACGGTGTACGGCCCGGCGCGGCCGCCCGATCTGCTGACGCGGCTGGGACTCAACATCGGCAATCCGTTCGTCAACGCGCTGCTGGTTCTCGTCGGGTCGGTCGGGGCAGGAATCTGCATCGCGCTGGCCAATGTGGGCCTCGTGCTGCTCCTGCTGCTGGTCTGGGGCGTGATCGCGCTGGTCGTGCCCTCGCCGCTGCGCTGGCCGGTGTACGGGGCAATACTGGCCCTGGTCATGGTCTGGCTGTTCAATCCGTCGGCGACGCCGCCGGGGTTCGTGTTCATCATTCACGATCTGGGCTGGCCGGGCGGGTGGCTTGCAGCGTTGGGCGGCGCCTTCGTTGGGATCTGGTCGGGGTTGACCATGTTCCGGCGGTTCGAGTCGGTGTTCCGGGCACTTTCAATGGCCTTCGCGGCGATCCTGTTCGTTGCTGCGCTGTATGCGGTGACAATCATCCAAACGGAGATCACCCGCATTTAGGGCGGCCCCGTGCAGCGTGAGGGAAACGGACCGATATCTCAAATTTCCTGGAGAGCAGAGATCAGAGCCGTGGCACTCGACATCGAACAGCTCGCGCAGCGGATTGAGCAGGAGATGCAGCACCACCAGGTTCCCGGGTTCGCCCTGGCGGTCGTCCAGGAGGGCAACCTGAGCTTCACGCGAGGCTTCGGCGTCACCAGCATCGAAGATGCCGGCGTGCCGGTGACGCCACACACCCTCTTCTGCAGCGGCTCGATCAGCAAGCCGCTGACCGGAGCGACGATTATGCGTTTGGTGGAGCGGGGCAGGCTCGATCTGGATGCACCGGTCGTCGAGTACCTGCCCTGGCTCACCTTCAGCTGGCCTGACTTCGCGCCGGCCATCACGCCGCGGTGGCTCCTCAGCCACACCTCCGGCCTCTTCGGCACCGGCGGTAATTTCGGTCCGCGCGATCCAGCCGGCCTGGAAGCCTTTATCCGTGAAGCGGTTCCCCTGGCCCGGTTCGTCGCGCCGCCGGGCAAAGTGTTCGAGTATTGCAACCTGCGCATCGCGCTGGCCGCCTATCTCGCGGAGGCCGTGACCGGAAAGACCTTCCCCCAGGTGGTGCGGGAGCAGCTGCTCGATCCACTGGGGATGGATCGCACCACCTACGACCGCACCGTGGCCATGAGCTATCCGGTCGCTCTACCACATACGACCGGCGATGACGGCGCCGTTCGGGTGCAGCACCGAATGTTCGACTACACGGCCGCCAATCCATCGGGGCAGGTGATGGCTTCAACGCTCGATCTCGCCAGGCTCGCCGGCCGGCTTCTCAATGAGGGGCGGCACGAAAATGCGCAGGTGCTGGCGCCGGCCTCGGTCCAGGAGATGCTGTGGCCCCACGCCCACCTCCACGACCCGGACGGCAGCGCCTATGGGCTGACCTTCTGGCTGCTTCAGCACCACGGCGCGCGGTGGGTAACGCACGGCGGGCTGCTGACGCCGTACCGGTGCGAGCTCTCGCTGTTTCCCGACCATGGAGTTGCCGTGGTGTTTCGGTGCAACATCACCAACGACTTCGATCCCTACGCCATCCGGCGTTCCGTCGTCGATCAGCTGCTGACGCCTCCGGCACAGCCGGTGGCTGCAAGATCGAACCCAGATGCGCGGAAGGACGCTACCCTGTCCCGCTACACCGGGACGTACCTCAGTCTCGCCGCCGGAGTGGCGACGATCAGCCAGGTTGGTGACGCGCTCTCGCTTGAACGGGAGGGCGATACCGACTTGCTCCACGCCGTGCGCGAGGATCTCTTCGTCGACGGCGGTGGCGAGATCGCAGTCGGTTTCGTTCCCGAGCCGGATGGGCCGCCGCACTATTTCATGCTCGACGAACATCCATACCACCGGGTCACGGTCTCGCCGGGCATCGACCTGCCTCCATCCCTGCTGGAGACGTACCGTGGCCGCTATGTTTTCGACGACGGCGATACGGTCTCGCTTGCAATCGAGGCCGGTACTCTCTCTGCAACCTTCAGCTGGCTCGAAGGCCGGTGCCGCTGTATTCCGCTCGACAATCGCTCCTTTGCCACCTCCGGCGGTCTCATCGAATTCCCGCCTGACCCTCATGAGCAAACAGTGCTGACGTACCAGGGTTTCGTCACCGCGCGACGCCTTCTTGATGACGCCGATCGGGTGCCGGCCTCGGAGAATATGCACGCCAGGATTTTCGTGTTCCTGCACGGAACGGCCATCATGCACCCCACGGGCGTCGGACACGCGCGCGAGGAGTGCGTCGAACAGGTGAAGCGGCACGACCCCGCCATTGAGGAATACGCTGCCTATGTGCCAATCGGTCAAGCCGTTGCCAGGCTGCGCGGCTGGGAGGAGCAGGGTGCAGAGATCCTATATGTCAGCTCTCACCGCAAACCGGAGAACGTGGCCAGAGATGCCTCGGTTCTCGCGCGGTTCGGCTTCCCGCGGGGCACCGTCTTCTTCCGGCACTCGGGCGAGACCTACGCCGATGTCGCTCGCCGCGTCATGCCAGACATAATCGTGGAGGACGACTGCGAGAGCATTGGGGGCCTGGCAGAGATGACATACCCCCACCTCTCGCCCGAGGAGCAATCACGCATAACCAGCCTCGTGGTGCGGGAGTTCGAGGGGATCGACCACTTGCCCAAGCGTGTTGCCGGCCTGGTGAGGCGGCCGTCCTGATACCGCCCGAACCGAAGTGCCGGTAGCCCGGCTGACGTACCCGCTACCTCTCCGCGGCCATCGCCTTGCCGACGTAGGCGAACAGCTCGGGATCAGGGCCAAACCGGCCGGCAACCTCCGGCTCGTTCCGGTACATCGTCTGGAGCGACTGCGCGATTCCAGCGTCGCCGCCGGTGAAGGCTTCGACCAACTCCCGCCAGCGGCGGGCGAGCGCCTGCACATGCTCGTCGGCCGGATCGGTCCCGCGCTCCATCTCGGCCCGCATCCGGGCGATCAGATCAGGCCACTCCGCCTCGACGCGCTTGACCTCCTCCTCGCCGAGCTCCTGCCGGCGTTTGGCGAGCGTTTCCAGCTGCTCGGGGGTGTAGTACGTCGTGATCCTGTCCATATTGCTTAAAACCTCCATGGTGTGAAAGAGCTCGTCGGCGGAGACCTCCTCCGCCCCGGCAAGCTGCGCGGCAATCAGCTCGAGGCGCCGGCACAGCTCCCGTTGCAGCTCCATCTGCTCCCTCAGCTGCTGCAGGTGCAGCTCGATCACGCGCCGTGGTGAGATGTCGGGTCGGTCCAGCAGGGTCCGAATCTCCTCCAGCGGTAATCCCAGCTCCCGCAGCGACATGATCTGCTGGAGACGGGCGACATCGGCAGCCGAGTAGAGCCGGTAGCCGGCCTCCGAACGATGCGCCGGCGACAACAGACCGAGATCGTCGTAGTGGTGGAGCGTGCGTACCGAGAGCCCGCTGCGCCGCGCCACCTCGCCGACTCGCCAGAACGTCTCGGTCATCGTCCTTCTCCTTCAGGGTTGGAACAGAGCGCTGCAGTACCACCCTAGAGGCTTACGTTACGTGAGGGTCAAGTGGAGTATCGATCGAGGATAATGCGGCGGGGCCATGGTAACCGCGAATCGAACGACCCGAACACAGTGGCAACGAGGGATCGACCAGGAGCTGGCTTTCTGGCGCCGCTACCTGGCGAGTGGCGGGCTCAACTGGCCCGACGAGTTCCGGTTCCGGATGGATCCAGACGCACCTCTTCAGCCGCACATCGCAGCGCGGCTTCCGGCCGGCCTGCCGACGGCGGAGCTTCCGATCCTGGACTGCGCGGCGGGACCGGCGACCACACTCGGCAAGACGCTGAATGGTGATCGCCTCCCGATTACTGCCATCGACGCGCTAGCGGAACAGTACCATACGATCCTCGAAGAGCTGCACCTGCAACCGCCGGTGCCATCTCTACCCTGTACCGTGGAAGCGCTCGCTACCCGATTCGGACCGGACAGGTTCGCTTTGGTCTATATGCGCTTCGCCCTCGACCATTGCTACGACCCGATCGCCGCACTCCACCAGATGGTGCGGGTAGCCCGTCCCGGTTGTGCAGTGATGATCGAGCACTATCGAGGCGAGCACGACGAGGAGTACCACGGCCTGAAGCACTGGACCCTGGAGCCGGCAACCGGCGATCTGATCATCCGGAATGAAGGCTGCCGCCTATCGGTAGCCAGTGAGCTGCCGGAGGTCAACCTTGAGCTGGACTCCAGCCCGTCATGGCTGACGCTGATCTTGCGCAAGCCGTGATTGAGGCGACCGAGACACACCGCGATGCGGCGTGGCTGGACTCTGGCCGCTTCCCTTCGCTCCCGCCGTTGTGACCATGCCGTCTCACCCGATCCCGGATCCTGAACCGGCCATCCAGCTGACCTGGCCGCAGCTGATGGCCTGGCGCGTCCGGCGCCATTCTCTGCACCGGCGCGTGCCGCGCGAGGCCATGCACGAGGTCGTCGCGCAGCTGGGCGGCGTGCAGGCCCAGCTGATGTCCGCGGCCGAGCTGGCGCTCTGGGCGCGTGTCGAGGACCTCGAGCCAGAGGCAGTGCCACGGGCGCTCTGGGAGCAGCGCAGCCTGGTCAAGACCTGGGCGATGCGCGGCACCCTGCACCTGCTCCCGGCCTCCGAGCTGATGCTATGGCAGGGCGTGCTGAATCTCGACCGGCGCTACCTGCGGCCCGCCTGGCTGCGCTACTTCGAGATCTCCCCCGATGAGCTGGAGCGGCTGATCGCGGCGATTGCGCAAGCGCTCGACGGCCGGCTCCTCACCCGCGAAGAGCTGGTGGTGGAAACGGCGCGGTTGCTCGGCTCGGAGGAGCTGGCCGGCAAGCTACGCCATAGCTGGGGCACCATGCTCAAGCCTGCTGCCTTTCGCGGCTCCCTCTGCTTCGGTCCAGGTTCCGGCCAGAATGTGCGCTTCACCCACCCGGACAGCTGGCTGGGGACGTCCGAGGCCGAGCCCGCGGAGCAGGAGCATACCGTCACTCGCCGCTTCCTCGCCGCCTACGGCCCCACCACCCGCGAGGTGTACGGCCAGTGGCTGGGCATCTCCGTTTCCCGGGCAGGCACGATGATCAAGGCACTGGGAGACGAGGTGTGCCAGGTTGACGTCGCCGGCACGCCGTCCTGGGTCCTGAGGAGCCAGCTGGACGGCATCACCGCCGCCGAGCCAACCGGGTCGGTCCGGCTGCTGCCCGCTTTCGACCAGTACGTGCTCGTCGCCTCCCGTCAGGCAGACAACCTCCTGCCCGGCCCGTTCCGCGACCGGATCTACCGGCCGCAGGGCTGGCTGTCACCGGTCCTCCTGGTCAATGGGAGAATGGATGGCATCTGGCGGCACGAACGGAAGGGTCGCCGGCTCCTCGTGCAGATCGAACCGTTCGTCGATCTGCCCAGCTGGGCGCGTCAGGCCGCCGAGGAAGAGGCCGAGCGTCTCGCCGCCTTCCTGGGAGGCCGGCTCGAGCTGAGCTGGGTCACGCCGCTCCGTTGACCATGGCCGGGATCGCGGCATCGCCATGCCGCCGCCAGCGCAGGGTCAGGAACGAGCAGGCATAGGCCACCATGACCGGCACCAGCAGCAGGTGATAGCCGATCTGAAGCGAGGCATACTCCAGCGTGCCGCCCATGAACGCGCCGAGCAGATTCGAGGCGAAGGCGATGTCCGGGAGTGCCGTGTCGCCAAAAAGCCGGCCAAAGATCAGGTTGGCCAGCAGTATAGGCGAGAACAGGACGACACAGCCGAGCAGGTACCGGAGACCCAGATCCGGCACCAGCAGACGGTCGAACGGCAGCAGCAGATTGAGGAGCAAGGTAGCCGCCAGGCCGGCATACAGGAGTCGCAGATCGATGCGCCGTCCGGCGCGGGCGGTGATCCAGTTGGCCAGCAGTACGGTGCATAGGATGCCAACGATCACCAGCGCGTTCACCAACCAGGTTGCGCCGAAGAGCAAGGTGAAGTTGACGATGCTCTTGGCCTCCAGGAGGAGAAACGCCACTCCCATGAAAAACAGTGACGCATCGAAGCGACGCAGCTGCGCCAGCGTGCCCTCGCCGCGGCCCAGCAGACTCAAGCCAATCGCGAGCAGGGCGATGATCCACGCCACCGCGATTGCCTGCAGGTAGATGACTGGTATGCTGCGCGTCTTCAGGTAGACGAAGGGCCAGTCATCGGTGGCCGGGGCAACGCCGGACTCGCCGGTGACGCGATGCGCGGCGTAGGCAGCGCTGGAGAGCTCGCGCAGCCGGGGGCCGTCCATGAGCACCGCGGAGACGACGGTTGCCGGGTCATGCCAGATGCTGATGCGGCCGTACGGAGCGCGGCCGAACACGTCGCTCAACATCCCGGCGATCTTCCGCATGACCCAATCGGTTCGATAGTTGTTGTAGAGAACGAACAGGCCGTTCGAGCTCAAGTGGCGGCGAACCTGCTGGAACGCCTCCTGGGTGAAGAGGTAGCTCTCCAGGCGCAGATTGGCGAAGCTGGAGGTCAGGGCAAGGGAATCGGGAAGGGCAAAGACGACCAGATCGTACGAGCCGTGGGTCTTCTCCAGGAAGGAACGGCCGTCGTCGATCACAGCGTGGACCGCCGGGTTCTGATATACATGGTCGGGGTTCAGACGCCGACCCAGGTCGTAGATCGTGGGGTCCAGCTCGACCGCCGTGATGTGGCGAATCCCGTGGTGGATGGCCATGTCCACGTCGGAGCCCGATCCGGCGCCGATAATGAGCTCGCGTGTGGTGGCCGGGAAGCGGAAGGTCTGAAAGGGCGTGGCGTAGTAGAAGTTGTTGGCGATCCTGGCGTACGGCCCCATGCCCTGGTGGCCGATATTGTTGACAAAGATCGAGTAGTCCGGGCCGGGATGCGTCTGGACGTCGATGCGGTAGTAGGGGGACCAGTCCGAGGTGCGGCCCAGCAGGGCGACCCAGATCACCACCCCGCTCATGATGGCGGCGTTGCCGATTCGGACCACTCCACCCCGTTGCGGAAGCGCGAGGATGGCGACGGCCGCGATACCAAACCAGACACCCGGCGGCGCGCCCAGAAACGAGATCAGGGCGAACACGGCAGTGCCGGCAATCGATCCCATGATGTCGACGGTGTACGCGGTGAGCGGGGGGCGAACCGACGCGAGGAGGCGGCCCAGGTTCTGCCCCAGAAGCAGAAACAGGAGCGTGACGATCGTGAAGATCAGCGGCAGCAGAAAGAACGACTCGGGTCCGCGCACCGTGACTTTCTCCGTGATCCCAAAGAAGACTTCCTGCGACGAATTGACGATGAGCTGAAGCCGGAAGACGCTCACCACCACAACCAGCAGCGCCAGGACGAGGGGGAAGAAGCTCTGCAAATCGATGCGGCGGCGGCTCTGCAGGATGCCGAGACCGATGCCGAGGAACGAGCCAAGCAGCACGAAGTTTCTGAAGTAGCCGAGGTAGCGGATGTACGCGGGTATCCAGCGAATACAGACCAGCTCGACGAAGAGGATGGTAAACGAGCACAGGAACAGGTCTAGCCGAGCGCTTCGTCTCGTCGAGAAGCTGCGCGCCGCGCGCGTGGCGTGCGGCGTGAGGGATCCATCTGCCGGCGGTAGCGGGTGGTCCGTTCCTGGTCCGGGGAGATTCATTCGCTCTCGGCAGCCGGCTCCCACGCCTGCAGGTGCCGCGCGAGCGTGCCGTCGCGCAGGTAGCGACTGAGCCAGGGTTGAGGGGAGATATCCGGGCAGTGTTCTCGCAGGAAGGCCAGCATCTCGGCCGGCAGCCGCCGGGAGGACAGCTCGAAGGCGGCCCGGGGCACGGCCTCGAGCCCCAGGCAGGCAATCAGATCCTCGCGGTAGTTTGCCGGGGCGATGGTCAGCGACAGGGCGGCCTCCATCGCCTCCCGTCGATCGCCGACCCGACGCTCCGGATTGAGTGGAACCAGCAGGCCGGGAGCGAGGACGGCCATGCGGTGGGCGTACCAGCGGGCGGCATGACGGTCACCTGCTGCTATCTCCCGCCTCGTCTTCATCGCGGCCTCGACGAAGTCCTCGAGCTCGGGCTCGCCGGCCGGACAACAGAGGTCTGGAGGGTCGGGCAGAGCGGCCCGCGCCTCGGGCCTCGCCCACAGCATTCGTCCGACGGTGACCGTCGGGAAGCCAAGCGACCAGTCCGCCGGCTCGCCGGCGCGCCGCAGCCAGCTCTCGAGTTGCTGAAAGTCTACCGACACGTGCAGCATTCGGCCGGGACGGTCCTCGAACCAGGTGCGGTAGCCGGTTTCCGGCTCACCACGCAGCAGGGTCGTGAGGTCGAGGTCGCTCTGCGGCGTGGCGCGGTTCGCCGCGTAGCTGCCGGTCACCAGCACGGCCAGCGGCTCGACCTCGCCCTCCAGGCAGCGTTGAAGTATCCGCTCAAGCAGCTGAGGAGGGAGGGTGTCCAGCGCTGAGGGGACGGCCATGGTGCCTGAAAGGAATGGGTGATTCACGAACGGTCACGGCGGGAGGACGGTGATTGTCCCTTCGCCTCGTGCCACAACGGAAAAGTGTCGCCGGTCCGTCGTGAGTACGCGCCCTCCTCGACGCTCCCCGCACGCGACGACTGCCGTGTCGGCAATACCAAGCCCCAGGTCATCGTAGCGGCGAAGGAGCTGCTGGATGCGTGGAACGTCCCGCTCCCCACAATCCAGCGCCAGTCCGCCTACGTCCAAAGCCTCCCGAATGCGAGACTTCGATCGCGCATCCAGGACCCGGGTGTGGATGGCCCAATCGATCTCGGCAAGGATCGCCGCCGGGACAATATACGGCCCCAGGTCGCGCTCATACACCTCGCGACAGGCCTCGTGATCAGTGTCTGCCTGGTTCACGATGGCGAGGAAGCCGGAGGTATCGAGGGTGATCAAGCGGGACGCCAGTGGCGTTCCATGGTGCCCTCGAAGTCCGCGCTTTGCAACGACGGCTCCGAGACGATGCCGACCAGCCGCAGGGCCGAGTTACGCGCGGTCGGCGGTGAAGCGCCTCTTCCCTGCTGCCGGAGCGCCTCGATTGCCTCGATCTCGATGAGCCTTTGTCGCCTGTCGAGGGGATTGGACCGGGCGGTCAGCGCACCCTCCCGCAGCAAATTCCAGATCTTGCTCCGGCTCACTCCGAGAAGTCGGGCCGCCTCGGGTACGGTGACGGTTCCTTGCATGCCAATCTCTGGTCAGGGACGCTAGCCATTGGTCCCCAGCGATCGGCTTTCGGTGGCGAACGAGGGGCCGTTGGTCTCCACGTTACTCTCGGCCGGCCGGGGAGGCGTGAATGACCACCAGCCCAGTGTATCGGATGAGTCGGGTTCGGTCTCCTTGGGTGCTGAAACGTTGCAATGTTCTCAGTCGCTTCGATGCTCGCGCGCCGATCGCCGTCAGCAGCGCAGAATCAGGCGAGGCGCTCGATGAGGGCGACGAGCTCTTCCCGGCGGTAGCCGTGGCGGCGAGCGTACTCGATGAGCTCTCTGGTGCGCGCCACGACGGCACCGCGCTCCGGCGTCGCGGCGACTCTGATGCCGCGACCGCGACGGAACTCGAGTAGCCCCTCGTCACGAAGGGCCCGCAGGGCCCGGAGCACGGTATTGGTATTGACGCCGAGCACCGCTGCCAGATCACGCGCCGGTGGCAGTCGCTCCCCCGGCAATGCCTCGCCACCCGCGATGGCGCGCCGGATCTCGGCGGCTACCTGCTCGTGGAGAGCCAGTGGCTCCCTATAGGCCACTTTGATCGATCGCATAATGCTACTTATACTAGTTTCATCAGCACAAAGTCCGCAACAGGAGAAGCCAGGTGACGGTGGCCGCGCCGCCTCAGCCTCAGCCAGCCGACGTCGAGGCGCTAATCGAAGCGGCACGCCGTCGACAGCGCCGCCGGAGGCGGCTCATCCTGGTGCTTGTGCCGGCAGCGGTTGCCGTCGCGATTGCCGGCTACCTCGTATTCACCGCTGTGATCGGTGGTTTTCGGGCGACGGGCGGTAGTCCGCGGCGACCTGGTCCCGGACGAAGCAGTGCCGCGATCCGGTTGAAGAGCCCAAGCTCGCTGGCGCTGGGTCCTCATGGGACTCTCTACATCGCCGACGACGGACGCGAACAGATCCTCGTCCGCCTGTCCAACGGGACCCTCCGGGTGATCGCGGGAACCGGCGCGGCTGGCTTCTCAGGAGATGGTGGGCCGGCGACTCGTGCCAGACTCAATTGGCCCGGTGGCATGGTGCTCGGCCGTGACGGCACGCTGTACTTTGCTGATGAGGCGAACGGCCGTGTTCGTGCAATCTCGCCCCATGGGATCATCTCAACCATTGCCGGGAATGGAAAAGGTGGCTGGATCCAAACCGGCACGCCGGCACGCGCCGCGACCATCGGGTGGCCGGAGGCGGCGACGTTCGGACCGGACGGCCGCCTCTACATTGCGGCCTCCGGGGAGAATGAGATCCTGCGCCTCGAGAGAAACGACAGGCTAACGGTGCTCGCCGGGAACCGGAAGTACGCGGGAGTGTACGGCGTGGGTGGACCCGCCACTCACGCCTCTCCAGACGTCCCCAGCGGCCTCGCCTTCGACCGCGCCGGGGACCTCTACATCGCAGGCTTCGCGGTGAAGACGCTGCTCATGATCACGCCGAAAGGGATCATGACCGATCCCGCCGGCATCGGTGGTTTCTATCCCCGAGGCTATGGCCTGCTCGTGCCGGCTCCGGACGGTAGTGTCCTTGCCGCGAACAACCAGAGAATCGTCCGTCTCACTCCACGCGGCATGAGCACCGTGATCGACTTCAGTGACAGGGCGTTCGATGGCGTTACCGGATTTCTGCCCCAGGGAATTGCCGTGGCGGCCAACGGCGAGATCTACGCTGACACCTCGCCTGGAAATGGCTACACGAACCGGACTGCACTCATCGTGGTCCGGCCAGGTGGTACGCCACACGTCTTGTGGAAGGGAAAGTGATCCCGCGGAGCCGACTGCTTCGGTCTAATGGAGAGCGAGCACTGAGCCGAGGTGCGTCGTTGCGCGGTAACCTTCCTGGCATCCAAAGCGTTGTTGAGAGCAGGAAGGTGACGTATGGCACATCTCGCTCGCGGCCTCGCCTCCCTTATACTGTGCGCACTCCCGCTGGCCGCCACTGCATTCACAGTGGCACCAGGCCGTGCGTTCGCGAGCGGGCAAGGAGCGGCACCTTGCACCGCAGGTCGCGTCTGCGATGCGCGGCTGGGCATCGCACTTCGGCTGCCCCCAGGCTGGTACGTCCTCGGGAAGAAGCAAGTCGCCGCCAACAACCAGATTTCGTTTGCAGCACCTGGCTCCCACGGACCGAGCTACAATCTTCGCCTGATCATTGACGCCTTCGCCGTAACCTCATTTGCGAACAGTCGCCGGTCCGCTCAGAAGGTCGTCGACAATCTCATCAGTGCCGAGAGGGTACGCGAGGTGTCCCAGTCAGCAGTGCATTACGCCGGGACGTTCGGGTTGATCGTCGCTGGCCTGCCCATCGGTCCCACACCAGCGCGGGAAATCTTCCTGGCTCGGCATCAGTACGTCTACCAGATAATCGCCCCGGGTCAGTCTCTGGGTACGGATCAACGCACTGCGTTGAACAGCCTACGTTTCGTTCCGCGCCGCGGCCCATTCTTGGGCGCTCACGGTTAACCAGGCCCCGCGGTTAAGAACGGCGGCGGCGAGCACCCGAGCAATCGTGGCTGGTCGCCACGCTAGCGTCTCGGTCCTCCCCCGATCCGAGGACACCGCCATATGTGCGTCCCGATCGGAGTGTGTCCTCCAACCTCACACCCTCTTGGACAGACCACTTGGAGTCAGCTGACAAACTCAAGTGCAGGATGTGAGGCGCCGGCAAAACGGGCAAGCGGAGGATCTGTACCTTGTGCTCGGCGCTGCTCCGGGCTACGACACCCGGTGGAACCTGGACTTCGCCGCCCGGCGGCTCGAGGAAGCAGGCTTCCAGCTCGTCGAGGTACGGGAGCGCATCTGCCGCGAAAGCCGGCTCGAGGTTCGCGGCCACTTCTTCTATCTGGAAGCTCGGAAGCCGTAGGGCCGGTTCCCGCCCGAAATAGGCGGCGGCGCAGGCCCGTGACCGTTCGGGCCTGCGCCGCTGGAGAAAGGAGAGGTCTATCTATGAGACAGTTACAGTACACCATGGAATCGCCGCCGCTCCCAGGGTCGCGAGTCCCAAGACCGAGGTGACTCTGGCCCTTCGAGTCGCGGCGCGGGCGCGACTCGGAGCCTGCACGGAGCACCGGAGCGAAGTCCGTGCGCCTCTACGCCGGCTTGCGATCAGGGGGCGCTGTGCTCGTCCAGCCGCGCCGCCAGCCAGGCATGAATGTCCGCCAGGCAGTCGGGACTGATCTCATGCCCCATCAGGTATTCGCGATAGGTGAGCCCGGCCCCCAGGGATGTCAGCATGGCGCGTCCGGTGCGCGCAAAGCTCACCGGAACCAGCTGGTCCACGGTGCCGTGCGCGAGCAGGATGGCGAGCCGCGCTAGCCGCTCCGGGCCGGCAGCGAGGAGGCGCGCCTCGGGCGGAATGCTACCGGCCACGAGCACAGCGCCGGCAATCAGGTCCGACCGGTGCAGAGCAGCCGAAACCGCAAAATCCGCTCCCTGACTGAATCCCAGCAGGTAGACCGGCTGCCCCGTATAGGGGCGAGCGATCGCGTCGATGAAGGCCGTGATGCGCATCAGACATTGCACCGCCACCCGCTGGTCGTAGGTGAATCCCTGTGGCGTGACGGCCAGATCGACCCAGGCGTAGCTCCCCGCGGCGAGGGTCACCGGGGCGCGCAAGGCGATGACGCGCAG